>JALUXH010000238.1 GCA_027019065.1 Anaerolineales bacterium
GTGGGCGTGCTGGTGGGGCGGGGGGTGGGGGTTTGAGTGGTGTAAATCAGCAGTTGAGGTGTGGCCAGGTGTACCGGCCGGAAACGCTGCCAAACGCCCCACGCTCCCCAGGAAAGCGCCATCAGCACCAGCAAGGCAACCGCCCCCGCAATGACCCCGCGCGGCAGGGCCGGCCCGGCCGGGGCGGTTTGCTCCGGCACCGACGGGCGGTATTCGGCTTCCCAGGCACGGGGATGGGGCACCCGTACCGGGGTGATTTCTTCGCCGGGCGGCATTTCGCCGAGCAGCATCAGCCCCCGCCGCGCCGGTTCATACGCCGGGTCGGCGGCGTAGGCTTTTTGCAGGCAGTAGCGCCGCTCTTTCACAGAGTCCACGGCCGCGCTCAACCACACCCAATAAACGGGATTGTTGGGGGCCGCGCGCAGCAGGCGGCGCAGAATATCCTGCGCTTTGGCGGTTTCTCCCTGCTCTATGGCCTGAATGGCTTCCTGCAGGGCAGCATCTTCGCTGCTTACCTCGTGGCTCATAGGCTCCTCCACCCTTGAGTTTAGCATAGGGTGCGTGGAAGGGCAAGCGCCGCGGCGCAGCGCAAGCCTCGGCGGCATTTGGCCGTGCTCCGCCGCAATGACGGTATAATGAAGGCATGTTCAAACGCCTGTTGATGCTTGGCGGCGTGGTAGGGGCGGCTTTGTGGCTGGCTGCCTGCGGGAAGGCTTCGGCTTCTCCTGCGCCCGCTTCCCCCGAGGCGACGGCCACGCCCGCCCCAGGCTGGACCCTGACCCCTTATGTGCGGCCTTCCCCGACCGCGACGGCCACGCCTTTGCCTTCCCCTGCTTTGCCTGCGGCGGCACACCCCAGCCCCACCCCGTGGGTTTATACCGTGGCTAAAGGCGATACGCTGCTGGGGGTGGCTTTGCGCTTTGGGGTTTCGCTGAAAGCCCTTGAAGAAGCCAACCCGGGCGTGAACCCGCAGGCGATGGCCGTCGGCACGCGGCTGATTATTCCCGTGAACACCGAAAACCCGGCGGGGCTGCCAACGCCCACGCCGCTCCCTTTGGCCGTTGGGGCGCCTTTTTGCGAGCCGGCAGTGGATGGAGGGGCGGTGTGCCTTGTGGAAATCCGCAACCCCGGCCCCCAGGCGGTGGAAGCGGTGGCCGTGTGGATGACCCAGCCCAACGGTCAGGCCGTGACCGCCGAGGCGCTGCTCAATTTGCTGCCGAAAGGGGGAAGTACGGTCTTGGAAGCCCGTTTTGCGAAAGCGCCGCAGCCGCCTCGGGCGGCGGTGCGCCTGTTGCGGGCGCTGGCCGTGCCTGCCAAAGCGCAGGCGCAGCGTTATCCGCCGGTGAAAGTGCAGGCCCTGCAGGTGGCCCTGGCTGCCGATGGCCGCTCGGCGCGGGCCGGCGGGAAACTGCAATTGCAAAAAGCCGTGGCCGTGCAGGCGGTCTGGCTTGTTGTCACGGCTTACGATGCCGCCGGGCATCCGGTGGGGGTGCGCCGTTGGGAGGCCCCGCTGCCTTTCCCTGCCGACAGGCCGCAGCCTTTCGCCGTCACCGTGTACAGCATAGGCCCGCCGATTGCCCGCGTGACCGTGGCGGCTGAAGCCCATGCACTGCCTGCCGCCACGCCCGCCCCCTGAGCGCCGGCCGTTAGCGCCCGGTTTGCGGCCGGGTCAACGTGACGCTGTCTTCGTCGCAGGCCAGCCAGCCGTTCAGCCCCACGGCGCACAATTTCACCACCACGGTGTGCTTGCCGGGAGATAATTTGGGCAGCGTGATGGTGGTGTGCCAAACGCCTTGCTTTAGCGCACTGCAGGGGGTGAGTTTGTAGGCCACGTGTGAAACGCGGGATGCGTGCCAGTCGTCAATTTGCAAAGCCAGGGACGCGCAGCGCGCCCCGGCCGGGGCGACCGTGCGGGCTTTCAGCGCCACCCAGTGGCTGCCCTGGGCCGAGGCGTTCACCTGCGCGCGCCACCCGGCGGAAGACGGCCGCGCGGTGGGGAGTTCGGCCAGCAGGGAGCGCCCTTTGGCTTGCAAGAAGCGCTGCCCGACGGGCTGGGGCGTAACCCGATGCGCGCCCGGGTTGTAACAGAGCGCCAGGTTGGTAAAGGTCTGGCAGGTCAGGCTGCCGGCGGTGTAAGGCTCGCCGGCCGGTTCACCGCTGCAGCGCCAGCCGCCGTGAGAGCGTATCCAGGCGGCGATTTCGGGCAGCACGTTGTGCCCGCCGGCATGGACAAAGCCTGCCCGCAGCGCGGCGCTGCTCCCCGAGCGAGGGTACACCTGGAGGGGGCGCGCGCCGCCCTGCGGTGCATCGGCGCGCCAGACGAAAACCATGTTGGTGGCCACGCCCACCAGGTTTCCCTTAAACCAGTAAGGCCCGGCCAGCCATCCTCCTGCACCGGCAGTGCCGCCGCAGGCGCGCCACGCCCCCAGGAAGGGCGCCGGCGCCAGGCCGTTGGCTTCCCCGGCCGCCGACGTGCAGCCGGCTGCCGCCATTCCCAGCAGCCATATTCCCAGCAGCCAAAATATCCAGCGGCGAGCCTGTGTCACGTGAGCAGTCTCCCTCTTTTGATGCGGTGGACGCAGTGGGTAGCCAAAGTATACTACCAAATGCCCTTTCCCCCTTTTTCTGGCACGCATCTGGCAACCCTTTAAGGTTTTTGCCGGGGTGGGAGGCCGCACCGTTCGGTAGTACAATACGCCCATGACCGTTCCTCCCGAACTTCCTCCTCAGGCCATCCGCCACCTGGGGCGCTGGGTGGCCGATTTTGTGGCCGAATATCTGGCCACGCTGAGTGAGCAGCCGGTGGCCGACCCCGAAGCCACCCCCGCCCGGCTGCAGGCCTTGCTGGATGAGCCGCTGCCGCGCGCCCCCCAGGGCGTGGAAGCCGCGCTGGCCGATTTCCGCAATAAAATTGCCGCCCCCTCGGTGCGGGTAGGGCACCCGCGGTTTCTGGCCTGGATGCGTACTTCGCCGCTTGCGGGGGCGGTGTTTGCCGAGGCGCTGGCCGCGGCGCTCAACCAGTCGGTCGCGGTGTGGCAGGGGGCGCCCGCGGCCACCGAAACCGAGCGGCTGGTGCTCCGCTGGCTGCTGGCGCTCAGCGGCTACGCGCCGGAAGCCGAGGGCATCCTGACCTCCGGCGGTTCTATGGCGAATTTTGTGGGCATGTTGCTGGCGCGGCAGGCGGCCTTCCCCGAAGTGCGGCAAAAAGGGCTGCGCGCCATGCCGCCCGCGGCGGTTTACCTGAGCCCCGAAGCCCACTATTCCCAGGTCAAGGCGGTGGAGATGATGGGGCTGGGCAAAGAGGCGGTACGCTGCGTTCCCACCGACACGGCCCGCCGCATGCGCCCCGACGCCCTCCGCACGGCCATCCGCGCCGACAAACAGCGCGGCATCGTGCCCCTGGCCGTAGGCGCGACCCTCGGCACCACCGCCACCGGCGCGTGCGACCCGATTGCCGATATTGCCGCCGTGTGTGCTGAAGAGGGCGTCTGGCTGCATGTGGATGGGGCTTACGGCGGGCTGGCGGCGTCGCTCTCCACCGCGGCATCCTGTGCCCGCGGCCTGGCCCGCGCCGATTCGTTTACCGTGGACCCGCACAAGACCCTCTTTGTGCCTTTTGAGGCCGGGGCGGTTTTTACCCGCCATCGGGGGCTGCTTCCGGCTACTTTTGGCGCTCGGGCGGCTTATTTGCCCAATGCCGAAGAAGGCTTCCAGTTTCGCGACTACGGCCCCCAACTTTCGCGCAATTTCCGCGCTTTGAAAATCTACCTCACCCTGAAAATCTATGGTGCGGATGCGGTGATGCAAACCTGGGAACGCCTGCACCGCCTCGCGGCCCGGTTTGGCGCGCTGGTGGATGCGGCCGACGATTTCCAGCGGCTTGCGCCGGTTTCGCTGGGCATTGCCGCTTTCCGCTACACGCCCCCCGAAGTGGCCGGAGAGGCTGCGCTGAATGCCCTCAATCATGCGCTGGTGCCGGTGCTGCAGCAACAGGGGGAAGCCTTCCTTTCGCGCACCCACCTGGGTGAAACCGAGGCGCTGCGGGCGTGTTTCATTTCCTACCGCACCACGGAAGACGACCTGCCGCGGCTTTTGGAAGCCGTCCGCAGGGCAGGGAAAGCCGTGCTCGCGCGGTGGCGCACTGCCCCTGGGGGGCCGCCGACGCCGCCCCGGCGCGAGGCCTCGCCTGCCGACTGCGCCCAGCCGTCCCCGAAAACCTCCTGACCCTATGCCGCAACCGGAAACGTCGTCGTTTGCCGCCGCGCTGTTGGCGTGGTATGCCGCCCACGGGCGCAGCCTGCCCTGGCGCGGGCTGCGCGACCCCTACGCCGTGTGGGTTTCTGAGGTGATGCTTCAGCAAACCCAGGTGGCCACCGTGGCGCCCTACTTTCGGCGCTGGATGGCGCGTTTTCCCACTGTTGAGGCGCTGGCCGCGGCCGATGAGCAGGAGGTGCTGGCCTTGTGGGAAGGGCTGGGGTATTACCGGCGGGCGCGGGCGCTGCACCGCGCCGCGCAGGAGGTTGTGGCCCGGCACGGCGGCCGCCTGCCTGCCGACCCGCAAGCCCTGCAACGCCTGCCCGGCATTGGAAAATATACCGCCCGCGCGGTGGCCTCGCTGGCCTTTGGCCGCGATGTGCCTGTGCTGGATGGCAATGTCAGGCGGGTATTGGCGCGGGTTTTTGCTGTGGAAGCCCCCGCCGACACTGCGGCGGGCGAAAAAGCGCTGTGGGCGCTGGCGGCCGAACACCTGCCGCCCGGCCGTGCAGCCGATTACAACCAGGCCTTGATGGATCTGGGTGCGATGGTGTGCACGCCGCGCGCCCCGCGCTGCGCCGTTTGCCCGCTGGCCTCGTTTTGCCGGGCGCGCGCCGGCGGCAACCCCGAGGCTTTCCCGCGGAAAAAGCGCCGTCGGCGTCCGCCTCACTACACCGTGGCCGCGGCGGTCATCCGCCGGGAGGGGCGCGTGCTCATTGCCCAGCGCCCCGCCGAAGGGCTGCTGGGCAGTTTGTGGGAATTCCCGGGCGGCAAAGTGGAACATGGCGAAACCCCGGAAGCCGCCCTGCGGCGTGAAATTCGCGAAGAACTGGGCACCGAGATCGCCGTTGTGGCCCCCTTTGGCCGTTACCGCCATGCCTACACCCATTTCAAGGTCACGCTGCACGCCTTCCTGTGCCGCCTGACAGGCCCCGCGCCGCGCCCTTTGCAGGTGCAGGCCCTTCGGTGGGTGCTGCCCGCCGAGTTGTCGGATTTCCCGATGGGAAAAATTGACCGCCAGATTGCCCGCCGTGTGGCCGGCGGCCTGCCGTGATTATTCTTCCGGAGCGTCTTCCTGCAACATGCCGTTGAGTGCGCCGTGCGCCCAGCGTGCCACGATGTAGCCGAAAATCAGAAAGCCGACAATGACTGCCGCCCGCAGCCCGAGGGCGAGGTAAGCCACCTTATCCCACAGCAAATAGCCCAACAGGGTGAGGAAAGCAATCCAGGCGCAGTCGGCCACGAGCACAATGCCCACTACTTTGCGCCAGGGCACGTGTGAAAGTCCGGCGGCCATCAGCGCCGGCACGCTGCTGAGGGTGAATTTGGCAATCAGCAGGAAGGCTACCGCGCGCTCCCGCAGTTTGCGCTCCAGCGGCCGTACCAGCGGGTAGCGTTTTTCTATTTTTTCCATCCAGTGGCCGCGGGTGCGCAGCCATTGCCCTACCTGAAACCAGAATGCATCGGCGGCCAGGTTGCTGGCGACTGCGGTGGCAAAGACCTTCCAGGGGTCAAGCACGCCGCTGGCAGCCAGCACGGCTCCGGCAATGGTGGTGGTGGGGCCTTCCACAAACACGAGTAATGCAAACCAGGCGTAATGCCAGCGTTGGGCGTGGTGGAGAATCCAATGGACGGTAGGGGGTTCCATAGCAGGGTTATTGTACCCGATGATGGGCTCTTGAGGGAGGGGGCGCGGCAAAGGCAAGGCAATCAGGAAGCCGTGGGAGCACCCCCGCGCAGGTCTCTGCCCGCAAAAGCATGCGGCGGTTGACGGCGCAGCGGGTTTACCCGAAACACAGGGGGCTGTTTCCCCTTGAGCCCTGATTGCGGCGGAGGGAACCAGGAGGGGAGCCAGAGACAGAACCTGACGGCATCGTAGGGAAATCGTAGGGCAAACGTCAAGCAGGCTGGCGCAAAAGGGGGTAAGATAATGCACGAAGGGCGACAAAATCTTCTTCTTCTCCTCCTTTTGAGAGGGCCGGGAGTGGCGACCCGGCTCTCGGTGATTAAACGGCCTGTGGGCATCTCCTGCAGGCCGTTTTGCGCGCGTCGCCGCGGCTGCGGGGGCACTGTAGCCGCGGCGGGTACACGCAAAATCTGTAGAAATGGTAACTGCCTACGCTGGGGTGCCCTCCATGCGTCTTGATGCGCTGTGCTTTTGCCATACCCCTCCCCTGGCTCCCCTCCCCGCATGCGG
>JALUXH010000239.1 GCA_027019065.1 Anaerolineales bacterium
AGGGCGTGTTTTCACACCGCGTTTTCCTTTGGCGCCGCTGCCGCTGCGTTGACCCCACCCCCGTCCTCTCCCCGCATGCGGGGAGGGGAGCCAGGGGAGGGGTATGGCAAAGGCACAGCGCATCAAGACGCATGGAGGGCACCCCAGCGTAGGCAGTTACGTTCATCCGCGATTGGAGCCGAACGGCGCCCCGAGGGAAGCCTCTTCACATGGCGACGATGCCGTCGCGGGTCGCTTTGCCTTCCGGCAGGCTGGCGCGCACTTTTTCGGCTACGGCGTCCATTTCGGGCCATTGGAACTGCTCAATCTTTCCGGCATCGCTGGCCTCGGCCAGCGCGGGCAAAATCGGCAGGCGCGCCAGCAAAGGCACTTCGGCCAATGCCGTCACTTCTTCCACGTGGCTCGGCCCGAAAACTTCGTGCCGCGTGCCGGTCTCGGGGCACACAAAGTAACTCATGTTTTCCACAATGCCCAGCAGGCGGACATTCATGTCGCGGCTCAGGCGGACGGCTTTCCGCACGATGAGCGCCGCCAGGTCTTGCGGGGTGGTGACCATGACCAGCCCTTCCAGCGGCAGTTCAGACATCACCGTCAGCTGGGCATCGGAAGTGCCCGGCGGCAGGTCAAGGATGAGATAATCCAGCGGGCCCCAAACCACATCGCGCCACAGCGATTTGATGAGGCTGTTGATCATTGACCCGCGATAGGCCACCGGGTCGTCGGGGTTGTGGAGCATCAGGTTGGTGGAAACCACGCGGATGCCGTTTGGGGTCTGGTGGGGCAAAATGCCTTCGGGGATTTTCTTGAGGTTGCCCGTCAGCCCAAAGAGTTTGGGAATGCTGGCGCCGGTGACGTCTACATCGAAGACGCCCACCCGATGCCCCATTCTGCGCAGTGAGGAAGCCAGCAGTGCTGCGACGACCGATTTGCCTACCCCGCCTTTGCCGCTTGTGACGCCGATCATGTGGCTGACAGGGCTGAGTCGCCGCGCCATGGATTCGGGTGCGGTGGAAGTGCCGCCCAAATTGAATGAGACCGGCTCTTTGCCGTTGCCGCCGGGGGCGTGGGGGGCGCCTTGCAGCATTTGGGCATAAGCGGCTTTGACCTCGGCTTCTGTCATTTCTGCAACTTTGACTTCGGCTTTTTCAACGCCGGGCAATGCCGCCACCGCGGCGCGCACCTGCCCGGTCAGCGAATCCATCAACGGGCAGGCCAGGGTGGTCAAGGCCAGGGTCAGGCTGACCCGGCTGCCGTCTATTTGGATATCCCGGATCATGTTCAGTTCAACGACGCTGCGGCCGAGTTCAGGGTCCTGCACCTTGCCGAGTGCCTGCCGGACGGCTTCTTCGGTGACCATGAGCGCAACTCCTTCGGGTAGCCCTCAACAGAAAGCGCAAGGAGCGAGAAGCCGTGGCGTTTTCCCTCTCCCTGCGCTCTGCCAAAAGGGCGTGTTGGGGAAGGGGGCGGCACCACATCGGCCGCCCCCAGAAGCGTTACAGTTTGACGACATTGACCCGCGTATCCAGGAAGGATGCCGAACCGCCGATGGGGTCGCTCAGCGTGGCGTTCTTCAGGAAGGGGTCGTCTAACATTACGGCGTTCGGGCAGAGGCCGGCCGCCCGGCGGGCGTCGCCTTTGACCTTGCGGTGGTCTACCACAAAATCTTTGGCGCCGTAGCCCCAGTGCCCCCAGTGCCAGCTGACGGCCACCGTGCCCGGGCGAATGCCCTGAATGACCTTGACCTTGCCGGCCACCGGGATGTTTTCGTTGTTGGGCAGCACCCATTCGCCCTTCGGGTTGGTGGGCGAGACCAGTTTCGCCAGGTCGCCGTCTTTGATGCCCAGGCGGTCGGCGTCGGCCTTGTTCATGAGAATGTAATTCTCTTTGGCCACGTTCAACTGGTCCCAGTAGTCGCTGATGGTCCGCGACTGGCCGCCGTAGATCTCTTTGTAGGTAAACAGCTGGAAGGGGTATTTCTCGGGCGACTGTTCCACCACCTTTCCGGAAGCGTCTTTGATGGGCTCAAAGCGGGGAAGGCCGGAGAAGTGTTCGCCCGTGCCGCTGTGTTTGCCCGCGGCGACGTTGTCCACGAAGATGTTGAAGAGGCCCGAATAGGGGTGCCCCAGTTTTTTGCCGTTGTAGGCTTTGCTGAAATCTTCAAAGCGGCCGCCGCGGTTCAGCAGGTAGACCACCCGCCGCCACAGGGTTTCATCGTTGCCCAGGGCTTTCTTCCAGCGCTTTTCGTCAAAAAGGGCTGCGGAGAAATGCGCCCGCGCGGCCCGGAAGATGGCCAGTTCCTTGTCATCGGCTTCGGGCACGGCTTCGGAGCCGTCTTTCTTGTCGCCGAAGGCCAGGTTGGCCGCCATCTTGAGGAAGTAGTCTTGCCGGGTGTTGAAGTCCAGGCCTTTGCCAAAGCCGTCTTTTCCGTAGCCCGGCAGGCCCATTTTTTCGGCAATGGCAAGCATGACGGCTTCCATGCTGATGGGCTGCTGTTCGCCGAAGATGGTGACCTTGTCGGGGAGCGGTTCGATGACGGGCTGGCGCATTTTGCTCGTTTTGGCCTGGATGGCAGGGGTGGTGTGGGGGGTGCCCCAGCGTTCCCAGATGGCCGTGTCGGGGAAGAGGTAATCGGCGTACATGCTGGTTTCCCCGATGACGATGTCGTCGGCGATGACCAGCGGGATGACGTTGGGGTCGGCAATGGCGGCCAGCGAGGGGTTGGGGCCGGGCGGCGAGAAGGCCGGTGTGCCTTTGTGCAGGAAGAGCGCCTTGATGGGGTAAGGGTAGCCGGCTGCCGCGCTGGGGATGATTTCCTGATAGACATTGCCGGTGTAGGGGAACCACGGGCGTTTGGCAGGGTAGCCGTCGCGCTTGAAGAGGGTGCTCTTTTCATAGTGCCATTTTTCGCGCGTCAGCGGCACGCCGAAAGAGCCGATTTTGCCGGGGTGCATTTTCTTGAGGTTGAAGGGGCCGGCTTTGGAGCCGTCTTCGTGCCAGTGGCCGCCGCCGCCGCCGTATCCGCCCGTCCAACCGGCGTTCCCGACCAGCACGTTGAGCATCAAAATGGCCTGGCCGTTGTAGTAGCCGTTGGTGTGCTGCACCGCGCCGCGGTACATATCCACGCCGACTTTTTTGCCGTGGCTGGTGTATTCCAGCATCACTTCTGCGATGGTCTTGACGGGGATGCCGCAGATTTCCGACCATTCCTCCATGCTGTGTTCCATGGTGGCTTCTTTGTACAGCTGGAGGGCGCTTTTGTATTGAATGCCGTTGACGCTGCCGGTGACGAAGAGGTCGCCTTCCACCGGGGTTTTTGCATCGTTGGGGTCTACTGCGATGAGCTGGCCGTTTTTGCTGACGACAAAGCCGTCTATGTCATCCAGTCCGGCCTCGGCAGGGCGCAGCAAGCGGGTGGGTTTGCCGTTTTCTACTTTCACCAGCCAGGTGGCGTTGCTCCAGCTGGTTTCGTCGTCGGCCAGGGCGGCGGCTTTATTGGCGTTGGCCAGGTATTGGGCGTCGTAGCGTTCGTGTTCCAGAATCCAGCGCCCCATCGCCAGCGCCAGTGCGGCGTCGGTGCCGGGTTTGACCGGAAGCCACCAGGTGGCCTTCCCTGCCGTTTTGCTGAGCCGGGGGTCCACCACGGCCATTTTCATGTTGCGGTCGCTGAGTGACCAGGTGACCAGCTCGCTCATGGGTGTGGGGCCGAAGTTGGCCTCAAAAGCGCCGGTGCCGAAGAAAATGACCATTTCGGCATTGGCAAAATCGGGCTTGAGGTGTTCTTTGCCGCCGCCCCACTTGCCGTTGCCTTTGTATTGGTTCGTGACCTGAATGGTGGCGATGTGGTGCGATTGTTCGCAGATGGTGGTGTGCTCGTACCAGTTGACAGAGCCAAAAGCGTCTTTGAGCCAGCGCTTGGCAAATTCCTTGCGGCCGTGCTCAATGCGCCCCGCCTGGAAGACGAACTGGTTGTTTTTCGGGCCCAGGTCGGGGTGGTCGGGGTCAATGAGCAGATCAAGGTGGGCGGCGTGTTTTTTCTTGAAGTCGTCCAGGCTCATTTCGCCGCTGGCGACGGCCATGGCGTCGGTTTTGAGGGCGGCCATGAGGTCGGGGTCGCGCACCGCCCAGATTTCCTTCAGGCCCGGGGTTTTGGTGCCGTCGGCAAAAGTGCCGCCGTTGACAATTTCGTTGATGGCCTGATCAAAGGGGATCACCTGCCATTTGTTTTCCCCGCGCTTGCCGGCGCGTTTAAGCACTTTGGTGATGCGGTAAGGGTCGTACTCGGTATTGACGCCGGCCTGGCCTTTGGGGCAGAGTTTGCCGTCGTACTTCGCGGCTTCCTCCAACGGCGTGTCGTAACTCAAATGCGGCAACATATTCATCGGGCTGTAAGGGTTGCCGTCAATTTTGACCATCACGCCGTCCAGCACTTTCCCTTTGATGGTGCACGAAGTGTGGCATTGCAGGCAAACGCTGTAGATGATGTTTTCCGGTTTGTTGAGGGGGTATTCCGTCTTCTTTTCAGAAGAGGCAATGCGGGCGACCTTGCGGAATGCCCAGTTGACCTGCGACGTCACCGCCAGCGTCCCCCCTACGATGGCCGAAGTTTTGACAAAATCGCGCCGCGTGACTTTGGTTTGCAAAGGGGCCTTTTCTTGAGTCTTGTCCATTTCACACCTCTTTCTCGGACATGTTAGGTCGCACAGGGAGCAAACCGTACCCCAGGGCGTAAAGCGCCGCGCCGAAGCCCACGATGCCCAGGGTGACGAACCATTCCATCATGCTGGGGAGGTAATTCGTGGACATCCGGAACGCCGGGGCGGCATCTGCCAGACCTTGCAGTTCGGGCACGGCCAGCGGGGGAATGACAATGTTCAGGCGCACGGCGATGAAGGCCACGACAATGGAAGCCCCGGCCAGCCCGGCCCACAAAGGCGATTGGCGCGTGGCCTTGAGGCTGAGCAGCACCACCGGAACCAGCATCCCCAGCAGCACTTCGCCGAGCCAGAAGACATACCAGTATTTGCCGAACAGGATGATCTTGATGGGCTCGACATCTGCGGGGATCTTCCCGTACCAGACGATGGAGAAATCTGCCCAGGTGAAGAGGATGTAAAGCAGCACCAGCCCCAACACCAGTTTGGAAAGCGATTCCACCAGCGACTTGTGAGCCTCGGTGCCGCGGTCGGGGGCCAGGAAGGCATAAATGGCCAGGAGCAGGCCGCCGCCGGAAACCAGCGCCGCCAGCAGGAACATCAAGGGGTAAAGCCCGGTGTGCCACATCGGGCGCGATTTATCTACCGCGAATAACGCGCCCACGCCGCCGTGGAAAGCAATGGCCAGGGCAACGCCTAAAGCGCCCAGCACCCTGACTTTTTGTTCATCGCGCCGGGCCGAAGCATCGCTTTCATCCTTGCTGCCCAACGCGAGAATGCGGCTCAGCGTGCCGCTGAGGCCGGGCTTCCTGCTCCAGCGCACCAGGTCGCGGCGGGTCACAAACCACATTTCCACCAAGAGCAGCACAAAGTAGGTGGTGTAGAGCCACACCATCCAAGCCATCATGGAATAGAAATGCGGGCGAGTGTAAACCTCGTAGAACCTTTCCATGTGCCCCAGATCTACCCAGATCTGCAGCAGCGCCATGAGCAGGGCCACCAGCGCGGTAAACAGCGACAGCCGGGCCATCGGGCGGAACCTTTCCACGCCGAACACATACACCAGCGAGGAAATCAGGAACGCCCCCGCGGAAAGGCCGATAAAGTAGATATACATGGCGACCCACAACCCCCAGGGAATAATGCTGCCGTAATTGGCCATCTGATGCCCCACGGTCAGCCGCCAATACCACCCGACCACGCCTACGGCCAGCAGGGCCACCACAACAGCCCAATAGACGATGCTCCAACCTTTCTTGCTGTTCATCATTTCCTCCTTACGTGAGGTAGTAAACCTTCGGCTCTGTGCCCAGTTCTTCCTTGAGGCGGAAGGCATGTTTCTGCCTGAGCAATTCAGAGACCAGGCTATCGGGGTCGTTGAGATCGCCAAAATAGCGGGCGCGCCCCACGCAAGTGGTAATACAGGCAGGCAGCAGCCCTTCATGCAGGCGTTCAATGCAGAAATTGCACTTGCGCACATTCCCGATGGGGGATTTGCCGTCTTCCCGCACCCGCTCTTCGCTGTATTCAAAGGTAGGCGCCGTTTCGTAAGGCGCCACTTCGGGCGTGTCTATGGTGTACCATTCGCCAAAATCAAACGACCGGGCGCCGTAAGGGCAGGCCGTGATGCAATAGCGGCAGCCGATGCAGACATCGTAATCAATGACGACAATGCCTTCTTCGTTTTTGTAAGTGGCGCTCACCGGGCAGACATCAACACACGGCGGGTTTTCGCACTGCATACAGGGCCGCGGCAGGAAAACATCCCGCACGTTGGGGTACGTGCCGATTTCTTCCTTAATGACCACGTTGTAATTCACGCCGGGCGGCGTTTTGTGCTCTGATTTGCACGCCACCGTGCAGGAATCGCAGCCCGTGCACTTCGTCAGATCAATCACCATCCCCCAGCGCCTCTCCGACGGCGGCTTTTTCAGCGCCCGCTGCAGATCGTCCATCATGCGGGCGATGACATCCTCTCTTTCCTGTATCACGGGAATTTCAGGCATGGCAGACCTCCTCAATGGAATTCTGTGGGGACTCCGTGGTCAGCACCCATAATCCGGCTCATCCGGCGCCGGCGTGGGCGTAGGACCAGGTGTAGGCAGTGCGTGGGTTTTCATCCAGTTCACATAGGCTTCGTACCCTCCTTCCAGGTTGTAGGCTTTGAGATAGCCGAGTTCGTGCAAAATCACCAGCGCGTGGGTTGCCCTCTTTTGAGAATGACAGTAGACCAGAATCGGCGCTGTCTTGCTGCTGGGCAGTTCGTTGAGGTGATGCAGCAACTGGCGCAGGGGAATGTTGATGGCACCTTCAATGTGGCCGGCGGCAAATTCGTCCGGCTCGCGCACGTCAATCAGCACCCATTCTTTGGTGTGGTTGACCCGATCGCGGACAAAAACATCCACCGGCAGACGATAGCGGCTTTGCGGGAGGGTGCTCAGATACGCATCGGCTGCCTGAGCCACGCTGGCCTGGCGGTAAAGCGCCCAGCCCGTGTTTTGGGATGGGTCCAGGGCAATGGCCTGCCGAGCCGTGGCCAGCGCCCCTGCGAAATCCGCAGCGGCAAATTCGGCCTGTGCCCGCTGCACCAAAGCCCAATATTGCCCCGAAGCCGGCATGGGCGTAGGCGTCGCCGCGACCGACGCAGCCCCTCCGCGGCACCCCCCCACAGCCACGGCCAGCAGGGCCAGGGCGACCATGACAATGACGGCTATAAAACGTTGCGAGATAGTTTGTCTCATGGGCTTATCCCTTTGATAAGTGGTCATGGTTCAGCATTGGCAGAGCGAAACGGCAGAAGGCCAGAAGCGCCACCGAAAACACAGAAAAACTGTCATGACCTGCCTACATCGCGTGAGGGGCTTTTCGGACGGTTAAAGCATACGTGACAAAACAGGCCGTGTGAAGCAGGAATGTCTGGACAGTGCGTCAGGGAATAAAAGATGTTTTTGTCAGGGAAACCCCCTCACTGCCGCTCTCGCACCTGCGGGGCGGCGCGGTTGCCCCCTGCATGTTCAAAAGTGCACCTTGAAAAAGCCGGTGCGATTCGTGTACACTGTATTCAGCGCCGGCCGGGTGGTTTGCTGCCCCGGCAAAAACCGGCGCCGGACGCCTGGCTTTCCCCCATCCGGCGGCCTGCATCAAGGAGGATGATGTGCGGTTTACGCGGTTGAATCCGTTTCAGCCCGCTCACTGGAAACTCTCCGCGGCGGCGCTGTTTGCTTTTCTCGTCTTGGGCTGCGGCGCGCTGACTGCTTTTGTGCTTGCCCCCAGGCAGGCGTTGCTGGCCTGGCGCATGAGCCGCATTCCCCCGATGGATGCAGCCGCAGTGGAAACCCTTGCGCCCGTGGAAGACGTGCTGCTTACCGGTGTGCTGGAAGGCAACCCCTCACTGGCGCACCATTTCGTGGCCTATACGCTGGAGCGCTGGGAGGCCAAAGACGCCAACAGGCCATCGGACGGCCGGTGGGTGGATGCCGAAAGGGTTTTCCCCGACCTGCAACTGGTGGTGCAGGGGCAGCCGGTTTTGGTGCAGAGCAGCGCCGAGGTACGGCTGCTCGGCGCGGTGCATGTGGGGGTCTATCAGGGGAATACCGGCTTTCAGGACGCCCTGCACCGCACGCGCTACCACGGCCTGCGCAACGGAGACCAGGTCACCGTGCTGGGGCGCAAGGCAGCATCGGGCGGCGTGGTTCCCTCATATTTGTTTGCCGGTAACCGGGCGGCCTTTGAGGCTTTCGCGCGCAGCAGCGCCCGGGATTTGTTCCTGGCGGGGTTGCTGGTGATGGCGTTTTCGCCGCTGGTTTTCGGTTTTGCGTCGGCGGTGACGCGCTGGGCGTGAGCCCCCGGGCGTGGTGGCGGCCTGGGCTTTTATGCTTCGAGCCAGCCTTTCTTGAGAGCGTATCGCACCAGAGCAGCCCGGCTGCTCAGCCCCAGTTTCCGCATGGCGCGGGCGCGGTAGGTTTCCACGGTTTTGACGCTCAGCGCCAGTTTGTCGGCAATTTCCTGGTTGGTATAGCCGCGGGCCACCTCTTTGATCACCTCGGTTTCCCGTTCAGAGAGGGTGCGTTCGCCTTCTTCAGGCGAGGTGCTGTCCGTCAACATGCGCCCCAGCAATTTTTTCGTCATGGCCGGGTGGATGTACACTTCTCCTCGCATGGTGGCCCGAATGGCGTTCAGCAATTCCTGGTCGGCGGCCTGTTTCAGCACATAGCCTGCAGCGCCCGCAGCGAGCGCTTTTTCAAGGTAGGCCTCTTCTGCGTGCATGGTGAGCACAAGCACACGGGTTTCGGGGGCGCGCGCCAGCACCTGAGCCACCACTTCCAGCCCGCTTTGTTGCGGCATGGTGATATCCAGGAGCACAATATCGGGGTGGAGTTTTTCTGCCAGGGGGGCAATGTCGGCGCTGCGGCCGGCTTCCCCCACGCACACCATATCGGGCTGGGCGTTAATCAGCAATTTCAGCCCGGCGCGCAGCACCGCATGGTCATCGGCCAGCATGATCCTCGTTTTTCGCATTCGTGCCTCCGTTTAAAGGAATCCGCACGTACACAGCCGTGCCCTGGCCGGGTTCCGATTCCACAACCAGCGAGCCGCCTAACTGGTGGGCGCGTTCGTACATGCCGTAAAGGCCGAGTTTGCCGCGGCTGGGCGTAAACGAGGCCAGGCGGGCCACGTCAAAGCCGCGGCCGTCATCTTCAACAATCAGGGCAAGCTGGGTAGGTTTTTTCTCGACCAGGATGCTGATTTGCGAAGGCTGGGCGTGTTTGGCGGCATTGGTGAGTGCTTCTTGCACAATGCGATAGACCGCGGTTTCCACCATAGGGTCGAGGCGGCCGCCTTCCAGCCCCAGGCTTTGGAAATCTACCTGAATGCCATGCCGGGCCTGGTATTCAGCGGCGTATTTATGCAGGGCGGCTTCCAGCCCGAGGTCATCCAGCACGGCAGGGCGGAGTTCTACGGCCAGGTTATGCACGGCTTCCAGGGTGGAGGCAATCAGTGCCCGCATCTCTGCAATGCGCACCAGCATTTCGTCGCGCGAGGCGGCGGCTTCAATGTTCCGCAGCCCCACCGCTAACGAGGCCAGCGCCTGCCCGGTTTCGTCGTGCAGTTCGCGGGCAATGCGGCGGCGCTCGGCTTCCTGCGCTTCAATAATGCGCTGCAAATACATTGTACGCATGGCTTCCCGCTGTTGGCGTTCTTCTTCGGCCTGGGAAAGGGCTTCGGCCATGGCGTTGAAGGCTTCGGCCAATTCCCCGATTTCGTCGTCGGCCCAGGGCTTGACCCGCTGGGTAAAATCGCCGGCGCGCAGGGCTTCTGTGACGGCCGTCAGGTCAAGCAGGGGGCGGGTCAGCACCCATGTCAGGAAAGTGGCAGCCAGCACGCCCACCAGCGCCAGCACCAGCGTGAAGAAAATGAGCCGTTCGGTGGTCTTTTGCAGCACGGCGCGCATTCGGGTTTCCGACACCCCCACGCGGGCATAGCCGGCCCGCCCGCCGAAGATGGGCACGGCGGTATCCCACACGACCCCTTCATCGGTTTGAAGCATGACGGTGTGGTGATGCCGGTCGGCGCCGACCGTGTTGGCCTGCAGCAGTGCCGGCGGGAAGCCCTGCCCAAAGGTGTGCGCGAGCACCTGCCCCTGGGGGTTGACGATGAAAGCATAACGCACATCGGGGTTGTTGAGGCGCGTCTTTTGCAGCAGGTCTGCCACCCCATAAAGGTCGTTGATCAGGATCAAATCGGTGCTGCGGGCGGCCACATCGCGGGCAATGGAAACGCTTTCCTGCTGCAATTCTTCCCGCAGCACGCGTGTCATGGCCTCGCGCACCTGCACCGTCACCATAATGCCGGGAACAAACACCAGCATGAGCACAATGCCCATGATTTTCACCCGCACGCTAACGGCCGTAGCCCGCCAGCGCAGGGCGTGCAGCAGCGCGGAAATGCCGGAAAATCGGTCGCCTGGGTGGTCTTCTGCTGTCATGGCGTCTCAGGGGCGTGCTGTTTCGTGTTCCAGTGCCCGCACACTGTCGTAATCGGCATCTTTTACCGGTACGAAGCGGTCAAAACCCAGATGCGTCAGGGCTTCCTGCCCGGCCGGGTCTTCATACATCCCCAGCAGAATGCTTTGCAGCAGGGCCTTTGTTTGTGGTCTGATCTTGGGGGAAACCACCACCGGCGGCATGCCAAAAGGCCGGGATTTGGCAATAATGCGCGTGCGGGCTGCCAATGAGGGGTCTCTGCGGATGGCATAAGTGTACACAATACTGTCTACCGAAGCGCCATCGGCCAGGCCTTCGGCCACGGCACGGATGGCGTTATCGTGGCTGTAGGTGAAAAAGTAGCGGGCGAAGAAATGTTCCGGTGTTTCGCCTTTGCTCTTCAGCAGCGCCACGGGATAAGTATAGCCGGTGTTAGAAAGCGGGTCGGTGAAAGCGAACACTTTGCCGCGCAAGTCTTCCAAAGTCTGGTAAGGGCTGTCGGCAGGGACGATAAGGTAGGCGTAATACACCTGCTGCCCGTCCACCTGTGGGGCGGCCAGGAGTTCCATCCCAAATTCGCGATGGCCCACCACGTACGCGCGGGTGCACACAAAGGCCATGTCAATTTCGCCGCTGGCGATGAGGTTGTTCACTTCCTGATAAGTGCGGCGCTGGACGAGTTCCACCGGCCGCCCTAACTGGGCGCTCAGGTATTTCAGCAAAGGCGAGTAGGAATCCAGCGTGCCCTGCGGGGAAACGATGGAAGCCACAGCCACGCGCAGGGGCTTGATGTTCCGGTCGGCAGGTGTGGGCAGCGGCTGCAAATCGTGCAGGTGGATGATGGGAGAGGCGGGGCGCGCACCGGCCGGGCTGCATGCTGCGGCCAGCGCGCTGACCACCACCAGCACGCCTGCAATCAGCCCCTGTTTCCACCCGCGGCTCCATCTGAAAACGAGTTCCAAAATGCGGCTCCTGGGTGCATCGGGTGCCCGCGGCGAGCGGCTGAAGGGAGGTGCAAGGCTTTCTGAGCGGCGAAGCACCCGACAAGGTCTTTCGGACGGCTCCTATTATAAATGAGTTTTGCCGCCATACTGGCCTGGGCCGGCTAAAGGTCACTGCCTACCCAAATCGCGGCAATGGCCACACCGGGCATGAGTTCCCACAGCGTTTCCCTTTGGTGCCATCCGGCGCTGTGCCCCCCGGCTCCCTTTCCCGCATGCGGCTTGGGGGCGGGCAGCCTGCCTGGCAAAGCCGGCGCTGACCGTTTCGGCAAAACCCTTGACCTTCCAGCAACTGGAAGGCGTATACTGATCACAATATGAACACTCCCAAAGGAAGGTAAACCATGAAAAACCAAATTGAGATGGACGTTCGCGGCATGAGTTGCGCTTCCTGCGCGCACCATGTGGAAGCCGCGTTGCGCAAGGTGCCCGGCGTGGTAGAGGTGGTGGTGCCGGGCTGGCAATCGGGGAAGGCGCTGGTCACGCTGGAGGCCGATGTGGCCCCGGCGGCGCTGGAAGCCGCCGTGG
Source organism: Anaerolineales bacterium (assembly GCA_027019065.1). Classification (GTDB taxonomy): domain Bacteria; phylum Chloroflexota; class Anaerolineae; order Anaerolineales; family DRMV01; genus DRMV01. Next base: position 12,166 of record JALUXH010000239.1, read on the forward strand.
CCGGGGCCGGGTACCAGGCTGCCGTGAAGCCCCCGCCCGCGCAGCCGCGGCTGGCCGTCCCCCACCACCGGGAAGGCCACGATGATTCGGAGTTCCCCCTGATGGTCATCGGCGGCGGGTCGGCGGGGTTTGCTGCCGCCATTCGGGGCGCGGAACTGGGCTACCGGGTCCTGCTGGTCAACGCCGGGGAAATCGGCGGCACCTGCGTCAATGTGGGCTGCGTGCCCAGCAAGGCGCTCATCCGGGCGATGGAGCACTATCACCGCGCCGGGGAGCACCCCTTCCGCGGCGTGCAAACGATGAAAGGGGCGCTGAACTGGGCGCAGGTGGTGGCGCACAAAGACGAACTGGTGGCCGAACTGCGCCAGGCCAAGTACCGCGATGTGCTGGCCGCATACCCCAACATCACTTACCTGGAAGGCCGCGCCCGGTTGCTGCCCCAGACCTCCGAGGTCTCAAAAGACCTCGGAGGTCTGGTGGCCGTAGACGTGAACGGGGAAACCTACACCCCCGACCGCGTCATCCTGGCGACCGGTGCTTCGCCCTGGGTGCCGCCCATCCCCGGCCTGGACAAGGTGCCCTACCTCACCAGCACTACGGCGATGGCGCTGCGCGTGCTGCCGCGCTCGCTGATCGTGCTGGGCGCCAACGCCGTCGGCCTGGAGCAGGCCCAGATCTTCGCCCGCGCCGGGGTCGCCGTCACCGTGGTGGAACTGCTGCCGCGCATCGCCCCCTTCGAGGATGAGGCGGTCAGCGCCGCGCTGCAAGAGGCGCTGGAGGCGGAGGGGCTGCGCTTTGAGACGGATTTCAAGACCCAATCGGTGACGCAGGGCGCCGGACACATCACGCTGACCGCCGCAGACGGCCGTCAGGTGCGCGGCGAGCAGTTGCTGGTCGCCACCGGACGCCGCCCGAACACGCGCGGCCTGGGGCTGGAAGAAGCCGGTGTGGAACTCGGCCCGCGCGGCGAAATCCTGGTGGACGAGACGCTGCGCACGGCCAACCCGCGCATCTACGCCGCCGGCGATGTGACCGGGCGCGACATGTTCGTCTATGTGGCCGCCTACGCCGGCGGGCTGGCTGCCGAAAACGCCCTCACCGGCGCGGGGAAGCGCTACCGCACCGACTACATCCCGCGCGTCACCTTCACCGACCCGGCGGTGGCCTCCGCCGGGCTGACCGAGGCCCAGGCGCGCGAGCAGGGCTATGAAGTCAAAGTCAGCGTGCTGCCGATGAAGCACGTCCCCCGCGCTCTGGCAGCACGCGACACGCGCGGCCTGCTCAAACTGGTGGCCGATGCCGCTACAGATAAACTCCTGGGCGCGCACATCCTGGCCCCCGAAGCGGGCGAGATGATCCAGGTCGCCGCGCTGGCGCTCAAACTCGGCCTGACCGTCGCCGACCTGCGCGAGACGCTCTTCCCCTACCTGACCAACGTGGAAGCCCTCAAACTGGCCGCCCTGGGCTTCGAGAAAGACGTGGAAATGCTGAGCTGCTGTGCGGGATGATTTCAATCTTCCGGAGATCGCCCGTCTGGGCGATGTTCGCCATGATCTCCAGCGTGAGCACGGTGTTGCTCAACGCCTTTGGCGGGGCGCTTCAAAGGCGGACAGCGCCCCTGAAAGCGGAGCATCCCCGCGCAGAAAGGTAACAGCACAATGAGACTTCACGCTTTTTTGATGCTGCTCGCGGGGGGAACGCTTTTCGTTGCGGGCTGTTCATTCGCACCGCGAGCAGCAATGCCGGCGGGTGAGACAACGCGCTTCCCGGCCGCGACGCGCCCGGCAGAGATGCCCCCCTCGGCCGCGGTCGCCCTTCCTTCGGCGACCGCCTCGCCGTTTCTGACTTCCACGCCGACAGCCACGCCGGTGCCCCCCGTTTCCCCCCAACCATCACAGCCGGATGACGTGCCTTTAGAGGGCATCACCACCTTCGCTGAGTTGCCCGGCAACCGGGCGAACGGCGGCCCGGCCCCGGATTTCTCCGCCCGGTTGATGGGCGGCGGAGAGTTCGTCCTCTCCGAGCACCGCGGCGCATACTGGCTGATTCTTCCCACCAGCATGGGCTGCGGCGAGTGCATGTACAGCCTCAGCATGGTGACGAAAGCCCAGCCCCCGGCAAACGGGGCGCTCCATGTGCTGGTGCTGGATATCTACGAGCCGGACGACCCCCAATACTGGAGCGCCTACCTCAGCCTTTTCAAAGGGCTGAAGGCCCATTGGGGCGTCGTAAACCGGGCTTCCGAGTTCATGGCGCATTACCACATTTCGGGCCTGGGCGCTTTCCTGGTGATCGACCCCGAAGGCCGCCTGGTGTATCAGGTTGGCTCGCCGCCCCGGTTGGAGCACATTCAACGCCTGTTTGCCCTGGCGGCCGGACAACAAGGAGGTGGCCGATGAGCCGGAAACACCGCTCCCGCTCCCGGAAGAAGAAAACCTCCCTCGCCCGCTGGCTGTTCGTGGGCGGCGCGCTCCTGCTCGTCGCGGTCGTCGCCTGGGCGGTGGGGCGGCCCACCTCTTCCGCCGCGGTGACGCCCTCCGGCGTGGCGGGCGCGCAGGTGGGCGATACCGCCCCCGATTTCTCCGTCCCCACGCTGGACGGCGGCACGTTCACCCTGAGCGCACAACGCGGCCGGCCTACCGTGATCTTCTTCATGGCCTACTGGTGCAGCACCTGCCTCAGCGAAGCCCGGGCGCTGGCGCAGATCCGGGACGAGTACGGCGACCGGGTGCAAATCATCGCCATTGATGTCGACCCCTCCAGCACGCCGGAGTCGCTGGCGCGGTTCAAACGCTCGGCGGGCGCCGGCGACTTCGTCTGGGCCTTTGACACGGCCCAAACCGTGGCGCGGGCGTATCAGGTGCGTTCGCTGGATACCACGCTGATCCTGGACGCCAACGGCGTGGTGGTCTATCGGGACGAATTCCCTACCCCTTACCGCACCCTGAAAAGGACTTTGGCCCGAGCCGTTCCTTAACGCATTCTCAAACAAGATTTTGGTCATTCCGGAAGACGCCATCCACCCTGCCTGGGGTGAGATCTCACCCATCCCCCGCTGAGCCTCGCTGGCGCTCGGCTCATCTGCCCCCTTCCCTCCCTTAGTAAGGGAGGGAAGGGGGCGGCTCCGGAGGGCTGAGCGGAAGCGAAGCCTCGCCGGAGCGGGGGTAGGGAGAGATCAAGCCAAGTGGCTGAGCACTGCCGGAGAGCCTAATTCCAATGCTCTGTGTTGGTGGTGCACTAACCGGCGCGAAACACGAAAAGGAGAACCCCTCATGCCTTCACTTCACCTTGCCTTTGCCTTCACCGCCGGGATGCTGGCGACGATCAACCCCTGCGGCTGGGCCATGCTGCCCTCGTTCATCGCCTATTACCTGGGAACGGGAGAAGAAGCCTTCGCAGCGCGTCCCGCCGCCGCGCGCCTGGGGGAGGGAATCGCCGCAGGCGCATTGGTCACCGCCGGGTTCCTGACCGTGTTCACCGGAATGGGCGCGGTGATCACCTTCGGCGTGCGCTTCCTGGTGCGCTACCTGCCGCTGGGCAGCATTCTCATCGGCGCGCTGCTCACGCTGCTGGGATTGTGGCTGCTGTTCGGCGGCAGGATGCCCTTCACGCTGCCGGCCTTCACCCCGGAGAAGGCGCGCTCGCCCAAAGCGATGTACCTGTTCGGCCTGGCCTACGGGCTGGTCTCGCTCTCCTGCACGCTGCCGGTGTTCCTGGCCGTGGTCGGGGTGAGCATCCCTCAGAACACCTGGCTCAACGTGGCGCTGACCTTCGCGGCCTACGGCGCGGGCATGGCGCTGGTGCTGACGGGCCTGGCCGTCAGCCTGGCGCTCTTCCAGCAGGGGCTGGCGCAGCGGGCGCGCCGCCTGCTGCCCCACGTCCACCGGCTGGGCGCGGCGCTGCTGGTGCTGGCCGGGCTGTACCTGCTGTGGTATCAGGGGCGTTACCTGCCGCTCATCCTGGGAGGCTGAGATGAGAAAAACCTGGAACGCCGTCAAAGGCTACGCCGCCGGCGCTTTCGCCCTGCTGGTCTGCCCCTGCCACCTGCCGCTGGCTTTCCTGGCCATCTGACAGCACGCAGAAATGCAAAAAACGGGTCGGCAGGTTCGCCACGATGACGTCAAAGCGCCAGGCGGTTAACGCAAAAGTGTAAAGAAAGCAAAGGGCGCGCAGCGTATTTTTGTGTTTTCGGTGCTCATTTGTGAAATTGGGGGATAGTTTTCTGCGAAATTTGCGTCATCTGGGGGGAGCCTCTTGTCCAATTCCTTGACATCTCGCTCAATTGCGGTATTATTACGCCGCATTTACTTAAGTGCGCTTATATGTTTAGGAGCCTTAATTATGCCCGAGGATTCCGAGCGCCTGCGTGCGGCGCTTCGCCGCCTGGTCCAGGCCATTGTGCACCCTTTCTGGCAGCGGGTGCGCGCGGCGGGGCTTTCCATGCCTCAAATGTTTGCCTTGCGCTACATTCACCACCACCGCCAAACCAACATTTCCGACCTTGCGCGGGCGCTTGGCATCACCCCCGCCGCGGCCAGCCAGCTCTTGCGCCGCCTGGTAGAGCAGGGCTATGTGGTGCGGGAAGAAAATCCTGCCGACCGCCGCAACAAACGCCTTTTGCTCACCCCTGAAGGTGAAACGATTTTGCAGTCGGTTGCTTCGCCGTCGGATGGGGCAACGCTGGAACGCTTGCTGGCACGCCTTTCGCCGGCAGAGACGCGGCAGATTTTGGCGGCGCTGGAACTGTTGCTTGCCAAACTGCCCCCCGAGGAGGACAACGCCCCTCGCGTTTCGCAGAACAGGCACCCTTTGTAAGACGTCACACGGCCCATTGACGCGTCACGGGAACAGGTTGCTGTTTCTGCATGATTTGCAGTTCTTCAAGGAGGCTTTACGCTTATGCTGCGTATCTTCAAGTATTTCAAACCTTATGTCGTGCCTCTCCTTGTGGCTATTGCCCTGCTGTTCATCCAGGCCGACGCAGACCTCACCCTGCCCGACTATATGTCGGACATCGTGAATGTCGGCATTCAGCAGGGCGGGGTGGAACACGCCGTGCCCGAGGCCATGCGCAAGAGCACGATGGAGCATGTTGCGCTGTTCCTGAGCGAACAGGAACAAAAAGAGGTGCTGGCCCATTATCGCCTGGTGAAGCCGGGCACCCCTGAAGCCCAGACCGAAGCGGCAAAGTATCCCGCGGCGGCCAAAGAGGCCGTGTACATCCTCACCGACCAATCGCCGGAAACCATCGCCGCGCTGGAGCCTTCCCTCGGCAAGGCCATGCTGCTGGTGTTCGGCCTGGAGAAAATCCAGCAAAACCCCGAAGAGGCGAAGAAACTGATGCCCAACATGGCGCCCCGCTTTGCCAACCTGCCGCCCAATACCGATTTGTTTGCCGTGTTGGCCATGCTGCCCGCCGCCCAGCGGCAGCAAATCAGCGACGCGATGAGCAAACGCTTTGAGGCCATCGGCGGCGAAAAGGCCATTGTGCAGGCCGCCACCCGCGCCGTAAAAGCCGAGTACGAAGCCCTCGGCATGGACACCGCCAAAATCCAGAACCGCTACATCCTGCGCACGGGCGGGCTGATGCTGCTGATTGCGCTTATCTCGGCCATCGCCACCATCACCGTGGGCTTCTTCGCCGCCCGCATTGCTTCCGGTGTGGGGCGCGATGTACGCCACCTGCTTTTTGAGAAAGTGATGCGTTTTTCGGGCGCGGAGTTTGACCGCTTTTCCACGGCTTCCCTGATCACCCGGGCCACCAACGACATCACCCAAATTCAAACGGCCATTATGCCGCTGGTGCGCCTCTCGTTTTACGCCCCCCTCATCGGCATCGGCGCGGTCATCCACGCGTTGGATAAAAGCCCTTCCATGTGGTGGACGATGGCGTTGGCGGTGGTGATCTTGCTGGGGCTGGTCGGCCTGGTGTTCAGCGTGGTCATCCCCAAATTCAAACTCATCCAAAAACTGATTGACAAACTCAACTTGATTCTGCGGGAAAACCTGACCGGCATGATGGTGGTGCGGGCGTTCAACCGCCAGACGGTGGAATCGGCGCGCTTTGAACGCTCCAACCGCGACCTGACGGAACTCAACCGCTTCGTGAACCGCGTTTTCGTGATTATGATGCCGCTGATGATGCTCATCCTCAACGGCGTGATGATTCTGATTTTGTGGGTCGGCGCGCACGAAGTCGCCCGATCTACCATGCAGGTCGGCGACATGATGGCCTTCATGCAATACGCGATGCAGGTGGTGTTCGCCTTCCTGATGCTTTCCATGCTTTTCATCCTGCTGCCGCGCGCCGATGTTTCCGCCAACCGCGTCGCCGATGTGCTGGATACCGAGATTACCGTGCTCACGCCGCCGGAGCCGCGCGGCTTCCCCAAAGCCGAAAGTTTTACCCCCGACATCCGCTTTGAACGCGTCGCCTTCCGCTACCCCACCGCCGAGGAGGACGTGCTGCACGACATCACGGTGCGCATCGCGGCGGGGCAAACGGTGGGCATCATGGGCACCACCGGTTCGGGGAAATCCACGCTGGTCAACCTCATCCCGCGGTTTTACGATGTGACCGCTGGAAGCATTGCCCTCGGCGGGGTGGATATCCGCGAGGTGCCGCTGGAAGACCTGCGCGCTCAAATCGGCTATGTGCCCCAGCGCAGCAACCTGTTTGCCGGCACGGTGGAAAGCAACCTGCGCTTCGCCAACCCCGACGCCGATGAGGAAGCCATGCGCCGCGCGCTGGAAATCGCCCAGGCGCAGTTCATCTTTGAACACCCCGACGGCCTGCAGGCCGAGGTTTCCCAGGGCGGCGTCAACTTTTCGGGTGGCCAGCGCCAGCGGCTCACCATCGCCCGCGCGCTGGTCAAAGACGCCCCGATTTACATTTTTGATGAATGCTTCTCGGCGCTGGATTACCAGACCGATGCCCGTTTGCGCCGGGCATTGCGGGAACACCTCGCCGGGCGCACCATCATCATCGTTTCGCAGCGCGTCGCCACCATCAAGGACGCTGACAAAATCCTCGTGCTGGACGAAGGCCGCCTGATTTGCGAAGGCCCGCACAAGGCCTTGATGCAGACCTGTGAGGTTTACCGCGAAATTGCGCTTTCCCAGTTGAAGCAGGAGGCTCTGGCATGAACGCCAATCCGGGACGCTTTCAGGAACGTTCGCGCAGCGGCGCTGCGGCTGCCCGCCGTAACAAAGGCCCCATGGGACACATGATGCCGTTGGGACCGGTGGAAAAGCCCACCGATTTCAAGGGCACGCTCCGCAAACTGGTAGATTACCTCAAGCCGTACCAGGCCAAGATTTTGGTGGTGTTGTTCCTGGCCGTCGGTTCCACGCTGTTTTCCATCGTGGGCCCGAAAATTTTGGGCAACGCCACCACCACCCTGTTCAACGGCGTGATTGCCCAACTGACCGGCAGCGGCAGCGTGGATTTCGTCAAAATCGGCAACATTTTGCTCACCGCCGCGGGGCTGTACGTGCTTTCGGCGCTTCTGAGTTACGCTCAGGGCTGGCTGATGACCGATGTGGCGATGGATGTTTCCTACGACCTGCGGCAGGCGCTGATGGACAAAGTCCACCGGATGCCCTTCCGCTATTTTGACGGCACGACCCACGGCGAGGTGCTTTCCCGCCTGACCAACGATGTGGATACCGTCAACCGCACCCTTAACCAGAGCCTCGGGCAGGTGGTTACTTCCGCCGTGACCGTGCTGGGCATTTTGGGGATGATGCTTTCCATCAGCTGGCAGATGACGCTGATTGCGGTGCTCATTGTGCCGCTTTCCTTCGGCACGATGGCGGGCATCATCAAGGCTTCCCAAAAGTATTTCGCCCAGCGGCAGGATTTTTTGGGGCATGTCAACGGCCATGTGGAAGAGATGTTCGGCGCGCACCTCATCGTCAAGGCGTTCAACGGCGAGCGCAAGAGCATTGCCCAGTTTGACGAATACAACGACACCCTCTACCAGGCTTCGTGGAAGGCGCAGTTCTTTTCGGGCACCATGCGCCCGCTGATGCGCTGGATTGGCAACCTCGGCTATGTGGCGGTGGTCATCGTGGGCGGCTGGCTGGCCGTGCGCGACCTCATCACCGTGGGCGACATTCAGGCGTTCATCCAGTACATGCGCTCGTTCACCCAGCCGATTACCCAGTTGGCGAACATTTCCAACATTTTGCAGCAAACCGTGGCCGCCGCCGAGCGGGTGTTTGATTTCCTGGAAGAAGGCGAAGAGGAACCCGACGCCGCCGATGCCATCGCGCTGGAAGCCATCCAGGGGCATGTGGAATTCCGCCATGTGCACTTCGGCTACCTGCCGGGCAAGCCGGTCATCAAGGGCTTCACGGCGGAAATCAGGCCGGGGCAGAAGGTTGCCATCGTGGGGCCGACGGGTGCGGGCAAGACCACCATCGTGAAACTGCTGATGCGCTTCTACGATGTGGACGAGGGCGCGATTTTGATTGACGGCCACGACGTGCGGGAATTCCGCCGCGCCGACCTGCGCCGCCTGTTCGGCATGGTGCTGCAGGATACCTGGCTGTTCAACGGCACCATCCGGGAAAACATTCGTTACGGGCGCTTAGACGCCACTGACGAGGAAGTGGAAGCCGCCGCGCGGACCGCCCACGCCCATCACTTCATCCAGGCGCTGCCGGGCGGCTACGACTTCGTCATCAACGAGGAAGTCACCAACATCTCGCAGGGGCAAAAACAGCTCATCACCATCGCCCGCGCCATTCTGGCCGACCCGCCGATGCTGATTCTGGACGAGGCTACCAGTTCGGTGGACACTCACACCGAGTTGCTCATCCAGGCTGCCATGGACAAATTGATGAAAGGCCGCACGAGTTTCGTGATTGCCCACCGGCTTTCCACGATTCGCGACGCCGACATGATCCTGGTGATGCGCGACGGCAACATTGTGGAACAGGGCACCCACGACGAACTGCTGGCCAAAGGCGGCTTTTACGCTCAACTTTACAACAGCCAGTTTGCGGCGCGCGCTGCCGAAGCCGCCGAGGCGCTGGCCGCGGCTTAGCGGCAATGGGTGCAAATAGGGAAGCAAAAGCAGGGCGGCCTGGCAAGCCGCCCTGCAAAAGTTAACGAAGATGGGGCAAAGCGGTCTTTACTCTGCGGCCAGCGTGGTGCCCGTCAGCGCTTCATACACGGCCACCACCGCCGAGTTATCCAGTTCGCCAAAGCCGAGTTCCCGCATGGCGCGGAACAGTTGGGCGTGCGTCGCCGCGGAAGGCAGGGGCATGCCGTAGGCGCGGGCGGTATCCATCACGATATCCAGGTCTTTGAGCATCATGTGGGCCTTGAACCCCGGCGCACGGTTGCCGGCGAAGAGGCGCTGGGGCTTGTTGTCCAAAGTCCAGCATTGGGCTGCGCCGCCGCGGATGGCTTCCACCACCCGCCGGGGGTCCACACCCGCCTTCTGGGAAAGCAGCAGCAGTTCGGCCATGGCGACCATTTGCGCGGCCACCATGATCTGATTGGCCACCTTGGCCACCTGCCCGGCGCCGGCTTCCCCAATGTGGGTGATGGCGCGCCCCTCGGCTTCCAGCACCGGGCGCACGGTCTCCAGCGCCTCGGCCGGGCCGCCGACCATGATGGTCAGCGTGCCTTCCCGCGCCCCGATGTCGCCGCCGCTCACCGGCGCATCCAGGCATTGCACGCCCTTTGCCCCCAGCACCTCGGCAATGTGCCGTGCGGTTTCCGGCTTGATGGTGGAATGATCCACGAAAATCAGGCCCGGGCGGGCGGCCGCGAGGATGCCGTTTTCGCCCAGCGCCACGGCCTCCACATCGGGCGAATCGGGCAGGTTGGTGATGACCACATCCACCTGAGCGGCCACTTCGGCAGGGGAATGCGCCGCAACGGCGCCTTCGGCCGCCAGTTCGTCCACCGCGGCCCGCGAGCGGTTGTGCACCACCAGCGGGAAACCGGCTTTGAGGATGTTGCGCGCCATAGGCTTGCCCATCAGGCCCAGGCCAATGTAACCGACACGGAGCATTTCAACCTCCTGTGAGAATTTTTGCCCTCAGTCCGCCAGAAAGCGGCGCACGGCGGCAAGGTGTTGGGGGGAAACCAGGCTCTCGGCTTCCCACAGATTGAGCAGTTCGGTCAGGGTGAAAACGGCGTGCAGGCGCAGGCCGCGGGCCGCCAGTTGTTCGCGCGCCCCGGACTGGCGGTCAATCAGCACGACCACATCGTGCACCTGCAGGCCGACGGCTTCCAGTTTTTCTGCGGCCTCAAACTTGCTGCCGCCGGTGGTTGCCAGGTCGTCCAGCATCACCGCGGTTTCGCCAGCCTCAAACACGCCTTCCACCGCGGCGCGGGTGCCATAGGCTTTGACTTCCTTGCGCGGGTAGATGAGCGGCACGCCCAACCGCAGGGCCACGGCCGTGCCGATGGGCAGCGCGGCGTAGGGCAGCGCCGCCAGCCGCCGGAAGGCAAGCGGCGCGAGCAGGTCGGCGTAGAGGGCGGCCACATCGGCCAGCAGGTTGGGGAAGGAAGCCAGCCGCCGCAGGTCAAGGTAAATGGGCGACTGCAGCCCCGATTTGAGGGTGAAGTTGCCGAAGCGCACGCAGCCGGAAGCCACCAGCCCGCGCGCCACTTTCAGGCGCAGGGCAGCGTTGGGATCGGCGGGGGAAGGCGGCATTTTCGGGGGAGCAGCCGCGCCGCGGGAAGCCCCAAAGGCCGCCCGGGCGATGCGTTCCCGCAGGGCGCGGGCGGCTTCGGCGGGGCTGTCGGCGCGGCTGATACCGCGCGAAACGGCCACGAGCATCCCCAAACCATCGGGGCGCAGGCCCGCCGCGAGGGCGGCTTCCAGGTTGCCGCCCTGCGCCCCGACGCCGGGTGCAAGGAACCACAGCCCGGGCGCGGCGGCACGCACCCGCCGCAAGGCTTCCGGATGGGTTGCACCCACCACAAGCCCCACATTGCCTGCCGCGCCCCACGTTTGCGCCAGAGCGGCGACGCGTTCGTAGAGCAGCCCGCCTTCGGCCAACGGCACGTCCTGCAAATCGGCGCTGCCGGGGTTAGAGGTTTTGGCAAGCAAAAAGACGCCCTTCTCGGGGGCTTCCAGAAAGGGCAGCACGGCGTCTCGCCCTAAGTAGGGGTTGACGGTGAGGGCGTCGGCGTTGAGCGTTTTGAAAGCCGCGCGGGCATAGGCGCGGGCGGTGGAGGCGATGTCGCCGCGTTTGGCATCCAGCACCACCGGCAGGCCGGCGGCGTGCGCCGCGGCAATGACCTCGGCCAGCGCCTGCCAGCCCGCCGCGCCGTAAATTTCAAAAAAGGCTGCGTTGGGTTTGAAGGCGAGGGCAAAAGGCGCGGTGGCCTCTATCAGCCGCAGGCAGAAATCGCGCGCCGCCGTTGCCGAGGGCTCCGGCAGGTCTTCGGGGTGCGGGTCCAGCCCCACGCACAGCAGGGTTTCCCGTTCACGGGCCAGGGTTTCCAATGTTTGAAAAAAAGGCATGGCTATCGCCTCCGCGGGAAGGGTACGCGGGGTCTGCGGCTTAGCCGGCAGCAGGCCGCGCGCCGAGGCGCTTTCATTGTAGCACAAGGGCTGCCGGAAAGGGCGCGGCCTGGGGGGCACGAAAATGTTGTGGGGGGACGTCGTCCTGCCCTGCGACGGGCTGTTTTTTGTAACTGCTTGCGCGGTTGTGCTTGCCGTGCGGCTTGATGCGCTCTGCCTTTGTCGTACTCCTTCCCCGGCTCTCCTCCCCGCATGTGGGGGGACGGGGGTGGGGGCAACGCGGCGCCGGACGGCACGCCTCTTGCCATGAAAAAGGGGGCTTTTGGAGGAATGCGCCGGTTTCAACCGATGGTATGGCTACACCCGGGCAAATATCGGGTAAAATCAGGGTAACTGTTCGGCTCCCTGGAGCCTCGGCAAGGGAACTGCAGAGGCGCGATGCCGCAGAGAGCCTTGTGGGATTTCCGTGGCGTCTGACATTTTCAACATGCAAGCGTCCGCGGCGATCTGCCGCCGATGCTTTCCCGGCCGAACAGTGCCATTTTTTCTCGGTTTGAGGAGATTATGCCCTCTGCTTATCTGGTGTATAACCCTGCTGCCGGGCGTGTTTCAATTCGCCATTTCATCGGTCGGGCACGTGCCATTCTGGAACAGGCGGGTTGGGAAATTGCCCTTAGAGAAGCCTCATCGGCACACAGCCTGACCCAACTGGCTTCGGAAGCCGCCCAAAGCGGTGCAGATGCTTTCTTTGTGGCCGGCGGTGATGGCTCCATCAACCTTGCCGTCGCCGGCCTGGTGGGCAGCCGTACTGCGCTGGGGGTGCTGCCCGCGGGCACGACCAACGTCCTGGCGCAAGACCTGGGCCTGCCCAAGCCTTCCCTCGCCCACCTGGACGCCGTGGAAGCCGCTGCCCGCCTGCTGGCGCGCGCCCCTACTTACCGGGCCGATGTGGGCGTGTGCAACCGGCGCCCCTTCCTCATGTGGGCCGGTGTGGGGTTAGATGCCATGGTGGTCAACGATGTGGAGCCGCGCGCCCGCTGGGAAAAGCCCTTTACCCTGCCCAAATACATCCTCTCCGGCATCAAAAACACGGCTTCCTGGTCGGGGCTGCAATTGCAGGTTGAGGCCGACGGGCGGCAAATTGAAGGCGTGTTTGTGCTGGCCGTGGCCACCAACATCCGCCGTTATGCGGGCGGCGTGGCCGAAATTTCCCCCCATGCTTTTATGGATGACGGGCAGATGGACTTGTGGCTTTTCCGCGCCGAAAACCTGGCCGATATTGCCCAGCGGCTGCTGGAAGTGCTCACCCGCCGGCATATGGATTCCGAGAGCATTGAGCGGGTGGCTTTCCGAGAGGCTGCCTTGTATGGCGAACATGCCTTGATGATGCACACCGACGGCGAGCCCAACGGGGAAGCCGAGCGGATCACCATCAGCGTACGCCCGCGCGCGGTGCGGTTGCTGGTGCCTCCGGGCGGCGAGAGACTGTTCCGACACGACCCCGAATCCCCTTTCGCCCCATGAACGCGGCCATGCAGCGACTGCTCCGCATTTTGCGCCATCAACCCCTCTATGGGCTGTTCCTCCCCGCCGTGCTGGCCTTCCCCGCCCAATGGCTGGGGTGGGGCGCGCCGTGGGTGTTCCTGTTTTCGGCGCTGGGGGTGATCCCTTTGGCGCAAATGATCGGCGATGCCACCGAAGACCTGGCCGTGCACACCGGCCCCCGCTGGGGCGGCCTGATCAACGCCACCCTGGGCAATGCCGCAGAACTTATCATTACCCTGTTTGCCATCCGGCGCGGGCTGCTGGCATTGGTCAAAGCGTCCATCACCGGCTCAATTTTGGGGAATTTGCTGCTGGTGCTGGGCTTTTCCATGCTCATCGGGGGAATAAAAAACGGAAAACAGCGTTTTGACGCCCGCCATGTCAGTAATAGCGCAGTCCTGACGGTGCTGGCCGTGCTGGCCCTGGCCATTCCCTCGCTGGTGAGCGGAGCCATTGGCGGCGCCGGAAGCCCCAAAGTTGAGGCTTTCAGTCTGAGCGTTGCGGCCATTATGCTGCTGCTTTACGCCTTGCAACTGCTCTATAACCAAAGCACGGCGCCGCCTCATCGGGCCAGCGCCGAGCATCTTGCCCGGGCGCGGCCGATGCGTCCGGCGCTGCTGTTGCTGGCCGCAGCAACCGTGGGGGTGGCGCTGCTTTCCGAACTGCTGGTCGGCTCGGTGGAACCCGTGGTGCGTCAATACGGGGTTTCGGAGTTCTTTTTGGGCATTATTCTCATCCCCATCATCGGGAACGTGGCCGAGCACCTGGTGGCCGTGCAGCAGGCCCTGCGCAATCAGATGGACTTGAGCGTAGAAATTGCCGTGGCTTCCAGCCTGCAGGTGGCGCTGTTCGTAGCGCCGGCGCTGGTGTTCATCAGCCTGCTCTTCGGGAACCCGCTCACGCTGATTTTCCATCCCTTTGAAATCATGGCGCTGGCGGCGGGGGTGCTGGTGATGGCGCTGGTTTCCATGGATGGCGAATCGCATTGGCTGGAAGGCGCAGAGTTGCTGGCCGTGTATCTCATCCTGGCTGTGGCCTTCTTCTTGCTGCCATGAACACCTGGGATGCCCGCACTTACCAACCGTGGCGCGACCCGCGGGTGTGGGGCGGGGCGCTGCTGGTGGGCGGCGTGCTGCTGGCGGGGTTATGGGTGGCGTTGGCCTTCCTGGGGAAAGCCGGCGGCCCCGCAGCGGCTTTGCCCGCGCGCGTGACCGTCATCCCTGCCCCCACGGCCACGCCTGCCCCGCCCACCACCCCCACACCCGCCGGGGCAACGGCCACCCCCCTTGCTCCCCCTCCGCCCTTGCCCGGCAGCCTGGGCGTTGGCGTCTTCGTGCAAATTCGCGGCACCGGCGGCGACGGCCTGCGGGTCCGTACCCAACCCGGCCTCGGCGCCCCCATCGTTTTCCTGGCGAAAGAGGGGGAAGTCTTTCATATCCTCGCCGGCCCCCGTCAGGCCGATGGCTACACGTGGTGGCGGCTGACGGCCAACGGCGCGCCTGAACGCACCGGCTGGGCGGTTTCCAATTACCTGAGTGTGCTGCCTACGCCTCCTGTGCCGCCGCCTTCCCCTACCCCTACCCCCTGAAATGAGCCGTTGGGTTGTTGTGCGTATCTGTTCAACCTCGGTAAGGAAGAACCGCAGGTTCCGCAGAAAAGTATCCACCGATTTCACAGATTGGCACAGAGGAGCGCCGATTAAGCGAAAAACGTATCTGTTCAGCCCAGGCAAGGAGAAACCCCAGATGACGCAGATCCGCAGAAAATCATCCCCAGATTCCACAGATTCGCACCGATGGCAACCCCAGAAAGCACAAAAGCGTTGCAGAAAACACAGAAGTTGACTTTGCGTCTTTGTTCCCTTTGCGCTTGGCGTGATGCCGTTGTAACCTTGGGGTCTCCTGTGTGCCTTGGCGTTTTCATCACAGGTGGGCTGAACAGTTACCGAAAAACGCTAAAAAGCGTAATTACCGTGGTGGCAAAACGCCTCTGGCGGCAGTTTTTCTTTGGCGTGCGGCGACTCGTCGCCGCTTTCCAAAGCGGTGCCCAGGCACCGCACTCCAAAAAGCGCTTGCAAAAGGAAATATTCTCCGTGTCCTCTGTGTGAGCATTTACAGGCACAGGGCTTCGGGGTAGGTAATGACTCCCTTTCTTGGCGGCCTGGCGTCCTAAAAATCCGCGGCCTTTCGTTTTATCCGCGTGATCCGCGGTAACTACCTACGCTGTGGTGCTCTCCATGTATCTTGATGCGTCTTGATGTGCTGCGCCTTTGTCATACCCCTCCCCTGGCTCCCCTCCCCGCATGCGGGGAGGGGATGGGGGCGGGGTCAACGCAGCAGCGGCGGCGGTGTCAAAGAAAAACACGGTGGGAACACAAGCCCAGGGTTGCCGTCGCAGCGATCTGGGTAGGTAATTACGATCCGCGGCCTGTTTTCCCAGGGCTGAACAGTTACTGTTGTGCTATACTGAAAGTGCCCTCTTTCGCTTTGTAAAGGAGAAAGAAAAATGGAATACACAGTGAGCGGTACCGTCATGCAGGCCCTGGATGTGATTCTGGGCAAGGGAGAATCCGTTTACACCGAAGCCGGCGGCATGGCCTGGATGGGCGGCCCCGTGGAGATGACCACCAACACCAAAGGCGGCCTGATGAAAGGGCTGGGGCGCGCCCTGGCAGGCGAATCGCTGTTTATGACCACCTACACCTGCCGGGGCAACCGCTGCCTGGTGGTCTTTACACCCGAAGCGCCGGGCAAGATCATCCCGCTGGAACTGGCGGCCGGCCAGAGCGTCATCGCCCAGCGCGATGCTTTTATGTGCGCGCAGGAAGGCGTGAAACTGGAAATGCATTTTCACAAGCGCTTGGGCGCCGGCCTTTTCGGCGGTGAGGGCTTCTTCCTGGAAAAAATCACCGGCCCGGGCCTGGCTTTCCTGGAAATTGGCGGAGAGGTGCGGGAATACACCCTGCAGGCCGGGCAAACGCTCAAAATAGACCCCGGCCACATTGCCGCGTTCGAGCCTACGGTGAACTACAGCATTGAGCGGGTGAAAGGGTTGAAAAACATTTTCTTCTCCGGCGAAGGGCTTTTCCTTGCCACCCTGACCGGCCCCGGCAAAGTGTGGCTGCAAACCATGCCCGTGGTCAACCTCGCCATGAAGATAGCCCACTACATTCCTGCAAAAGGCGGGTGATGCGTCATGACCTGCCCAAATCGCGCGCTGGCAACCCCAGCCATGTTTTCACGCCAGGTTTGCCTTTGGCGCCCCCGGCGCTGCGTTGGCCCCACCCCCGTCCTCTTCCCGCATGGGGTTTGGGGGCGGAGAGGAGGGGCAGGGCGACAAAAGCACCGATGGCACAGAAGCGCCGCGCCGGGTGGCTGCTCCTGGTGCTGAAGGGGTCTGCTGCCGATGGCCGAACAGCCGTTTTCCGGTAAGCGGGCGGCGCTGGCGTTGCTGGGGGCGGCGCTGGCGGTGATGAGCTTCATCGGCGTGCTCGGGCCGATGGGGCTGATTTTCCCTCTCTGGATTTTCACCGCCCTTTTTCGGCGTCCGCTGGCGCGGGCATTTGGTGTTTGGCCCGGCAGCACGGGGTTTCTCGCCGCGGCGATAATTTACGGCATGGCGGTGGAAGCCCTTGCGGTGTGGACCAACCTGGCGCGCCCGCCCGCCGAGCGGGTGCTGCTTGACCCGTCGCCGGGGCGCGATTTGCTTCTTGGTTTTTTCTATTACGCTTTTGTGGCCGTCTGCTGGTATGTGCTGTT
>JALUXH010000240.1 GCA_027019065.1 Anaerolineales bacterium
GAAGCGGGGGTGTTTTTTGTTACGGGCGTGTACGGCATCGTCATGGAAGAATCCGGCCGGGTGGTGCTGCGGGCAATTGCACACCCGCTGACGGGCACATTGTATGCCCTGCTGGTGATGTGCGTGTATGGGCTGTTTCCCATGCTGGCGCTGAAAGTGACGCAAGAGCGTTTCCCTCTCCGGCGCGAACCGCCCTCGGCCGGAAAGTACGCCCTGGCGCTGTTGGCTTTGTTTGCCCAGGCCGCTTTGTATGGCAACACGGTGTATCCGTTGTTGAAGGCGTGGTTCGCGGCAAGCGGGGGATAGCGCGCTACCGTAACAACCGTTCAAGCGCTTCCAGATCCGGCGGCACCACGGGTGCGGCGGGCACGGCTTCCATTGCCGCTTTGACGTCTTTCAGCCCGCTGCCCGTGCTGAGCACCAGCACCGGTTCGTCGGCGGCAACCCGCCCCTGGGCGAGGGCGGCTTTCAGCCCGGCAAAGGCGGTCGCCGCAGCGGGCTCGGGGAACACGCCCACTTTGCCGACCTCCGCAATGGCTTCCAGAATGGCCTCGTCGGGCACGGTGATGTACGCCCCCTCGGTTTCCCGCACCGCCCGCAGGGCACGGAAGCCGTCGCGGGGCAGGTCCACGCTGATGCTGTCGGCCACCGTGCGGGCGGCAACCGGCGCGATGGTGTCGCTGCCGCTTTCCCACGCCTTTGCAATGGCCGCCGAGCCTTCGGCCTGCACGCCGAACAGCCGCGGCATGGTTTCCAGCAGGCCGAGGCGGTGCAAATCCCAAAAGCCTTTGTAAACGCCGCTGATGATGTTGCCATCGCCCACGGGGATGAACACATTGAGGCGTTCCACCCCGTGGGGGCGGATGACCTGCTCGTAGATTTCGTAGGCCGCGGTTTTCTTGCCCTCGGCGGTGAAGGGGTTGTAGCCGGTGTTGCGGCAGTACCAGCCGAGTTTTTCGGCGGCGGCCACCGAAAGGTCAAAGGCGTCGTCGTAGGTGCCGTCCACCAGCACCACCTGCGCGCCGAAAATCAGCAATTGGGCAATTTTGGCCTGCGGGGCGGTTTTGGGGGCCAGAATGACGGCTTTCTGCCCCACGGCGGCGGCCATGCCCGCGAGGGCGGCCCCGGCATTGCCGGTAGAAGCGGTGATGACCACTTCCGCGCCGATTTCCCGCGCCCGCGCCACCACCACGGCGCTGGCGCGGTCCTTGAAGGAAGCCGTGGGGTTGGGGCTTTCGTCTTTCAGCCAGAAATGCTGCAAACCGAGGGAAGCCGCCAGGCGCGGCAGGGTGTAAACCGGCGTCCAGCCGGCGCGGCGCAGGGGCGTGCCCTCGCCGCCCGGGTCGCCCACGGGCAGCAGCGGCAGGTAGCGCCACAGGGAAGGCTCTCTGCCCGCCGGTTCGGCAAACAGCCGCTCGGCTTCCGGCTTCAGGGCGTCGTAATCCGGCAGCACATCCAGGTTGCCGCCGCATTGGGGGCAGGTGTAGGTCACTTCGTCGGCGGTGTAAGTGGCGCCGCAGCGGGAACAGCGGTAGGAGAATGTGGTCATGGGTTGGCTCCAGCGAAAGGGGAATGGGTGGATAGGCAGGTAGGAGGGGAGGGAGGGTCAGGGCACGTCTTCCGGCGGCAGGGATGCTGCCCGAATGCGCGCCATGATTTCTGCGGCTTCTTCCGGCGGGGCCAGATGCACCGTGCCGTCACCGTCAATGTGCACCGGCGTGTAGCCATAGGATACCATGTTCTTTCCTACAAAGGTAAGGGTGAGCATGGCGCCCTGCTGGGTTTCCCGCGACCAGTCCTGGTCAAAAACAAAACTGCCCAGGCTGTAAAACACCGGCACGCCGCCTAAAATCTGCATACCCTGCACCACGTGGGAATGGTTGCCCACGATCACATCCGCGCCGGCTTCCACCAGCCAGCGGGCGGCGCGGCGCTGCAAATAGTTGGGCGTGGGGTCGTATTCCGGCCCCCAGTGGGGCAGGGCGATGACCACATCGGCCTGCTGGCGGGCGAGGGCGATGGCGCGGCGGGCGTTTTCCTCGGTGAGGGGGGCGGTGCCCGGAGTGCGGGCGTCGGCAAACGAGCGGGGCTCAATGGCATTGAGCGAAACAAACGCAAAGCGCACCCCGTGCAGCGTGACTACATAGGGCTGCAGGGCGGCATCCAGGTTGAGGCCC
>JALUXH010000241.1 GCA_027019065.1 Anaerolineales bacterium
CCAATGCCTGGCCTGCCTCGCCCAGATGTTCGGAGGGCAGCAGGGTGTCTTCAGGGGGGAAGTTCAAAGGCAGGAACATGGTTCCTCTTGGGGTGAGCAGCACGAACGCAAAGCGAAAAATTCGGGGCGCAGGGGAGAAGACGCTACTTTATACGTCCGTTTGCGGGTGGGGGCGGGAGAATCATGGTCACGGACAGGGCAGGCGGCCAGTTTTTCGTTTTGGGCACGTTGGGAGGAAGGTAACGCGAAGGCCGCCAAGGGGGCAAAGGCGCAGAGGGGGGCTGTGGACGCATTGACGAAGTAACGACTTCACGCATCACGCTTCCTCGTCATCACCCAGCAGCAGGCTTTGGCCTAAAGCCTCCAACGCCTCCTCGGCGGCCTGGTTTTCCGCCTCGGCTGGCGGCGTGGAGGCCACCACCAGATTCCCGCTCCCCAATGCAGACTGCACCGCGGCTTCCACCACCTGCCGGATTTCCACCAGCAGGCCATCTCTCTCCAGCGTCATCGCTGTGTGGTGGTGAGGCGATGGCGTTCCATTGCCCAGCCACGCCCGCAAGGCGGCTTTCACCTCCCGGCTGAGGACGCCGTAGCCTTGCTGGCGCAGGCGTTCCACCCAGGCCAGCAGGTCGGCGTCCGTCTGCGGATCCAGGCGCAAAGTGAGTTTGTAGGGCCTGCTCACGCTGCCTGCTCCAGCGCCACGGCCTTGAAGCCGCCAAAGCCCGGGTCCAGCCCCACCACTTTTGCCTGCGGCCACACCCGGCGGGCATAGCGGGCCAGGCCCAGGGCGTTGGCCGTCACCGGCTGAGGCAGTATGTGGGCGCTGGGCAGCAGTTCCAGAATCCAGCGCCTGAAGAGCGGGGCGCCGCCGCCCGTCACCAGCACATAGCGGAACTGGCGTCCCCGGCCCCAGCGGGTTTCCACAAAGGACTGGATGCCCAGCCCGGCGTGTTCCAGGGCCTGGGAAACTGCCCCCTGCAGGTCAATACTTCCGGCTGCCGTGTCCAGCACCGGGCGGCGGGCGTGCAGCAGGGCATCGGCCTGGTGCTGGCTGAGGGCGACATCATACGCCCGCTGCACTTCCTGGCGCAGGATTTCGGTAGCCCGCCGCACCCCGGCCGTGTCGCCGCCGGTGTATTGCCCGATGACCTGCCCATCCTGCACGGCAAACAGGTCCAGGGTGTTGAAGCCGATATCCAGCACGCCCACCAGTGACCTGATATCCGCTGCGGGGCGGGCCCAGTGACCGGCGTTATCCAGCCCCCAGGCGAAGAAAGCGCCCACGGGCTGGGCCAGCGCCTGAATGCGCAGTACGTCTAAGGTTGTGGTCTCTCCGTCCAGCGTGAAGGTGTGCCTACCTTTCAGCCAGCGGCGCAGGCCGCGCAGCAGGGTTTTGGCCTGCTGGCGGTCGGCCATCACCTGCACGGGGAAGCCCACCAGCAGGTGCACCTGATGGCTGCCGGGCCCCAGCAGCTGCCCCAGCGCGGCGTAGGTCAGGGCGCGGGTGTCGGCGCCTTCGGCCAGGCGTTCCAGATTCATGCGTTCCAGCGGGCGGGTATACCGCTCGGTGCCTGCGCCCACCAGATAAGCGCCCTGCCCCCAGTCCACGGCTAAGGGCTGCTGCTCGCGCCCTGAGCGGCCCAGCCGCCCTAAGGAAAGCAGCCCCAGGTCGGCCTGGCCCGGGCCCACAATGGAAGGGACGCTGACATACGGCGGTTGCTGCACGGCGGAAGCGGGGGTGGTGGATGGGATGGTCATGGAGTTACTCCTTGGAAGAGGGTTGGGAAGCCAGCGGCATTTCCCGGGGAGAAGAAGGTTGGACAACAGGGGCGCGCCATGACGGCAAGCGACGGCACTTGCCGTCAAGGGACGGCATGTTTTCGGGGGCGCTGCTCGGCGGGGCTGAGGCCGAATTCCTCGCCCAGGGCCTGCAACCAGCGGCGCAGGTCTTCCGGGCGGGCATCCTGCGCCAGGGACCAGCACACATTGCGCAGGCCCAGCAGCAGGCGCTCGCGGCTCAGGCAGGCGCCCACCGGAGCGTTGCGGTAGTAGCGGCGGAGGGCGTAGGCGTCCATCAGGCTGCCTCCGGAGCCAAATCCGCCAAATCCGCCTGATCCGCCAAATCCGCCAGTCCGCCAAATCCGGCGGCTTCCACCAGGGAAAGGGTCACCTGCCGGCCCTGCGGCGCGCCTTTGGCATCCCGCTGCACCGGCGTGAGGTAGCCCATGGCTTCCCACCTTTTGGCCAGGGCGTTGATGCGGTCCCGGCTCATCCCGGTGTGCGCGGCCAGTTCCCGAATGCGGAACCAGCCGTGCAGTTCCTGGACGGCAATCCGCACAATCTTCACCTCCTGGGGCGTGAGCAGGGCCGCGGCGGCTTCCGCCGCGGGTGAGGCAAAGTTTTCCTGCGCCAGGAAGGCCTGCGCCTCAATCAGGTGGGCGTTCCAGACCAGCAGCAGCCTGCCAGGGGTTTTTGCCAGGCGCTCTGCCCCGTTGCGGCCCAAAATGATGCGGCTTTCGTGGTGGGAAGGTACGGGCAGGGCGATGCGGGTGCTCAGATTGGATTTGAGCAGCCCCTGCATAGCTTTGGCGTCCGGGCGCTGGGTGGCCAGCACCGGATGAATGCCAAAAGCGCCGCCCAGCGCCACAAGGTGAGCGAGGGCTTCCTGCTCGCTTTCGTCGGCCTGGGCGAGTTCGTCCACAACAAGCACCAGCAGGGGCAGGGGGGCGCTGCTGTGGGCGTTGTAGGCCGCGATGGAAGTGTGCCCGCTCTGGCGCAGCAGCGCCTGGCGGCGGGACATTTCCGGATGCAGTTCGGCGAGGAGCGCCGTGAGGTCGTCGCTCACCACCGCCTGCCCGGCGTAGCGGCCAAACTCCACCCCGGCCTTGCCGTCCCAGAGGAACAGGCGCGCCTGCCCGCCGTGGAGCAGGGCCTGAACCCAGGTGTGCAGCAGGTTGGTCTTGCCCATCCGGCGGGTGCCGCCGATGAGCACGCTGTCCATTTTGGTGATGTCCAGCCAGAGGTTTTTGCCCTTCCGGGTGAGGCCAATGGGAACATGGTACGGTGAAGGCTGCTGGTTCAAATCCAGGGGGCGGCTTTCCAGGCGTTGGGTTACCGGCGGGGCGTAGGCCACCTGGAGAAACAGGCCGCGGGAATTGGTGGGCACCACCTGCCGCCCGCCCAGGGCGGTGCTCAACTGGTGGACAAAGCGCTCGCCGACCACAGTTTCGGGCTTGCGCAGGGCCAAGGGGTCGAAGACCAGGATGGCGCGGCGACCCAGCGGCAGCACTTCAAAGGCCGGGTGGTGCAGCACCAGGCCCTGGTTGCGCAGCAGGCGATAGGTGGTCTGGGCAATGCGCTGAGCCATGGCTTCCCGGGGTGAGCGGGTGGGGCTAAGGCTGTTCATTGGCTTCCCTCCATGCGGCTTCCAGGACGGATAAAGTGTCGCCGTCCAACAGGGCAGGGCGTTCGCCGGAGCGGATGATTTGAAAGGGCGGGATGTCGGCGCCGGGGTGCGCTGAAGCGCTTTTGTGCCGGGGTGCCGAGCGGGCAAGGTCGGTGGTCTGATCCCGTTGCAGCACGGCATGGAGCAGTTCCTGGGGCAGGGTGGCCAGCCAGGCGCGGGTGCGGCTACCGGCGGGCAGCAGGGGGTAGGGGTTGCGGTCCGGGTCATAGACCTGCCCGTTGGGGAACAGGATGAGCGGGGCGTCGCCGTTGGGCGCGGGCGCGACCGTGACGGTGCCCAGGCGGTGATAGGCCACCCGCAAGAGCATGAGCACACCACCCACCGCCAGCAGCGCCAGAGCCAGGGTGAGGCTCCAGTCCCGCACGCTGCGGCGGAGGGCAGCCTGATGGCGGGCTTCCCATTGGGCCTGCCAGGCGGTTTCGGTGGCCTGGACGGCCTGGGCTGCCAGGGTGGCCTGAAAGGCGCTGGCCGTGGCGGTGCTCTGGACGGCCTGGGTGGCCTGATGGGCTTCCCGGGCAAACAGCAGGGCCTGGGCGGTGGCGGTGGCCTGCACGGCCAGGGCGTGGCCGGTGGCTTCGGCCTGGGCGGTCTGGCGGGCCGCGGCCTGGGTCATCTGGAGGGCTGCCTGCTGTGCCTGGAAAGCCGCCACGGTGGCGGTAGCGTGGAGGTTTTGCTGCGCCAGGGCGATGGCCTGCAGCGTGACCTGCGCTGTGGCGGCAAGGTCTGGCGTGGGCGTGGGGGTAAGGGTGGGCGTGGGTGTTGAGGCGGCCATCACAGGATATATTCTGACAGGCGCGGCGGGTTGGCGTGCCTGCCCGCTGCAGGCAGCCAGCAGGAGCAGGAGCAAGGTGATGAGGCAGGGCAGAAAAACGCGGGATTTCATGGCAGGGGCCTCAGGCGTAGAAGTCGGCAAATTCGCTTTCGAGAAACCGGGCCCGGGAGGCGAGATAATCGTCCCGCCGGGCAAGTTTCCGGAGCACCTGCTTTTTGACATCTTGGGGATGTTTGTATGCATCTCGGATTGCCCGGCGCAGCCAACCCGCCGGATTTTCCAGGTCTGTGGCCTGTTGTGCGGCCTGGATCAACAAATCCAGCAAAGCCGGATCTTTCTGGTAAAGCCGTTTGGCATCTTTTGTGGTGCCAATCCAGCCAACCGCGTGCAAACGCTTTTCAAAATCGGCAAATGCGCCCTTGATGGCAGCAGCACCAGCGGGTGTTTCTGGCACAGGCGCTTCGGCTGCCGCAGGCCGGTGGCTGGTGTCTGCTGGTGGTTTTTGTTTAAACGTGTCCGAAGACGTGTCTTTAAACGTGTGGTGCCCTGCTTTAGGGGGTGCAATCCGTCCACTGGGGGGTGCAATTCGTCCAACAGGGGGTGCAATCTGTCCAAGAGAGGGTGCAATTTGTCCAACGGGGGGTGCAATCTGTCCACTGGCGCTGTGCCCCAGGGCGGCATCAAGGCCTTCTTCGTTGGCCTGTGGAACGGGGTGTTCCCTGACATCGGGAGGCTCCAGTGCAGTGCCGGCATCTTCCTGCCTTTCTCTCGCTGCTTCGGGCGAGGTTTCATTGTCCAGGCACGCATCCGCCGTGGCCGGTTGGCCTTTGAGGCGCAAGTTGTATTCACGGTGTTGCGGCGCGGATGCGTCTTCATCCTGCTGCCCAAGGCGGCACACCACAAGCCCGAGTTTCCGCAGTTTTTTGAGCGCCCGGTAAACACCGGAGAGGTCTTTCCCGATGCCGTGGTCATAGCGCTCATCTTTTTGTTTGAATCGGCGCCCATGGGCAATTTCATCGGCTGTCATCCAGACGCCAGCGGGGTTGTGATAGCCCCAGGCGTGGCGGAACAGGTACTGCAGCACCAGGACGTCGACAAAGCCCAAACCATACCGATAAGCCAGGTCGAAGATCTCGTTGGGAACCTTGAAATAGTTTTCCGTAGGGGGAGAAAATCCCTGAAATTCTGATTCGGTTTCCGGCGAAACCGACAATTCGCCCTCGCCTTCCTGCGTTTCCCGTAGACGGATGCGGTATCCTTTGGATGAGCCGGGGCGCCGAGGGGGAACCTCTTCCACCAGGCCGCGGGCCACCAACAGACGCAAAGCCGACCTGATGGTGTTGAGTGAAAGGTTGGTCCCGCTGTCCAGGCGTTTTCCGCGATGGCGGCGACCCGTGCGGATTTCCTGCAGGGAAATATGGAGCACGTCTTTGACCTGCCGGTGCCCCCACGTGTGCTTCATCAGGTAGAGCAGCACAAAAAGCGCACCGTGGGGAAGGTTGTCCACGTACTCGAACCATTCGTTAGGTACAGGGAAGTAGTTTCTTTTGGGTTCGCTGAACCCGAAGGAAGACAAACTGGGGTCACTCATCATGGTGCGCCCCCTACACGTTCAGTTCATCGATGAGGGCGCCGTAGCCTTGCTCGCGCAGGTAGCGCTCCAGCGACGGCACGGGGATGCGGTAGGTGCGGTCGCCGAAGCGGATGGCTTCCAGCCGTCCCTCTTCGATCCAGCGGTAGATGGTTTTTGGGCTCACCTTGGCCCAATCGGCCACTTCGGCCACCGTGAGCAAAGGCACCTGCATCCAGAGGGGAGATTGTGGAGAATTTTGAGCATCGGCCATAGCTTTACCCCTTTCTTCTGGCCGGAGCGTTAAAAGCGCTGAGCCCCGGCCTTCAGCGAGTTGAGTAACTCGTTGAGAGCCGAGGCTCAAAAAATTACGCTCTGCGGTCCCGACGGGATTTGAACCCGCGCTCTCCGCCTTGACAGGGCGGCGTGTTAAACCAGGCTACACCACGGGACCAATGATTTGCGGGGGTAAGTTTACCAAAGGGGGGCGTGAGTGTCAAGAAAATCGCGTTCTGTCATCTAAAATGTTACCGGGGTAAGATGAACCTCCAAAAGAAAATGTTACTGGAGGCACCCATGAACCCCGAGGAACCCATGAGCATTG
>JALUXH010000242.1 GCA_027019065.1 Anaerolineales bacterium
AACGAGGCGACTTTTGCCCGCTGGTTTGTGGTGCCGGTGGAAGTGGCGCAGGGGGCGGATGGGCTGGTGCTGGCGATTGCGGTGATTTTGGGGCTGGATGTGTTTGAGTTTGAGACCGAGCGATTGATTGAGCGCATGGAGCAGGCTCAGGTGGTGGCCATTGAACGCGAGCGCATCGCGCGCGACCTGCACGACGGCGCCATTCAGCAGGTGTATGCCGCGGGGCTGCTGGCGCAGTCGCTGAAGCGGCGGGCTAAAGACCCCGAGATGAAGCGGGATTTGGGGCGGTTGATGGTGGGCATCAACACGGCGATTGCCGAACTGCGGCGCTTTCTTTCGGAATTGCGGGAGCAGGAAACCCTTTATCTTGGCGCGGCGCTGGAATCGCTGGTTGAGGAAGCCCGCCGTATTTCGGGCACCGAAATTTACCTGACGATGGACGAGGTGCCTCCGATGTCGCCCGAAGCCACGGCGCATGTGGTTTCCTTTGCCCGTGAGGCGCTTTCCAATGCCATCCGCCATGCCCGCAGCCCGCTGATTGAGGTGCGCTTGTCGTATGTGCCGGCCCGCCGCCGTATGCGCCTGGAAGTCAAAGACCACGGCATCGGGCTGCCGGATGACCCCGATATGGGGTATGGCCTGCGGAACATGCGCGACCGGGCCCGTTTGCTGGGCGGCACACTTTCATTAATTTCGGAACACGGCAAGGGCACCCGGGCGATCCTGGATGTGCCCCTTGACGCCATTGTACAGAAGGAGAAGGGCTGATGCGCACGCGTTTATTGCTGGTGGATGACCACGAAGTGGTGCGCCTGGGGCTGCGCACTTTGCTGGAAGCCGAACCCGATATGGAGGTGGTGGCCGAGGCAGGAACGGCCGATGAGGCGCTGGAAAAGGTCGCGCGTTACCGCCCCGATGTGGTGGTGATGGATGTGCGCCTGCCGGGCAAAAGCGGGCTGGAAGCCTGCCGCCTGATTCGGCAGCAGCACCCTACCACCCAGGTGGTGATTTTGACTTCCTACCTCAGCGAGGAATTTGTTTCTCATGCGCTGCGCGTGGGCGCGGCGGGGTATGTGCTCAAAGAGGTGGGCGGCACCGAACTGGTCAATGCCATTCGCAGTGCCCGCGAAGGGCAGGTGGCGTTTGACCCCCACACGGCCAGCCAGATGGTCGCCCGCTTGCGTAAACTGGAAGCCCATATTGAAGAATCGGCGTTCAAGGGGCTTTCCCGGCGAGAGATGGAGGTGCTGGTGTTGATTTCCCGCGGCAAGAGCAACCGGGAAATTGCCCAAACGCTCAGCCTGAGTGAAGGCACGGTGCGGAATTATGTTTCTGCCATCATAGAGAAACTGGGAATGCGCAACCGGATTGAACTGGCGACCTATGCCGTGCGGCACCACATTTCGGAATGGATGCCCGATGTTGAGGATTAGTGTATTCTCAAACAAGATTTTCGTCATTCCGGAAGGCGCCATCCGCCCTGCCTGGGGTGAGATCTCACCCATCCCCCGCTGAGCCTCGCCTGGCCTTCGGCTTCGCTCAGGCCAGGCGCTCGGCTCATCTGCCCCCTTCCCTCCCTTGCTAACTCATGTTACGCAGTTGAGCATCAGCATATCTGAGCGCCCTCACCTTACCCCCGCCGCGAAGCAAGGCTCTGGGGGAATGGTGAGGGCGATAGCGGGAATATGACCGGCTTTTGGTGCATGCAAAAAGTGTTCGGGTAATTTTCTGGGAAAATGCCCCATCCCGTTTGAGAGAACCAAAAAAGGCGGCAGGGGAAGTTTACCCTGCCGCCATTGCGCTTGGGGAGAAAATGCTGATTACTTCGCGGCTTCCATGGCCTTTTCCACCACGGCTTTGAAGGCTTCGGGGTGGCGCACGGCCAGGTCGGCCAGCATTTTGCGGTTGATGGCGATGTCGGCGGCTTTCAGCGCGTGGATGAGACGGCTGTAGGTGGTGCCGTTTTGCCGCGCCGCGGCGTTGATGCGGGCAATCCACAGCCGCCGCAGGTCGCGTTTGCGGGTGCGGCGGTCGCGGTAGGCATACCAGAGGCTTTTGAGCATGGCCTCGTTGGCGCGGCGAAAGCGCCGCGAGCGGGCACCGTACTGGCCTTTGACCAGTTTGAGGATTTTCTTGTGGCGTCGGCGACGCACGAAACCTGTTTTGACTCGCATCATGACCTCCTGCGGTCCCCTGGGCGTCGGTGGTCAGGCCACCCGTTCATACACCCAGCAGCCGCAACGAAAAGTGAAAACTTCAGGCGGACTGTTTTTTCAAGTAGGGCGCAAGGCGATGGACGCGCTTGACGATGCCCTTCCCCTCCACAGGCAGCATTTCGGTGAACAGGCGCTTGGTGCGTTTGGACGTGTGCCGCCGCAGGTGGCTTTTGCCGCCTTTGGTGCGCACCAGTTTGCCCGAACCCGTTACGCGAAAGCGCTTGCTGGTTGCCTTGTGGGTCTTGATCTTGTATTTTTTGGTTCGCTGTTTGCGCGGCATGGGTTCTCCTCTTACCGTGGGGTGTTCAGGGGCTTCCCTGGGAACTCACTTCTTCTTTTTGGCCGGAGCCAGAATCATCAGCATGGAGCGGCCTTCCAGCGCAGGCGGCTTTTCAATCACGGCGATATCGGCCAACGCTTCGGCGACCTCTTTGAGGTCTTCCAGGGCGATTTCGGGGTAGGTGATTTCCCGCCCGCGAAAGAGCATCCGCACCCGCACTTTCATGCCTTTTTCCAGCCATTTGCGTGCGCTGCGCACTTTGAAGTCGCGATGGTGTTCGCTGGTTTTGGGGCGCAGGCGCAGTTCCTTGATTTCCACTTTGGCCTGCGCCTTGCGGGCCTGGCGCTCTTTTTTAGAGCGCTCGTACAGAAATTTGCCGAAATCCATCACACGGCAAACCGGCGGCCGGGCGTTGGGGGCCACTTCTACCAGGTCCAGGTTGGCTTCCCGGGCAATGCGCAGGGCTTCGGCACGGGGCACCACGCCAATGTTGTCGCCGTTGGGGCCGACCAGCCGCACTTCGGGGGCGCGGATGGCCTCGTTGATTCTGTAGTCGCTTGCTTTGGCTATGGCCGTTCCTCCTCAACAAAAGGCAAACAGCACCCGCGGGTGCTGAGCGGTACCTTACCGGGGTCAAAGCATACCATAACTCGCAGGGAGCGTCAACTTTAAGGCGCATATTTTGGCCGCTTGCGGTATGATTGGGAAAGCGTAACTGTTCAGCCTGCCTGCGGCAGAAGATCCAAAGGTTGCAAAGCGTAACGCAAAGAGCGCAAAGCAAAACAAAGACGCAAAGTAAATTTCTGAGGTTCCTGCGGTTCTTCTGTGCTTTTCAGGGTTGCAATCGGTGCTCGTCTGTGGAATCTGCGGTTTCTCTTTGCCCAGGCTGAATGGATACGGGAAAGCAAACTTTGGTGGAGGTGAACCCCCGATGCATATTGTCGTGACGAACGATGACGGCGTGTTTGAGCCGGGGCTGCTGGCGCTGGCGCGCGCCCTGCGGCAAATTCCGGGCAGCACGGTGAGTGTGGTGGCGCCCGAGCGCGACTGGTCGGTCAGCGGACATGTCAAAACGCTGACGCGCCCTCTGCGGGCCTGGCCTGTGCAACTGGAAGACGGCAGCGAGGCGCTGGCGACCGACGGGGCGCCTTCCGACTGCGTGGCGATGGCCTTGCTGGGGCTGGTGCCGCAGCCGGTGGACCTGGTGGTTTCGGGCATTAACCCCAATGCCAATGTGGGGCACGATATCACCTATTCCGGCACGGTCACGGCGGCCATGGAAGCGGTGATTTTCGGCGTGCCGGCCGTGGCGGTTTCGCTGGAGCGGGAAGGCGCACCGCTGGGACAGCTGGATTTTGCTCCCGCGGCTCAGGTGGCCCGTCGCGTGGCCGAATATGTGCTCAGGCGCGGGTTGCCTGAGGAGATCTTGCTCAACGTCAACGTGCCGCATCGCCCCCTGGAAGCCCTGCAGGGTCTGCGGGTGACGCGCCTCGGCCGGCGGGTGTATCGCGATGCCCTGGTGCGGCGGGAAGACCCGTGGGGAAGGCCTTATTACTGGATTGGCGGCGGGGTGCCGGAAGGCGTGGCCGAGCCGGGCACCGACATCGGCGCGCTGGCGGAAGGCGCCGTTTCGGTGACGCCCATCCAAATGGATATGACAGCCTATGGGGTGTTGGACGACTTGCAGGGCGGCCTGGAAGGGCTTCCTGGCCCCTGGGAGACGGGCGGTGCGGCGTGAACGACGAGTTTGAGCAATTTTCCTGAAATTCCTTGACTTCTGGGGGAAGGCGCGTATAATTCCGCCCGTGCTTAACGGATGGTTTCGCCTCACCAGCGAGGCAAACCGATAACAACCGAAGAGAGGCGCAGCAGCGCCAGAGACCAGGGCTGAAAGCAGGAGCCTGTTCGGTCTGGCAGCCGGTGTCGGGAAACGAGACATCGGTTGTTGTTGTCTCCCAAAACCTTGACAGAGCCGAGCCTGATGAGTAGAATTGGGCTTGCTCAAATGAGGGCGTGGCACCTTAACAATTGAAGAGTGACAGGAAGCAGAAGCGACCTGTCGATTCTGATGAGTTTTTACAGGACAGCGATCCGTGTAGACCAACGCCGAAAGGCGATACTCTTGCGGAGAGTTTGATCCTGGCTCAGGGTGAACGCTAGCGGTGCGCCTAATACATGCAAGTCGAGCGAAGAGGACAGCGGGTAGCAATACTTGCTGGGCTCTTAGCGGCGAACGGGCGAGTAACGCGTGGACGACCTGCCCTGAAGAGAGGGATAACGGGCCGAAAGGCTTGCTAATACCTCATGTGCTCCCGAGGGTTAGAGGCTTCGGGAGTAAAGGGTTCCGGCTACCGAAAGGTGCCGTCGCCGCTTCAGGAGGGGTCCGCGTCCCATCAGGTAGTTGGTAGGGTAACGGCCTACCAAGCCGATGACGGGTAGGGGGCCTGAGAGGGTGGCCCCCCGCATTGGCACTGAAACACGGGCCAGACACCTACGGGTGGCAGCAGTAGGGAATCTTGCGCAATGGGCGAAAGCCTGACGCAGCGACACCGCGTGCGGGATGAAGGCCTTCGGGTTGTAAACCGCTTTTCGGGAGGATGAGGAAGGACAGTACTCCCGGAATAAGTCTCGGCTAACTACGTGCCAGCAGCCGCGGTAACACGTAGGAGGCGAGCGTTACCCGGATTTACTGGGCGTAAAGCGCGTGCAGGCGGCTTGGCAAGTTGGGCGTGAAAGCTCCCGGCTCAACCGGGAGAGGACGTCCAAAACTGCCGGGCTAGAGGACGGTAGAGGGAGGTGGAATTCCCGGTGTAGCGGTGAAATGCGTAGATATCGGGAGGAACACCAGTGGCGAAGGCGGCCTCCTGGGCCGTTCCTGACGCTCAGACGCGAAAGCCAGGGGAGCGAACGGGATTAGATACCCCGGTAGTCCTGGCTGTAAACGATGTGGACTAGGCGTTGGTGGGGTCAAACCCATCAGTGCTGGAGCTAACGCGTTAAGTCCACCGCCTGGGGACTACGGCCGCAAGGCTAAAACTCAAAGGAATTGGCGGGGGCCCGCACAAGCAGCGGAGCGTGTGGTTTAATTCGATGCTACACGAAGAACCTTACCCGGGCTTGACATGCTGGTGGTACCGAACCGAAAGGGGAGGGACCCTTCGGGGAGCCAGCACAGGTGCTGCATGGCTGTCGTCAGCTCGTGCCGTGAGGTGTCCGGTTAAGTCCGGTAACGAGCGCAACCCTTGCCCTGTGTTACATGTGTCACAGGGGACTGCCGGTGTCAAGCCGGAGGAAGGCGGGGATGACGTCAAGTCAGCATGGCCTTTATGTCCGGGGCTACACACACGCTACAATGGCCGGGACAATGGGTAGCAAAACCGCGAGGTGGAGCCAATCCTCAAACCCGGTCTCAGTTCGGATTGGAGGCTGCAACCCGCCTCCATGAAGCCGGAGTTGCTAGTAACCGCGCGTCAGCAATAGTGCGGTGAATACGTTCCCGGGCCTTGCACACACCGCCCGTCACGTCATGGGAGCTGGCAACACCTGAAGTCGGTAGCCCAACCCGAAAGGGAGGGCGCCGCCGAGGGTGGGGCTGGTGACTGGGACGAAGTCGTAACAAGGTAGGTGTACCGGAAGGTGCGCCTGGATCACCTCCTTTCTATGGAAAATCTCGGAGCTGAGGCTTTGGCCTTGGCTTCCGAATAAGCCCCGACGTGTGCTGGGGCGACAGAATCGGCAGGCGGCTTCCTGTCACTCTTCAGTTGTTGAGGATGGCTTTCCT
>JALUXH010000243.1 GCA_027019065.1 Anaerolineales bacterium
GTGTGGGCGCCGGCGTGAAAACGGCCGTCGCGGTGAAAGTGGGGGTCCACGCCGGGGTGCTGGTGGGCACATTGGGCACCCACAGGCGCTGGCCGGTGTAAATCAGGGTGTTGGGCAAACAGTTGGCGTGCAACAGCAGGGCCACGCTGACCCGATAGGCGAGGCTGAGACGGTAGAGGTTTTCGCCGGGCTGGACGGTGTGCGTGACCCAGCCGGAGGGCGGGCCGCAGGCAGGCGGCGGGGCGGTGGGGGGCGGTGGAGGGGTGGCGCTGGGCTGCGGCGGGACGAAAAGCGCTGTGCCGGCCACCAGGGCAGGGGCCGGCAGGCAGTTGGCCTGCTGGAGGGTTTTGGGGGTGGTGCCGTAGCGGGCGGCAAGGCCTGGCAGCGTGTCGCCGGGGGCCACGGTGATGGCGTGCCAGCCTTCCGGAGGGTGGCAGAGCGGCGTTGGGGTGGCCGCGGGGGCTGTTTCCCCGACCGGAAGGGTGGGCGCTAATGTGGGGAAGGGCACCGGCGTGCTGAAAAGCACGACCTGCCTGAACGGCGCGGTTTCTCCGGCCGCGGCAATGCGCCCTTCCGCTTTCACCGTCCACAACCCCCCCAGGGTCCCGAGCACCCAGAGGGCGGCGAAGCCGAGGTGGAACCAGCCGTCAAAGCGAATGCGGGGTTTCATGGGGCATCGGAAACGCCGGAAGGCGCCGAGGCGGCGGCCTCGGCGGGAACCGGCGCAGGCAGCGGAAGGAGCACGCTGAAGGTCGTGCCCTGCCCGGGCGTGCTTTCGGCCCAAATGCGTCCGTGCAGGGCTTCTACCAGCGCTTTGACCAGGGGCATCCCCAGGCCGCTATCGCCCAGGCCGTCAATGGTGCGGTAGGTGGTGCGGTAGCGGCGCGAGAACACGTGGGGCAGGTCTGCCGGGGCAATGCCGCTGCCGCTGTCGCTGACCTGAAGGTGGAGCAGGGGTTCGTCTTCTTCGGTCATCATTTGCAGGCGCAGCAAAATTTCCCCTTCTTCCGGCGAGGCCAGCGCGGCATTGCGCAGCAGGTGGTGCAGGATGTGGTGGAACATTTCCCGGTCCAGCCGGACGGGCGGCAGGGTTTCCGGCAGGTCTACCCGCAGCAAAAGGCGTTTTTCGCGCAGCAGATTGCTGTTGCGGCTGAGGGCGTCGTCAATGGCTTCGTTGAGGTCAATTTCCTGGGGGTTGATTTCAAGGCCGCCGGTTTCCAGAGCAAGCGCCTGCACCATGTCGTCCACAGCCTGGGCCATGCGGGCGGCGCTGGAGCGGATGCGTTCCACAAACTGGCGCTGCAGCGCGCCGAGGATGCCGACGCTTTCGCCCAGCAGCAGGTCGGCGTAGCCCATCAGTGAGGCGAGCGGCTGGCGCAGGTCTTGGGCGCTGGAAAGCAGCACGGTAAGGTTCTGGCGGTAGGCTTCGGCGGTCTGTTCTTTGTCGGCAGAGGCTGCCAGCGCGGCCTGCAGGCGGCGGTTTTCGGCTTCCAGGGTTTCCAGCACGCGCTGGGTTTCTTCGTGGGCTGCGGCGAGGGCCTGCAGGCGGTCTTGCAACAGGGCGGTTTCGGAAGCCCGGGCGCGCAGGGTGGTGTTTTCTTCGCTCAGGGTGAGCACTTGCTCTTCAAGGGCGGTCAGCCGCTCGGCAAGGTCGGCGGAAGGCTCGCTTTCGGCGGGGGGCTGCGGGGCAGGGGCGGCGGCCTGCCGGTGGTTCAGCCATTGCCCTACCTGCCGGGCGATGGCCGTCAGGCGCTCTTGTTCCGCGGCCGTCCAGGAGTGCTGGGCATAGGAAGAGAGCAGCACCAGGCTGCCCTGCACCGGCAGGTCGGGGCTGCCGGCCAGGGGCGCGGCCAGGATGGGGCCGCCGCGGCTCAGGCTGAGCAGGGCCGTCAGGGTGTGGGCGTCGGCCGAGGTGCTGCTGGCCGGCAGGCGCAGCGGGCGGCGGCGGGTCATGGCCGCGACCAGGATGGGGGTTTTCTGGGCCGGAAACGAGGTGCCGCTGAGCGCCTGTTCGCGGATGAGGTCGTAGGCGCAGGCGATGCTCAGACGTTCGTGGTGCGGCGGCGTGACGATGAGGCAAAGGTCGGCTTTCATCAGCAGCGCCACGGCTTTGGCGAGGCGGGGGCAGGCTTCCGGCGCGTCGGGCGGGGTGCCGAGGAGTTCCAGCAGGGCTTCCTGGGCAGCCCGGTCGGGGGGCGGCGCGCTGGCCTGCTGAACCTGCACCGGCCGGATTTCCCGGCGGGCGGGCGCAGCGAATCGGTAGGGCAGGCTGAACAGCAGCGGGTAGGCGATGAGTTCGGCCAGCCGCAGGTAGCCGTCCAGGTCGCCGGAAGGCGGGGGCAGCAGGGCGTGGACGGTGTAGCCCAGGGTGAGTACGGCAAGGGCAATTTCTCCGGCCGCGGCGCCGTTAGGGCGGCGTTCCACCAGCAGCAGGAAGCCGCCGGCTCCCAGCAGGATGTTCAGGCCGCTCCAGCCCAAATCGACCACCGAGCCGTTGAAATAGCGCGCCGCGAAATAGGGCCAGGCGATGAAAGCGGCCACGGTTGCAAGCAGCACGAGGCCGAGGCCGCCCAACAGGAAGGCATCGCCGCGGCGGGGGCGTTCCGGAAAGCCCCACAACCAGGCGAACATCAGCAGCGCCAATGCACCGGCGGCTCTGTCGGCGATGGGCAGCACGAGGTGCGGGGGGGCTACATGCTGCCATGCCAGCCCACCGGCGGCGAAATAGGCCAAACGCGCCCCCAGCAGAATCAACAGGCCGGTCAGCAGGCGGCGCGTTTGAGGGTAGGCGGTGCGCTGCCATTGAATCCAGGCGGCTTGCAAGGCCCCCCCGATGGCAAACAGCAAGATCAGGTGGTAGGCAAAACTGCCGGGGGGCTGGATGAGTATTTGGGTGAGGGTGGTGAGTGTGGTCATTTTCGGGTTACGGGGCAACTGCCTGCCTGCCACGCAACAAAGTGCAAGGCGGATGAGCGAATCACCCCTGCCTGTTTCTCGTTGCCAAAGCCGTGGCTTTTCGCCCTCCCCCAGAGCGGCGGCTCAGCCCCCCCTCCTCTCCCACTGGGAGAGGAGGGGGGGCGCACAGCGGGGGTAAGGTGAGGGCGGGCAAACTGTCACGATGTTTCACGGCGTGGCAGCGTGACTGAAATGGTGCTTGTCAACCTTGTTTTTGGCGTAGGGCAGGCAGTTACAACATTTCGCTGGTTCTGCCTGTGGAGGGGGAGAACAGGGGTCTGGTAGCCCTCTATCCGACTTGGAACCGCTTGCGGGGAAGGACGCCGGGGGAGGGGGACGACAAAGGCATGGCAAGCCGCAGGGGGAGCACAGCGCAGGCAGCGGCCGCGCCGGCCTCTGTGGTGCTTTTTGCCTGCTCACCGCGGGCAGGCTGAACGGTTCACCGTTACGCCGAGATTATAGCATGAGGTACGGGCGGTGGGTGCAAGAGGTGTGCCTTCCGATAGCAAAACAGGCCGCCACGGCGAGCGGCCTGTGCGGGGAAGACGGTGGGATTACGGTGCGGGGGCATGCGGCCCGGGGGGCGGCGCGGCAGGGGTGTTGCTTTCCAACTGGAAGACTTTGAGAAGCCGGCGCACGATGTCGTAGGCCACGTTTTGCTGGAAGCCGGAAAGCCACGCCAGCACGAAGGTGGGCACCGCACTGGCCAGGGTGTTTTCTTGCCCGCTGGTCATGGAAAGCAGCCCGGCTTGCATGACGAGGTAAATGAAAGCGCCCAGCGCAAACCCCATGATGGGGTTGGTGATGTACCACATGGTGTATTGCGGGTCAAAGTCTTGTTTGTCGGCCACGTGCCGCCAGAGGGCATACAACGCGCCGGTGATGCCGCCCAGGCTGCCCCAAAACATGCTTTTGAAGCCGTCCACCAGCCATTGCACGCTTTGCAGGCCTTTGGCAGCGTCGCTGGCATAGCCAAAGAACGGCGCCCAGCGGCGCAGCGCCCACGGCACCACGAACATGGCGATGCCCATCAGGAACGCCCATACGATTTCGTAAAACAGCAGTTTTGTGCCCACGCGCCGGGAAGCGGTGCGGACGCGCTTGAGGAAAGCCAGCTGGTAAGCCACCTCGCCGAGCGAGCGGGCGGCTTCTTCATAGTAGTCGCGTCCGGCCAGCATGGCGTTGCGGGCGGCCTGAATCTGGTTGAGCAGAGCGCGGGCTTTGTGGATATCGTTGATTTCGGCGTTGACGTGCTCTTGCAAGGTGTCGGCTTGCTTCCACAGGTCGTGAACCGCTTTTTTGGTAATCAATTCGTTCACGAGTTCGGGATTGGAAGGCAGGGAAGGGTCCGCCGGGGGGGCGGCAACCGCGGGGGTAGAGGGTGTGCCCGGCGGCAGCATGGCCTCGGGGCCGAAAAGCGGCGCGCCCCGCATGGCGGTGCTGGGGGGCAGCGGGGGGGTGTCTTCCACGGCGCTGTCGGGCAGGATGGGGGCTGTGGCCTGCATCCCTTTGTCTTCCTGAGGGTCTGCCTGGCCGCCGCGGCCGGGGTCGCCCCCTTCCAGGGCGGGCTCGAGCGCATTCATGCCGTGGTCGTTTGGGGGGGCAGCGCCTTCACCGACGAGTTTTTTGACCTCTTCGGGGGTGAGGTTCTGGGGCGCGGCTTTCGGGGAAGTGTTTTGCGGTTGGTCACTCATCGTTTGTCTCCTTCCTGGGTGTTGCACGGCCTATGGAGAGTATAGAGGAAAGCCCACCGAAAGTCAAATGCAAAGCGGGCGGCCGTTGCGACCGCCCGCCGGAGCCCGGGGAGTGCCGTTCAGGGCTTTTTCGGCTCGGGAAGGGCTATTTTGATATGCAGTTCCTGCAGTTGGGTTTCGTCTACGGGGGAAGGCGCTCCGGCCATGACATCGCGGGCAGCCTGGTTTTTCGGGAAGGCAATCACTTCGCGGATGCTTGGGGCATCGGCCAGGATCATCACCAGGCGGTCAATGCCCGAAGCGATGCCGCCGTGGGGCGGCGCGCCGTATTCAAAGGCTTCCAGCATGTGGCCGAAGCGTTCGCGGGCGGTTTCCATATCCAGCCCGATGAGCCGGAAGAGTTTTTCCTGCAATTGGCGGTCGTGCACGCGGATGGACCCGCCCGCAACTTCGTAGTTGTTGAGCACCAGGTCGTATTGCGTGCCCCGCATTTTGCCCGGGTCGGTTTCCAGCAGGGGGATGTCTTCGGGCATGGGCATGGTGAAGGGGTGCTGACTGGGGTCCCAGCGCTGTTCTTCTTCGTCCCAGAAGGCCCAGGGGAAGTCGATCACCCAGGCGAAGGCCAGGACGTGGGGGTCGCGCAGGCCGAGGCGGTCGGCGAGGTGGACGCGCAGGCGCCCCAGGGCGTCGGCAACCACTTCGCGGTTGGCGTCGGCTACGAAGAGCAGCAGGTCGCCGGGTTCGGCTTCCAGCCGCCGGCCGATGGCTGCCAGCGTTTCGGGCGAGAAGAATTTGGCAATCGGCGAGCGGAAGCCGTTTTCTTCCACGTAGAAGTAAGCCAGCCCTTTGGCATCGTGTTGCTGGACGAAGGCGGTGAGAGCGTCCACCTCTTTACGGGAAAGCCCGCCCAGCCCTTTGGCGTTGATGCCGCGCACCAGCCCGCCGTTTTCCAGCGCCTGGGTGAACACGCGAAAGTTGCTTTGGGCGGCGAGGTCGCCGATGTCCCGGATTTCCAGGCCGAAGCGCAGGTCGGGGTGGTCGGTGCCGAAGCGGTCTATGGCTTCCTGATAACTGAGGCGCGGGAAAGGGGTTTGCAAAATGCGTTTTTCGGGTGCGACGGTGTGCACCAGTTCGGTCATCAGACCTTCTATCAGGTCCATGATGTCTTCCCGCCGGTCGACGAACGACATTTCCAGGTCAAGTTGGGTAAATTCCGGCTGGCGGTCGCCGCGCAGGTCTTCGTCGCGGAAGCAGCGGGCGATCTGGAAGTAACGTTCTATGCCGCCGACCATCAGCAGCTGCTTGAGTTGCTGGGGTGATTGCGGCAGGGCGTAGAATTCGCCCGGGTGCACGCGGGAAGGCACCAGGTAGTCGCGTGCGCCTTCGGGGGTGGATTTGAAGAGGATGGGGGTTTCAATTTCCAGGAAGCCGTGGCG
The DNA here is from genome assembly GCA_027019065.1 of Anaerolineales bacterium. Lineage (GTDB taxonomy): Bacteria > Chloroflexota > Anaerolineae > Anaerolineales > DRMV01 > DRMV01. The sequence goes on from JALUXH010000243.1 coordinate 6,086, forward strand.
GTCAAGGTAGTCGCGAATGAATTTGACGACGCGGTGGCGCAGTGTCATGTTGCGGCGCATGGTGTCGCGGCGCAGGTCAAGGTAGCGGTATTTCAGGCGGATGCTTTCGTCTACGCCGTCGTCTTTGTTGATGGTGAAGGGGGTGGGCCTGGCGGGGTTGAGCACG
>JALUXH010000244.1 GCA_027019065.1 Anaerolineales bacterium
CTCCCCTCCCCGCATGCGGGGAGGGGACGGGGGTGGGGTCAACGCAGCGGCGGCGGTGCCAAAGAAAAACACGGTGGGAACACAAGCCCAGGGTTGCCGTCGCCGCGATCTGGGTAGGTAATTACCTCTGGAGGCAATATGAAAACCGACCTGGACGCCTTCCTGGAAGCCCACCATCTGGACGCGCTGCTGGTGTTTGGCCCGGCGCAGCACAACCCCGCCATGGCCTACCTCACCGGCGGGGCGCACCTGACCAGTGCGCTGCTGGTTAAACCCCGCGGCCAACAGCCCACCCTGTTCTACAACCCGATGGAGCGCGACGAAGCCGCCAAAACCGGGCTGGAAACCTGCGACCTTTCCGCCTTCCCGTGGGCGCGCTACCTGCGGGAAGCCCGCGGCGACGAAAGCCGCGCCCAGGCCATGCGCCTCAAAGCCGCACTGGAAACCGCGGGCTTCACCCGCGGGCGGCTCGGCATCACCGGCCGGGTCGATTTCGGCCCCTGGCACAGCATCTTTGAGGCATTGCAAACCCTGCTCCCCCAGGTGGAACTGGACGGCCGGGCCGCACACCAGGCACTGCTCGCTACCCGCCGCACCAAAACCGACGACGAAATCGCCCGCATCCGCCGCATGGGGCAGAGGACCACCGAAGTCGTCGGGAGGGTGGCCGATTTCCTCAGCAGCCAGCACGGCAAAGACGGCCTGCTGGTCAAAGCCGACGGCCAGCCCGTCACCATCGGTGAAGTGAAAGGGCTGATCAACCGCTGGCTGGCCGAACTAGGTGCAGAAAACCCCGAAGGCACCATTTTCGCCCAGGGGCGCGATGCCGGTGTGCCCCACAGCACCGGCAATAACGCTGCCCCCCTGCGGCTGGGCAGCCCCATCGTCTTTGACATCTTCCCCTGCGAAGCAGGCGGCGGCTACTTCTACGATTTCACCCGCACGTGGTGCCTGGGCTACGCCCCTGACGACGCCCAGGCGCTCTACGAGGATGTGCTCTCGGTTTACCGGCAGATCATGAGCGCATTGCAGCCCAACATGCTCTGCCGCGACTTGCAGCGCCGCACCTGCGAACGCTTTGAAGCCCAGGGGCACCCCACCAGCTGCCACAAAGCCGGCCTGCGGGAAGGCTATGTCCACAGCCTGGGGCACGGCCTGGGGCTGGATGTTCACGAAGCGCCGTGGTTCAGCGGCAGCGAAAACAACACCGACCGGCTGGAAGCCGGGGTGGTCATCACGATTGAACCCGGCCTCTACTACCCCGAACGCGGCCTCGGCTGCCGCCTGGAAGACACGGTGTGGGCACGCCCCGACGGCGGCTTTGAAGTGCTGGCCGAGTTCCCGCACGATCTGGTGCTGCCGGTGAAGGGGTAGCGAGTTGCGAATTACGAATGGCGAATTGCGGACAGCAGGCGGCGAATGATGACCCGAATCCTGGCTATTGAAACCTCATGCGATGAAACCGCCGCCGCGGTGGTGGAAGACGGCCGCCGGGTGGTGAGCCACGTCGTGGCCTCGCAGATCGAGATTCACGCCCGCTACGGCGGCGTGTTCCCCGAAGTGGCCTCGCGGCAGCATGTGCTCGCCATCGTGCCCGTGGCCGAACAGGCCCTGCAGGAAGCTCACCTCACCGCCGCGGAGGTGGACGCCATCGCCGTCACTCGCGGCCCGGGCCTGCCCGGCTCGCTGGCCGTGGGCATCAACTTCGCCAAAGGGCTGGCGCTGGCTTCCGCCAGGCCCCTGCTGGGCATCAACCACCTGGAAGGCCACATCTACGGCGCATGGCTCTACGAAGGCGAGGAGGCGCCCCCACCGCCCGCCTTCCCCTTGCTGGCGCTGCTGGTTTCCGGCGGGCACACCGAACTCGTTTTCATGGAAGACCACCTGCGCTACCGGCGGCTGGGCAGCACCCGCGACGACGCCGCGGGCGAAGCCTTCGACAAAGTCGCCCGCCTGTTAGGGCTGGGCTACCCCGGCGGCCCGGCCATCCAGAAAGCCGCCGAAAACGGCGACCCCGCCGCCTTCGCTTTCACCCGCCCCTGGCTGAAAAACACCTGGGATTTTTCCTTCAGCGGCCTGAAAACCGCGGTGCTGCGCGCCGTGCGCGAAATCCAGGCCGCGGGCAAACCGCTGCCCGTGGCGCACCTCGCCGCCAGTTTCCAGGCGGCCGTGGCCGATGTGCTCGTCGGCAAGGCGCTGAAAGCCGCGGCAGCGTTTGAGGCCAGGAGCATTGTAGTCGCCGGCGGCGTCTCGGCCAACCGCCTGCTGCGGGAACGCATCACCGCCGAGGCCCCTGTGCCCGTCCACATCCCGCCGCTGCGCTACTGCACCGACAACGCCGCCATGATTGCCGCCGCAGGCTACCGGCGCTTCGCCGCCGGGCAAAGGGATGGGCTGGATTTTGACCTGATGCCGCGATGGGCAATTGATCTTGTCGGTGAGTCAATGAGTCAGTTAGTCGGGTAGTCAAGTGGTCGGGTCGTTGCATGGGTAAGAAAATCCTGGCTTTCGAAGAAACAAGCGTGGCAAAAAGCCCGGATGCTGGCGGGGCACATTTACCGCCTGACAGAAAACCCGCAATTTGCCCGCGACTACGGCCTGCGCGACCAGATCCAGCGCGCTGCCAGCTCCGTCATGCACAACATTGCCGAAGGATTCGAAGCAGGCAGCGACAAAGAATTCCTGCGCTTTCTGCGCATTGCCCGCCGTTCTGCCGCCGAGGTGCAATCCCAACTTTACCTCGCCTGTGATCTACACTACATTACCGAAAGCGAGCGTCAGCACGCTTACACATTGGCCACCGAAACCAAACGTCTCATCAACGGCCTCATCGCCTACCTTTCCCGCTCCTCCTGACCCGCCCCACCCGACCATCCGACGGCCCGACTATCTGACCACCCGACTATCTGACCACCCGACTATTTGACGACCATGTTTGTTCACCTCCACGTCCACTCCGAATACTCCCTCCTCGACGGCCTGCCCAAAGTCCAGGCCTTAGCCCACGCAGCAGCCGAAATGGGCATGCCGGCCCTCGCGCTCACCGACCACGGCGTGATGTACGGCGCGGTCGAGTTCTACCAGGCTGCCAAAGCCGCGGGCATCAAGCCCATCCTCGGCGTGGAAGCCTACCTCGCCGCCCGCCGCATGAGCGACCGCACAAAGGAAGACAAAAAGTCTTCCCACGTGCTGCTGCTGGCCCAAAACAACACCGGCTACAAAAACCTGCTCAAACTCGCCAGCGCCGCCCAACTGGAAGGCTTCTACTACCACCCCCGCATTGACCACGAACTGCTTGCCGCCCACGCCGAAGGCCTCATCGCCACCACCGGCTGCCTTTCCGCCGAAATCCCCCGCGCCCTGCGGGAAGGCCGGGAAGCCGATGCCCGCCGGAAACTCGCCTGGTACGTGGACGTTTTCGGCCGCGACCGTTTCTTCGTGGAACTGCAATCGCACCAAATCCCCGAACTGGAAACCGTCAACCGGGCCCTCATCGCCCTGGCGCGGGAATTCGGCCTCAAACTCATTGCCACCAACGACGCCCACTACCTCAAACCCGAAGACGCCCGCCTGCAAGACGTCCTCATCGCCATCCAGACCGGCAAACTGCTCAACGACCCCAAGCGGATGCGGATGACCGACAACACCTACTACCTCCGCCCGCCGGAAGAAATGGCAGCCCTCTTTGCCGAAGTGCCGGAAGCCATCAGCAACACCCTCCTGGTCGCCGAAATGTGCGACGTGCACCTGCGCTTTGCCAACGCCAAAAAGAAAGAAGACAAAACCGGCTACAAACTGCCGAACTTTGAAGTGCCCGAAGGCCACACCGCCGAAACCTACCTTCGCCACCTGTGCGAACAGGGCCTGCGAGAACGCTACGGCGACCGCGCCGACAGCCCCGAAGTGCGCGAGCGCCTGGAACACGAACTCGGCATCATCCACACAATGGGCTTTGATGCCTACTTTCTCATCGTGTGGGACCTGGTCAAGCACGCGCGCGAAGAAGGCATCTGGTACAACGCCCGCGGCTCCGCGGCAGGCTCCATCGTGGCCTACGCCCTCCGCATCACCATGGTAGACCCCCTGGAACACGGCCTGATCTTTGAACGCTTCCTCAACCCCGGCCGCGTCTCCATGCCCGACATTGACCTTGACTTCCCCGACGACCGCCGCGACGAAATGATGCGTTACTGTGCCACCCAATACGGCGAAGACAAAGTCGCCCAAATCATCACCTTCGGCACCATGAAAGCCCGCGCCGCGGTACGCGATGTCGGGCGGGTGATGGATATTCCCCTCAGCGAAGTCGACCGCATCGCCAAACTCATTCCCAACGTCCCCGGCAAGCCGGTCTCCCTGGACGACGTCCTCGGCTATTCGGCGCAAAACGAAACCGACCCCAAAAAGCGCGCCGACAAAGAAAAACTCATCGTCCCCGAACTGGTGGCGCTCTACCGGCAAGAAGAGTACGTCCGCGAACTGCTGGATACCGCCCGCGCCATGGAAGGCGTGGTACGCAACGTCGGCACCCACGCGGCGGGCGTCATCATCACCGACAAGCCCATCACCGAATACGTCCCCCTGCACCGCCCCACCAGCAACGACGACAGCCTGCCCATCCAGAAAATCACTCAATACGAAATGTCCATCCTGGAATCGCTGGGGCTGCTGAAGGTGGACTTCCTCGGGCTGGCCACGCTGACGGTGATGGCGCGGGCCTGCGAACTCATCGAAAAGCGCCACGGCATCCACTACGACCTCTCCAACATCCCCACCGACGACCCTGCTTCCTACGAACTGATGAGCAAAGGCGAAACCGCGGGGGTCTTCCAGGTGGAAGGCCAGGGCATGAGCCGCTACCTGATGGAAATGAAACCCACCGAACTCTCGCACGTCATCGCCATGATTGCGCTCTACCGCCCCGGCCCGCTGGAATTCATCCCCTCCTACATCCGCCGCCTGCACGGCCAGGAAAAACCCACCTACCGCCACCCCAAACTGGAACCCATCTTCCGGGAAACCTACGGCATCCCGGTTTACCAGGAACAAATCATGTTTGCGGCGATGGAACTGGCAGGCTACAGCGCCTCAGAAGCCGACGACCTGCGGAAAGCCATCGCCAAGAAGAAAATCAAGCAACTTGAAAAACACAACAAGCAATTCATTGAAGGCGCCGTCGCCAACGGCATCCCGCGGGAAACCGCCACGGCCATTTTCGATGACTGGCTGGAATTCGCCCGCTACGGCTTCAACAAAAGCCACGCCGCCGACTACGGCGTCATCGCCGTCCAGACCGCCTACCTCAAAGCCCACTACCCGGCCGAATACATGACCGCCCTGATGTCGGTCGTCAAGCACGACACCGACAAAATCGCCTTCTACGTGGCCGATTGCCAGCGCATGGGCATCACCGTACTGCCGCCCAGCGTCAACGCCAGCGGCTGGGATTTCCTCATTGAAGACCACCAAGGCCAACCCGCCATCCGCTACGCCCTGGGCGCCATCAAAAACGTGGGCCAAGCGCCGGTGGAAGCCATCCTGGCAGCCCGCGGCGACCGCCCCTTCGCCGACCTGACCGACTTCGTGTACCGCACCGACCTGCGCAAAGTCACCAAGCGCGCGCTGGAAAGCCTCATCAAGGCCGGCGCGCTGGATGAATTCGGCGACCGGCAGGCGCTGTTAGCCACTCTGGACGATATCATGGCGATCAACGCCGCCCACTTACGCGCCAAAGAAGCCGGGCAGTTTTCCCTCTTTGGCCCCGAAACCGGCCTGCGCCAACCCGTGCGGCTGCGCGAACCGGAATATCGCGAAGACCGCCTGGCCGTGCTGGCCTGGGAAAAGGAGCTCACCGGCACCTACCTTTCCGAACACCCGCTGACCCCCGTGCGCGAAGTGCTGAAAAAGGCCGTCACCCACACCTCACAGCAACTCGGCAACCTGCCGCCCAACAGCCGCGCCTGGGTTGGCGGCATGATCACCGGCCGCCGCGTCACCCACACCAAAAAAGGCGACGAAATGGGCTTTGCCGCCCTGGAAGACCTGGAAGGCCACATTGAACTGGTGCTCTTCCCCCGGGCATGGGCGCAATTTGCCGGGCTGCTGGAAATCGGCAAGGTGGTGCTGGTGTACGGCCGCGTGGATACCTACGGCGGCTCGCCGAAAATTCTGGTTGAGCGCGTGGAAAGCAACCTGCATCTGATCACCACGCAAGAGGGCAAAGTGGTTG
>JALUXH010000245.1 GCA_027019065.1 Anaerolineales bacterium
CAAAAAGGGCGCTCAGGCCGCTTCCTGAAGCCTAAAATCGGCTCGTTTGTTGGTTTGGTAAGGTGCTCAGCCTACCCCGCAAGGGTTGGAGTTCGCCTCACATTGTCTAAAGTCCAATATTGACGAACCCCAACAAATGGGCGGCACCAACGAAGGTCCTTCCCCCATTCAAGTGCTTTTAATGGCGCTGGCCGGTTGCTTGAACGTCACCGGACATCACGTGGCCGGCGAGCACGGTCTCGCCCTCAAAGGCATGCAAATCAAAATTGAAGGCGTGATGAACCCCTGCACTTTCATCGGCTGTTCGTTTGAAGAACGCCCCGGGTTCCAACAGGTCAAAGTCACCGTCACGCCCGAGTTTGCAGGGGAAATTTCCAATGAGGAAGCCGAGGCTTGGCTTCGGGAAACGGAATCGCGCTGCCCTGTCACAGACAACATTCGCGCCGGCACACATGTCTCTATTGTCCGTAAGTGATGTGCCCCTACCCCTGAATTGGAGGCATCTTTGACGGAGAAAAATCTCCAGCAACCCGAAACGCCGCCCCCCAAAGTCGGTTTGCTCACCATTTTCTGGGCTTACTTTGTGGTTGGGCTGACGGCTTTCGGCATGGCAATTTTGCAAAAACTGAAGCGCACCATTCTCAACAACCGCTGGCTGACCGAAGAAGAGATGAACGAAGGGCTGGCCATGGTGCAGCTCTACCCCGGCCCCATCATGGTGAATCTGACCACTTACGCCGGCTACCGCCTGCGCGGCACGCCTGGCGCGCTGATGGCCACGCTGGGTTTTGTGACCCCTTCCATTGCGCTCATCATCGCGCTGGCCGCCGCCTATTTCGCCGCCGGGAGCCTTCCGTGGGTCAAACCGCTGTTTGTGGGGCTGGAAGCCCTGGTGGTAGGCGTGGTGTTCCACGTCACCCTGGACTTCGGACAACGCGCGCTGAAAGGGCGCATTCACGCGCTGATCGCGCTGGGTGCGTTCATCGCCCTGATTTTCAAAGGCAATGCCGCCCTCATCGTGCTGGCGGCGCTGGGGGCAGGGGCGCTGTTCCTGCGCCCCCAGGCCCCGGAACGGCAGAAGCCGCCCCCCGCTCGCACGGCCCCACCGGCCCGGGCAGGCTGGCGGGGGTGGAGCGGCATTGGCGCTGCGGCGGCTGCCGTGCTGGCAGTTGTGGCCCTGGCCTGGGGCCTGGGAAACACCCTCGGGCACGTTGCTCTGGCTTTCTTCAAAATCGGCACCATCGCTTTTGGCAACGGCATGACCATCCTGCCGCTGGTGCAGGCCGAAGCCGTGGACGCCGGCCACTGGATCAACCTGCACCAGTTCGCCGACGGCATCGCCCTCAGCCAGATTACCCCCGGGCCTTTCCTGAACATCGCCGCCTTCATCGGCTATAAAACCGGCGGGGTGTGGGGGGCGCTGCTGGCAAGTTTCGCCATGTTTTCCCCCTCTTTCATCTGGACCCTGCTTTTTTCCGAACTGTACGGCTACGTGCGGCACATTGGCGCAGTGAAAGGCGCGCTCGCGGGGGTGCTGGCGGGTTTCGTGGGCATGTTGGCCGTGGTGGTGCTGCAGTTGGGGCGCGTGGGCATCACCGGCCCCGCCCCGCTGGCGCTGGCCGCGGCCGCTTTCGTCGCCGTGCGCTTCTTCAAAATAGACCTGCTGTGGGTCATGGTCGGCGGGCTCGGCATCTGGGGGGCTGCCATGCTGGCAGGCGTGGTATAAACCGCAGCAGGGCAGTCCACCATTTCGGCGATGATGCGTAGCAACCCTCACCACGGAGGCGCTCATGGTTGAGAAAGCCAGCTACAAAAACGAAATGCAGCACTACGCCGTAACCGTAGCGCGCAACGACGCCGCCAGCGCCACAGCCCACGTGCGCGAGCACACCTTCACCGTGAGCATCAAGCGCGGCGGCGGGGAAGCCGGCCCCAACGCGGCCGAAACCCTGCTCAGCGCTTTGGGCACGTGCCTGCTCACCAACGTGCAGACCCTCGCCGAGAAAATGCGCATCGGGCTGGAAGACGCCCGCGTGGAAGTGGAAGGCACCCGCCGCAATGTGCCGCCCGGCCTGGTGGAAATACGCTACACCCTTTACCTCAAAAGCGACGCCCCGCCCGAAAAACTCCGCTACCTGCACGAAAAAGCCGCCGCATGGGGCACCGTCACCAACACACTGTCCCGCGGCGTAGCGCTCAAGGGAACCCTTGTGCCGTTGTAAAAAAGCCCGCCGCGGCGTTTCAGCGCGCCGCGTCTCTGGAGCCTAACACCGGCACGCCTGCCACGCGGGCCATGGCTTCGGCCCATGCACGAGCGCGCTTCTGAAAGCGGCAGGCATGCCGCCATGCCGTTTGCTCACGGCCGTCCGCCAACACCACGGCGATTTCCAAAAGCGTTCCCGTTTGGGCAGGATCGACAAACCAGGGATTGGGGCCTATGCCGGGGTCATGCCAGCGCCGGCGATAGAAGCGCAGCCCGCGCAGGGCTTCGCTCTGCCACATCCGGCGGCCAAAACGAAGCCACCCCGGTTGGGCCTCCCAAACCTGACGCCGCGGCCGCAGCGCATAGGTCAACCCCGCCCAGGCCAACACAAGCGCGGCCTGCAGCAAGGCTTCCTGCCCCAAATGTCCGCCGCCGCCCCACCGCCTCATTTTGGCTGCCAGGTCGCCGCCTGCGGCCAGCGCCAGGGCGCTAAAGCCCATATACAGCAACAGCCCAAACACCGCCAGTGCCCGCGCATCAGCACCGGCGCTCTGCAGGGAAAGCCGCCGCACGGCGCGAAAATGCTCCGGGCGCCGCGCGGTCACTTCCCAGCGAAAGAGACCACAGGGCAGGGTTTCCGAGGATGACTTCATAAGTATCTATCCGAAAAAACGGCGGGGCTGTACGATGCATCGCCTTGCGGCGGCGACCTCGCTGCTGATCTCCCTAACCCCCGCCCTGGCCGCGCATTGCGCGGCCAGGGCCGCCCCCTTCCCCTCTTACTAAGAGGGGAAGGGGGCAAAGGAGCCGAGCCGTAGCGAGGCTCCTTGGGGGAAGGGGAGATCGGCGTCCTTGCCGAGAAGGAGAGCCGCGGGCACGGTGGATTTTTCGGATAGGCTCTAAGCGTTCGCGGCAATAGGCTGCACTGCCGAAAAGCAATCGCCCTTCGCACCAGGGCGGTCAGGGCTGCATAAAAAGGATGGCCGGGCTGGCGACAGCCCATGTGCGGCCCAGCCCGATGCTCTGCCCGCTCAGCACAGTGGTGAAATCGGCAATGCTGAGTTGCCGTTTCAGGTCGGGCACGCGGGCCAGACGGATCTCGGTGGGGGTGTTCAGGTTGCGGCTATAGTGGACATAAATCCAGTAGCGCCGGGTGTGGGGGTCAAAGAACCCGGCCGGAACGCCGCCCGCCCCGTGGCTCAGAAGGCCGATCAGATCGTAAGCGCCGTGCAAAGTGGAGGATTCCCAGGCTTGCACCGAGAGGCCATGGCTGACAAGCAGCACCATACGGTGCCCATCGGAAAACACATCGGGGTCGGAAAGCGAACGAAACGCCTGCCCCTCGCCCACGGTGAGGGTCACACGCGCCCCATCCATCGGCCGGAAGCGGGTGCCGTCGCTGCCGACGGCTTCCACCGCCGAGCGCACTGTGCGCTCACATTGCACTTCGCCGTTGCAGCCGCCCGGGTCGCCGCCAACCACGCCCGGCACGAAGAACAGCACCAGCCGCCCCTGGTCGTCTAACACCAGCGAAGGGTCCACGAATCCCTCAGGGAAGCCTTCCACCGTCACCTGCCGGGTGGCTTCCAGCACGCCGGTATCAAAATGATAGCGTGTGACCGCACCGGGGGTGTAGATGTAGAGGGTGTCGTCGCGCCGGATAATCTCCGGCACCGACCCCGAAAAAGGCTGCCAGCCGGGCACCAACTGCCACGAAAGCCCGTCGGCGCTCTGGGCGAGGTAAACCTGATGCGTGGCGGGGGTATCGCAGGCGCTTTGAGCCGTATCGCAGGCGTGAAAGGCCATCAGGTAGGGCCGGGTGATTTGCAGGTTGAGGGTCACATCGTGCGGGTTGCCCCGCGCCGTAGTCTGGCCGCCCGAAGGCGGGCCTGCTGCGCCGCTTCCCGGCGACGGACTGCCGACGCCATCGGGGGGCGGCGTTAGCCCGCAGGCTTTCAACGCCGGTTCCTCATCCTGCGTGGGAGGGCGCCGGAAGTTCACAATGGCGGCAAAGGCTTCCTCTCCCCAGGCCTCTTTCAGGCAAGCCTCTTGAGCGGCGGTCAGGTTTTCAAAGGGGTTGAACGCCGGTTTCCCGTCGGGCGGGCCGGGGGCAGAGGCCGATTTTCCCTGGGGTTGCCCGCCGTTGACCACTTTGTAGGCGAAGGCATACCCGCCTTCGGGCAAAGCCACCAGCGAAGGGTCATTGCCGTTGCCGGGCACGCGCACATGGTCCAACCGCTGCCAGGTCTGGCCGCCGTCGGTGGAGCGGTACATGTGGGAAAGGTACAGCCCCACGCTGCCGTCGGGGAAAACCGCCAGTTCGGGGATGCCGACATCCCGCACAGGCTGCCCAAAAGTAGCGAAATGCGTGCCGTCGTCGCTGCGGGCGAAGACCGTCTGGCCGTCGGCCATCACGGCCAGCAGCCAGGAGCCGTCGGGCAGAGGCACCAGGCTGGGGTCGGTGGCGCGCGGGATGGCGATCAGCTGCCCTTCCACGGTAAAATGCAGGCCGTCGGTGGAAACCGCGCTGAAAATCGGGTGGGCTTCGCCGGGCTGAAGGGTTTGACTGACGAAATTGCCCTGGAAATACACCAGCCGGATGCGCCCATCGGGCAGGCGGGTCACGTTAGGGTCCACCGCGTTGCCGTTGAACACGCCGTCCAGCGTCACGCAGCCGAGGGTTTCCCAAGTGCCGCTTTCGGTCTGGTGAGCGGCAAAGATGCCGTGGCGTCCCGGCTCGCCATTGACGAAATACGCCCACAGGCGGCCATCCGGGCCGATGACCAGGTCGGGCACCGAGGCGTGGTCCAGAATCAGGCGGCTCTCGGCGGAGAAAGTCATGCCATCGTCGGTGGTGGTCAGATACACCTGATGGTGATAAATGGAGGATGTTCCGCCGTCACCGGCGTCGGCTTTTCCGGCGCTGCAAGGGCTGGCCGTCGCGGTAGCCGTGGCCGGAGAAGGGCGGGGCGAAGGGGAAGCCGCCGGGCGCGCGGGCGGGGTCTGAGGTGCCCGGCGGGAAGGCCGCGCCTCGGCGGAGGGGTTTGCCGGCGGCGACGCGCACGCGCTCAATACCCCCACGAACAGCAAAAAGAAAATCATTCTTTTCATCGGTTTTGCTCCCACAGAGAACAGTGGCCGCAACGCTTCCTGCGGATCAGCGGTTGGGCCGGACGCGCCAGGCCGCTTCACTTTCCGGCACGAGGGCAAGGCCCTGAGCGTGGAGGGCGTTTTCCAAAGCAGCCAGCCATTGCCGACGCTGCTTTGGCCCCATCACCATCCGAAGCGACGTGCCGTCGCCGAGAGGGATATCCACCGACTGGTTGAGGCCGTATTGGGCCAGCGACACGCGGATGAGGTTGTTCAGAGCGATTTCCTGTCGGCGGCTACCCAGTTGAGCCGTTTTGCGCAGCAAAGTGCGGGCAATGACGGAAACCGCGGCCGCCGCCCCGGCGAGTATGGATTCGGAAACCACCACCAGCCGCCGACTGGTCAGGTAGCACACGCCGGTGCGCGCCACGATGCGGCCTTCCACCAGGGAAACCGGGTCTTTGCGCAGCAGGGCTTCATTAGGGAAAAGCGTGATTTCAGACATGGCATCCTCCAACTGGGGTACACAAACGATGCCACCCTCACCGCCCCGCCATCGCCAGCAGGTCTTCGGCCGTAACGACGCGCAGGTGCCGCGCGGCATAAGCCACCAGGTCTTCATAAGCCTGCCAGATGGCCGCCTGCTCCTCTTCCGGGCGCGGCGTGGACGGGTCAGGGGCGGTCAGATCAAAGGGCGGCGCAAGCGGGTTTTGTTTGTTGCCGTGGGCGTCGATGGTGTAGTAAAACGAACCCCATGCCGCCGAGCCGCGACGGTAGAAATTGTTTTCGTGAATCAGCACATTGATGTAAGGCGGCCGGGGCGGCTGCGCCTGCCACCACGCGTTCAATCCCTTTTGCAGCAGGCTCACCGGAAGATATTGCTCTCCGTTGGAGCGGGTGATCAGATTCCAC
>JALUXH010000246.1 GCA_027019065.1 Anaerolineales bacterium
CGCCCCAGGCGGGGTTATTCTACCCGCAAGGCAACGCAGGCGTCAAGTGCGGCGCGGCGATGGGCGGGGGTTGTGGTAGAATGCACGCGGCAGGTGATTTTGCGTTCCCGAGGAGGTTGACCATGCAGGTTTGCAGCAAGTGTCACGCCACTTCGCCCGATACGGCGGTGTATTGCCCCCGCTGCGGCGCCGATTTGCGGGAATTCAGCACGCGGGCGGTGGCGCTGAAGCGCTATCGGGAAAACCCGAGGGTGAAGGCCGTGCGGGTAGTGGTGGCTGCCGATGCCTGCCCTGCTTGTCAGGCGGTGGCGGGCACCTACGCCAAAGATGCGGTGCCGGCTTTGCCTGTGGAAGGCTGCTCGCATGAGCACGGCTGTCGCTGCACTTATGAGCCCTTGTATGACCTGCCGTTGTTTACCCCCGGATGAGGGAAGCGCGCATGGGGCGCTGCCGTTTGGCCCCCCGTCAAGCCCTGTAATGGGCTTCCTGTGACGAAGCATGTATCACAACTCCCCCTGCCCGTTGGGGCAGGGGGAGCAGTTTTGCCGTTACAGGGGGAAGCCGGAAACTACTTGATGTCTTCTTCCAGCATGGCGGTCGTGACCGATTTGGGGCGTTCAATGGGGTGGCCGAGGGCGCGCGCCCAAACGGTGTTGGCGGTGACGCCCAGGGAGCGGCCGACGCCGAACATCACGGTGTAGAAGTCGGATTCCTTCACGCCGTAGTGCTGTTGCAGGGTGCCGCTGAGGGCATCCACGTTAGGCCACGGGTTTTTGGCTTTGCCGTGTTCCTTCAGCACGTCGGGGATGACTTCGTAGGCCACTTTCGCGGTCCGGAAGAGCGGGTCGTCGGGCATGTGTTCAAGGGCAAATTCAAACTGGGCTTTGTAGCGCGGGTCGGTGCGGCGCAGCACGGCGTGGCCGTAGCCGGGGATGACCTGGCCGCTGTTGAGCGTATCCCAGGCGTATTGGCGCATTTGTTCGTGGGTGGGCACGCCGCCGAATTTTTCTTTCACGCCCATCAGCCAGTAGAGGCAGTTCTGGTTGGCGAGGCCGTGCAGCGGGCCGGCGAGGCCGTCCATCGCCGCGGAGAAGGCGTAATAGATGTCGGAGAGCGCCGAGGAAACCAGGTAGGTGGTGTGGGCGCTGACGTTGCCGCTTTCGTGATCGGAGTGCAGGATGAAGTAGAGGCGGCTGAGGTTCTTGTATTCGGGGTTTTCCACGCCCATCATGTGGGCGAAGTTGGCGCCCCAGTCCAGGTTGGGGTCGGGGGCGATGAATTTGCCGTCTTTGTATTTCAGGCGGTAGATGTAAGCCGCAATGGCGGGCAATTTGGCGGTCAGGCCGAGGGCGTCTTCCAGCATGGGCTCCCAGTATTCGGTTTTCTTCATGCCCTCTTTGTAGCGCCGGGCGAATTCCGACTCGGGCTGCAGGGCCAGCACCGCCGCCGCGAACATGGTCATGGGATGGGCGTCTTTGGGGAATGCCTGCAAAACGTCAAAGACATGCTGCGGCAGTTCCATGCGCTTCTTCCATTCGGCCTCGACCGACAGCGCTTCTTCTTCGGTGGGGAAGTCGCCCGTCAGCAGCAGCCAGTACAGGCCGCCGACATAGGGCATATCGCCGTCGGCGGGTTTGGGCAGCCGGGCGAGCACATCGGGGATGGTGTGGCCGCGGAAGCGGATGCCTTCGTAAGGGTCCACGTAGGAAATGTCGGTCACGAGCGCCTTTACGCCGCGCAGGCCGCCGAGAATCTGGCGCATGTGAACTTGATCGACGACGACATCGCCGTATTCCTTGGCCAGTTTGCGCTGGCGGTCGCGCCAGGCCGGAATTTCGGCTGCCAGTCGTTCTTTGAGTAACATGGGGTTGCCTCCTTGAAACGAAGATGAAGCAGGGAAGGGCGCTTCACACGCCCTTCCCTGGGAATGGGTTACAGCAGGCCGAACTCGGTGAGCTTGGCGACGTTGGATTGGACATGCTCGGCCGATTTCCGGAAGGCGGCCATTTCTTCGTCGTTGAGTTCGTATTCAATGACTTTTTCCACGCCTTTGCGGCCAAGCACGGTGGGAACGCCGATGAAAATGTCGTGCATGCCGTATTCGCCGTCCAGGTAAGAAGTGGCCGGCACGACAAGGTGCTTGTCTTTGAGGATGGCCTCGGCCATTTGCGCCAGGGCTGCCGACGGGGCATAGAAGGCGCTGCCTTTCTTCAGCAGGCCGACGATTTCGCCGCCGCCTTTGCGGGTGCGGGCGACGATGGCATCCAGCTTTTCTTTCGGCAGGTATTGGTTCAGGGGCACGCCTGCAATGTTGGAGTGGCGGGTGAGGGGCACCATGTCGTCGCCGTGGCCGCCCAGCACGTAGCAGTGGATGTTTTCCACGCTCACGCCGGTTTCCATGGCCACGAAGGCGCGCATCCGGGCGGAATCCAGAATGCCCGCCTGCCCGACCACGCGATGGGAAGGCAGCCCGGTCACTTTCCAGGTGAGGTAGGTCATCACGTCCAGCGGGTTGGTGAGCACGATGAAGACGGCGTCGGGAGATTGCGCCAGCGTTTTGCGGGCCACATCGGCGACGATTTTGGCGTTTGTGGTGAGCAAATCATCGCGGCTCATGCCGGGCTTGCGGGGCAGGCCGGCGGTGATGATGACAATGTCGGAACCTTTGGTGTCGGCATAGTCGTTGCTGCCGAAGATGTGGGCGTCTTTGCCGATGACCGGCATGGCTTCCGTCAGGTCAAGGGCTTTGCCCTGGGGCATGCCTTCAATGATATCCACCAGCACCACATCGGCGATTTCGCGCTCGGCCAGCCAGTGGGCGGTGGTGGAGCCGGTCATACCGGCGCCAATGATGGATACTTTTGCCATTTGTTGCCTCCTCTTTGTGCAAGGTGCATAGTGCGGATGAGTTTTGCCCTGCCTCGGTTGGCAAGGCCTGAGTGCTCGCTTCAATTTCTAATCATACACGAATTGGCGTTTTTGGGGTAGTTACAGTCGTCATACAATGCTCAAAAGTCGCTCTTCAGCCTGCCCGGGAGGGGTGCGCCGAGGCGCAAGAGGAGCACAGAGACCCGGAGGAAATTCAAAGCACGCGAAGCGTCACGCAAAGGGCGCAAAGTCAAGTTCTGTGTTTTCCGGGGGCTCTTCTGTGGCTTCTGGGTTTTCTTTCAATCGGCGCTCAGCTGTGAAATCGGTGGATGTTTTTCTGCGGAATCTGTGGTTTCTCCCTGCTCGGGCTGAGCAGTTACGGGTGTTTTTTCTGTGGCATCTGCGGTTTTTCCTTGCCGGGGCTGAACAGTTACGCTCAAAAAAGGCTTCCCGTTCAGGAAAGCCTTTCGTTGTCTTCCAGAAAATGGGTGGCTTCCATAGCCGCGGCAGCCCCCATGCCCGCCGAGGTGATGACCTGCCGGTAGCGGTGGTCGGCCACTTCTCCGGCGGCAAAAACCCCGGGAATGTTGGTGCGGGTGTATTTGTCGGTCAGAATGTAGCCTTGGTCGTCAAGGGCTATCTGGCCTTCAAAAAGGTCGGTGTTGGGGTGATGCCCAATGAAGATGAATACGCCCGCGGTGGGGCGTTCCTGCTCGGCGCCGCTGACCACATGCCGCAGCCGGACGCCTTCTACCATGTCGTCGCCGAGGATTTCGGTGACGACGGTTTCCATCAGGAAGTGGATTTTTGGGTGGCTGCGGGCGCGTTTTTGCAGCAGCGCCCCGGCGCGCAGTTGATCGCGGCGATGCACGATGGTCACGCTGCTGGCGTAGCGGGTGAGAAAGAGGGCTTCTTCCAGGGCGCTGTCGCCGCCGCCCACCACCATGATGTCCATTCCTTTGAAGAAATGGCCGTCGCAGGTGGCGCAGTAGGAAACGCCCATCCCGATGAGGTCGTCTTCCCCGGGAACGCCGAGTTGTTTGGCGGTTGCCCCCGTGGCGATGATGACGGCATCGGCGGTGTAGGCGGTTTTGGTGGTTTCCACGCGAAAGGGGCGTCGGCGGAAATCGGCTGCCGTGGCGGTATCCAGCACCAGGCGGGCGCCGAATTTTTCGGCCTGTTCCTGAAAGCGCCCGACGAGGTCGGGGCCTTCCACGCCTTCGGGGAAGCCGGGGTAGTTTTCCACGGTGTAGGTGATGGAAACCTGCCCGCCGAGGGCCGGGCCGGTGAGCACGATGGGCTCCAGGTCGGCGCGGGCGGCGTAAAGCGCCGCGGCCAGCCCGGCGGGGCCTGCGCCCAAAATCAGCAGGGGGGTGTGGGTGGGTTGGGCGGTTTTGTTCATGGGAAATCCATCTGGGCGAAGCCCCCGGCCTCGCCCGTGGCGCGGTTATTTTTCTTGGGCCTGCAGGTATTCGCGCACCGCAATGGCTGCTTTGGCGCCGTCGCCAACGGCAACGGCGACCTGCGCCAGGTTGCCGGAACGCACATCGCCGGCTGCAAACACGCCGGGAATGTTGGTGTGCATGTGCGCGTCGGTGAGGATATAGCCGCGCTCGTCCAGTTCTACCACGCCTTTCACGAAATCGGTGTACGGGCGGTAGCCAACATACACGAACACGCCCTGGGTAGGAATTTCTTTCAGTGCGCCGGTTTCGCGGTCTTTGATGACGATAGCGTTGACGAAGTCGTCGCCCTTGATTTCCACCGCCATGTGCGAGAAGTAGCACTTGACTTTGGGGTGGTGCACGACGCGGTCCTGCAGCACTTTTTCGGCGATGGAGTAGGAGAGGAATTCCACGAAGGTCACGGATTTGGCGTATTCCAGCAGAATTTGGGCTTCCTGCAGGCCGGAGTTGCCGCAGCCGATGACCACAACATCCTGGCCTTTGAAGAGCGGGCCGTCGCAGGTGGCGCAGTAGGAAACGCCCTTGTTGGCAAATTCTTCCTCGCCGGGGATGCCGAGGTGTTTGGGGCTGCTGCCGGTGGCGAGGATGACGGTGCGGCCTTTGTAGGTTGCGCCGGTGGTGGCGATTTCAAAGATGCCGTCGGTGTTCTTTTTGAGGCCGGTTACTTCTTCAAACTCCACAATTTGCGCGCCGAAGCGTTTGGCCTGCTCGGCAAATTTTTCCATCAGTTCCGAGCCGTCTATGCCTTCGGGGAAGCCGGGGTAGTTTTCTATGAGATGGGTGGTGGCGGCCAGGCCGCCGCTGGCTTCTTTTTCCAGCACCAGGGTTTCCCAGCCGTCGCGCGAAGCATAGATGGCCGAAGTCAGCCCGGCCGCGCCGGCACCCACCACGACCAGGTCGTAGATTTTGCTGCTGTCGGCTTGTTCCGAACCGCCGATGTTCAATTGGAACATAGCGTGCCTCCTTGTTTGGGTTTGTGCCCGGCGGTGAGGCCGCACACGCTCACCGGAAACCTAAAAAAATGGGCCTCAGGCCCATTTTTTAGTGAGCGTCCGGGGGCTACATGCCCCGGACGCTGCGGTTCGTGTGCTGCCTGGAGGGGGTTATTTTTCCACAATGGCGAGCAGGTCGCCGGCATCCATGATGAGGTGTTCCACGCCGTCTATTTTGATTTCGGTGCCGGTGTATTTCGGGTAAAGCACTTTTTGCCCCACTTTCACGGGGATTTCTTCTTCTTCGTCGCCGATGGCGATCACTTCGCCGATTTGGGGTTTTTCTTTGGCGGTTTCGGGCAACAGAATGCCGCTGCTGGTGCGGGCTTCTTCTTCTTCGGGGCGAATTAATACACGGCTGCCCAGGGGTTGGACTTTGAGCTTGTCAGCCATAATGGTACCTCCACTCGTAGGGTTTTCCGGCAGGTTAAATGCCGTTTGAGGCAATGTTCGGGCGCTACTATTTTAGCATAAGCGCTTTTCGGTGCAGGGGAAGCGCAAAATTTCTAACAAATCTCTAACACCCTTTTTTTGCTGTACAATGAAGGGAAAGTGGCACGGGCGTTGCAACGACGCTGACAGGAGGTGCATGATGTGGAATCATCAACGAAAGATGGCATGGTGGGCCGCGTTGTTGGGCACGGTGTTGCTGGTGAGCGCGGCCTGTACACTGCCCGGGCTGAAACCCCCGGCGCCTTTTGTTTCACCTACCCCCAACCTTACCATGACGGCCTTTTTCAGCCCGCAGTTGGGTGTGCCGCCTACAGCTACGCCTGTTCGGCAGGCTACTGCTGCACCTGCGGTAACGGCTTC
>JALUXH010000247.1 GCA_027019065.1 Anaerolineales bacterium
CGCAATTTTAGCCGCCGCGCACAGCCTGAAAACCCACGAACCGCCGCCCCCGCCCGAAATCCCAGCCTCGGCGTATGCGGGCAAGGTGGTCGGCAAGCCCCACATACGCCCCGATGCGGTGGACAAGGTCACGGGGCGCGCCCGCTACACCGACGACCTCGTCTTCCCGAACATGCTCCACGCCGCGGTGCGCCGCGCCGAAATCCCCCACGGCATCTTGCGGCGGCTGGATGTGAGCAAAGCCCGCGCGCTGAAAGGCATGGTTGCGGTGATGACCGCCGAGGACTTGCCCGCGGCGCGCAACCACGGCGTGCTCATTGACGACTGGCCGATTCTGGTCGGCGTGGGCGAGCGCATTCGCTACGTGGGCGACGCCCTGGCCATTGTGGCCGCGGAAACGCGTGCCAGAGCGCAGGAAGCGGCTTCCCTGATTGAAGCCGAAATTGAGCCGCTGCCCGTGCTCGCCGACCCGCTGGCCGCGCTTGCGCCCGATGCCCCGCAGTTGCACCCTTCCGGCAACCTGCTCAAGCACATCAAAGTCCGCAAAGGCGATGTGGAAAAGGGCTTTGCCGAGGCCGATGTGGTGCTGGAACACACCTTCACCACGCCCCACTACGACCACGCCTTCCTTGAGCCCGAGGCGAGCGTCGCCGTGCCCACCGAGGACGGGCGGATGGAGGTATATGTCGGCTCGCAGATTCCCTACGACGACCGGCGGCAGGTGGCCGCGGCGTTGGGCTGGCCCGAGGAACGGGTGCATATCGTGGGGCAGACCATGGGCGGCGGCTTCGGCGGCAAGGAAGACATCGCG
The DNA here is from genome assembly GCA_027019065.1 of Anaerolineales bacterium. GTDB lineage: Bacteria > Chloroflexota > Anaerolineae > Anaerolineales > DRMV01 > DRMV01. Next base: position 812 of record JALUXH010000247.1, read on the forward strand.
GGGCAGATTCACGCCGCGCTGTTGGCGTGGAAGACCGGCCGGCCGGTGAAACTGCTCTACGACCGCCGCGAAAGCCTGATTGCCCACCCCAAGCGCCACGCCACGCAAATTCGCGTCCGCATCGGCGCCAAGCGCGACGGACGCCTGACCGCGGTGCAGACCGAACTCTACGGCGACACCGGCGCCTACGCTTCCCTCGGCGAGAAGGTGATGACCCGCGCCACCACCCATTCCGCCGGGCCTTATGATGTGCCGCACGTGCGCGCCGACTGCTACGCGGTGTACACCAACAACCCGCCGGCGGGTGCATTCCGCGGCTTCGGCGTCACCCAGTCCAACTTTGCGGTGGAAAGCATGATGGACATGCTCGCCGAGCGCTTAGGGATGGATCCGGTGGAACTGCGGCGCAAGAACGCCCTGCGGGTGGGTTCCACCACCAGCACCGGGCAGGTGCTGCGGGAGAGCGTGGGCTTGCTGGAATGCATTGACCGCGTGGATGCGGAGGTGCGCCGCCTGAGCGGGGAAGCCGACCCCTTCGCGCCGCACCCCGTGCCCGGTGAGCCGCACAAAGTGCGCGCGTGGGGCTTCGCCGCGGCGTTCAAGAACACGGGGCTGGGCGGCGGCGCGCCCGATGAAGCCACCGCCGAGGTGGAACTGCTGCCTGAAGGCCTGTTTGAGGTGCGGATTTCCTCCGCCGAGTTGGGGCAGGGGCTGGTTTCGGTGTTGCAGTTGGTCGCCGCGGAGGAAATCGGCGTGGAGGCCGAGGGCGTGCGGGTGCTGGTGATGGACACCGACCGCACCCCCGATGGCGGCCCGACCACGGCTTCCCGGCAGACGTATGTCAGCGGCAATGCGGCGCGGATGGCGGCGCGGGTGTTGCTCAATGCCCTGCGCTCGACCCTCGCCGAGCGATATGACCTTGACCCTGAACGCATTCAGGCGCGCCCCGAAGGGTTGTTGCTGGGCGAGCGGCTGCTCCGCTGGCCTGAGGTGGCGGCGGAGATGCACGCCTTGGGGCGCGAGCCGCGCATCCGTTACACCTACCACGCGCCCCAAACCAGGCCATTGGGCCAGGGCGGCGACATGCACTTTGCTTATTCCTTCGCCGCCCAGGCCGCCGAAGTGGAGGTGAACACCCTTACCGGCGAGGTGAAGGTGCTGCGGGTGGTCACGGCGGTGGATGTCGGCGCGGCCATCAACCCGCTGACGCTGAAGGGGCAAATTGAAGGCGGTGTGATCATGGGCATCGGCACCGCCATCACCGAGCATTTCATCGTTGAGGAGGGGCGCGTTATCACCGACCGCTTAGCCCGCTACCGGATGCCCTCCTTTGAGCAAGTGCCGGAAATCATCCCCATCGTGGTGGAGCATCCGGTGAGCACCGGCCCCTTCGGCGGCAAAGGCGTGGGCGAAATCGTGAGCGTGCCCACCGCGCCTGCAATTGCCAATGCCATTTACCGCGCGGCGGGCGCGCGCCTTGACCGCCTTCCTGTGGAGCAGGAGGCGTTGGTTCGCCCCGCGGCGGCGGATTGAGCGCTCAGAGAGGCGGCGCAGGCCAAAGGGGGGAAATAGATGTGTTGTGGTGCCGCATCGGGAAATTGGTATCTGTTCAGCCCAGGCAAGGAGAAACCATAGATTCCGCAGAAAATCATCCACAGATTCCCCAGATTCGCACCGATTGCAACCCCAGAAAGCACAGAAGCTTCGCAGAAAACGAAGTTGACTTTGCGTCTTTGTTCCCTTTGCGCTTGGCGTTACGCTGTTGTAACCTTTGGGTCTCCTGTGTGCCCTGGCGTTTTCATCGCAGGTGGGCTGAACAGTTGCAATTATTGGATGTATAATAGGGAAAAATTTTTTCCTTTACTTACCCGGAGAGAAAGCCAAATGATGAAAAAAGGAAAGCGTGTTTTGAAATATGGGGCGCTGCTTATGGTCGTAGTGGCCGTGGTGGCAGGGGCGGCAGGGGCTTTATGGTTCAAGGTCTATGTGCCGCGCGTGTTGGCCCCGGCGTCGTTCCCGCAAACCACGGGCACGCTGCAAGTGCAGGGGCTGCAGGCGCCGGTGGATGTTTATCGCGATGCGATGGACGTGCCGGGCATTTATGCTTCTAACCCCCACGACCTTTTCTTCGCCCAGGGCTATATCCATGCTCAGGAACGCTTCTGGCAGATGGATTTCTGGCGGCACGTCGGCAGCGGCCGTCTTTCCGAGATGTTTGGCAAATCGCAGTTGGCAACTGACGAATTCCTGCGCACCATGGGGTGGCGGAAAGTAGCGGAGCAGGAATATCAGCAACTTTCGCCGCAGTCAAAGGCCATCTTGGATGCTTATACCGAAGGCGTCAACGCTTACATTGCTCACCGCAGGCCCACGGCATTGAGCCTGGAATATGTGATTTTGAAAGGCGTCCTCAACCGCGGCTACCAGATTGAGCCGTGGACGCCGGTGGATTCCCTGGTGTGGGGCAAGGCGATGGCGTGGGATTTGCGCAGCAACATGGGCGCGGAAATCGAGCGTGCCGTGCTGCTGAAGCATCTGACGCCGGAACAGGTGGCGACGCTTTTCCCGCCCTACCCGAAAGACGAGCCGGTCATTGTGACGAAGCCGTATGGCGCGGGCAACGCCGTCGGCGGGGAAAACAGCCTCGCCGCGGCGGATGACCTTTCCGGCGAGGCGTGGCTGAGGCTGGCCGACCGTTTCCGGGCGGTGGATGCGCTGATTGGCGAAACCGGCATGGGGGTGGGTTCCAACTCGTGGGTGGTTTCCGGCAGCCTCACCGACACCGGCAAGCCCTATCTGGCCAACGACCCCCATCTGGGCATTCAGATGCCTTCTATTTGGTTCCAGATGTCGCTGCATTGCCAGCCCGTGAGCGATGCGTGCCCGTTCTCTGTGGGCGGCTTCTCGTTTGCGGGGGTGCCGGGCATCATCATTGGGCACAATGACCGCATCGCGTGGGGTTTCACCAACGTGGCGCCCGATGTGATGGACTTGTTTATTGAGAAAATCAACCCCGATAACCCGATGCAGTACGAATATCAGGGCAAATGGGTGGATTTTGAAACGCGGCAGGAAACCATCAAGGTGGCGGGCGGTGAACCGGTCACGATGACCGTGCGCATTTCCCGACACGGGCCTATCATTTCAGATACTTACGGGCCGTTGAAAGACGCCGTGGACTCCCAAAAACGCCCCGAGGCCACGCCCTTCAAAGCCCGCGTGGGCATGTCCCTGCCGGAACACTACGCGATTGCCCTGGCATGGACGGCGCTTACGCCCTCAACGCCCTTTGAGTCGATATGGGGCATGAACACTGCCCAAAACTGGAAGGAATTTCGCGCCGCGGCGTTCAAGTTCTACGTCCCGGCGCAAAATCTGGTGTATGCCGACGTGGACGGCAACATCGGCTACCAGATGCCCGGCCTGATTCCGGTGCGGAAGGCCGGCGACGGGCGGCTGCCGGTGCCCGGCTGGACGGGCGAATATGACTGGACAGGCTACCTCCCCGTTGACAAACTGCCCTCTACCTTCAACCCGCCGGAAGGCTACATCGTGACCGCCAACAACCGCGTCCCGCCGTGGGATTACCCTTACCTGATTACCACGGATTGGACTTACGGCTTCCGTGCCCGGCGCATTGTTGAGATGCTCAAAGAGGCCCCAGGCAAAATCGACAAGGCCTATCTGGAATCCATGCAGTTTGATGCCTACAACCTCAACGCCGCCAGGCAGGTGCCGATTTTGCTGGGGCTGCCGATGGATGACGACCTGGCGGCGGTGCGCGACCATTTCCTGGCGAAGTGGGACGACCGGAACGATGCGGATTCCCAGGCGGCGGCGGTGTTTGCTTACTTCTGGCAGCACCTGCTCTTGGATACTTTCAGGGATGACCTGCCAAAAGCCTACTGGCCGACCGGCGGCGAGCGCTGGATGGAAGTGATGCGCAATCTGGATAACGATCCTCACAACTTTTTCTGGGATGACAAAGCCACTCCGGCCAGGGAAACCCGCGACGACATTTTCCTGCGGGCGTGGAAGGAAACCGTGGAGGAGATGCGCCAGAAATACGGCAAAGATATGGCGAAGTGGCCGCGCTGGGGTGATATCCACGTGGCCGTTTTCAGGAATCAGACGCTGGGCAAGTCGGGCATTGGGCCTATTGAGGCCATGTTCAACCGCGGCCCCGTGCCCACCACGGGGAGCAAGGGGCTGGTCAATGCCACGGGCTGGAAAGTGGGCAAGTCCTTTGAGGTCTATTGGCTGCCTTCCATGCGCATGATTGTGGATATGAGCAACCTGGATGCTTCGCTGACCGTGCACACCACCGGGGAATCCGGCCATGCCTATCACCCGCATTACGACGACATGATGATGCTGTGGGCGACGGGCAAGTATTACCCGATGTGGTGGACGCGGCAGGCGGTGGAAGCCCACGCGGCGGCGCATTTGCGCCTTGAGCCGTGAGCCTTGCTGCGGGGCTGCAAGAGGAGATGAGCGATGTCCCTTGAAGCGATGATGAGCGAAGAAGAGCGCGCCTTGCAGGCGCGGGTGCAGGAATTCGTCAAGTCGGTGCCGCGGCAATTGCTGCTGGATATGGACGCCGAGAAGGTGGTCTATCCCCGCGAGTTCCTGCAGGAAGCCGGTGCGCGCGGCCTGCTGGGGCTGCGTTTTGACCCCCGCTGGGGCGGCGCGGGCGTGCCCTGGGCTGCCGAACTGGTGGCGCTGGAAGAAGTCGGCGTTTTGGGCACGGCGCTGGCCTGCCTGTATTCCCTGATTTCCATTGTGGGCGAGGCCATTCATGTCTTCGGCACGGAAGACCAGAAGGCGCGCTACCTGAAGCCGATGATTGCCGGGGAACTGGCCGTGGCCGAGGGGCTGACCGAGCCTCGCGGCGGCTCGGATTTCTTCGCGGCGACCACCAAAGCCCGCCGCGAGGGCGATGTGTTTTACGTCAGCGGGCAAAAGCGCTTCGTGGTGGGGGCGGAAGGTGCCGACCTCTTCCTCGTCTACGGCAAGGTGGAAGGCATTGACGACCCCAAGAAAGCCATGACGGCCTTCCTGATTGAGCGCGGGCCGGGCGTGGAAGTGCATCACGTTTACGGCCTGATGGGCACGCGCGGCGGCGGTACGGGGCGGATTGTGTTCAAAAATGTGCCGGTGCCGGTGGGAAACGTCTTGGGCGGGGAAGCCGGCGTGGGCAACGGCACCGCGGTGTTCCACCAGATGATGATTCCGGAGCGGCTGACCTCGGCAGGCGGCGCGGTGGGCATGGGGCGCGCCGCGCTGGAAATCGCCGCCCGCTACGCC
>JALUXH010000248.1 GCA_027019065.1 Anaerolineales bacterium
CCCAAAAAACTGTCTTGTCAGGGCTTATGCTCCAGGGGGTACAATACGCCTGAATAACCGCCCTGCCTCAACCCCTGGGAGGAAAACCCATGCGCCGCCTGCCCCCTTTGCTTGTGCTTCTTGCTGCCGCCTTGCTGCTGGCTGCCTGCGCCGCGCCCGCGCCGACAACGGCCGCGCCCACTGCTGCGCACACCCTCACCGCCACGCCGCACCCCACCGCCACGCCGCAGCCGCCCACGGCCAGCCCGACGCCGACGGCAACGCCTTCGCCGACGCCCCTGCCCGCGGGCCTGGGCGACCTCCTCGGGCAACTGCCCGCCGCCTGGGCCACCAACGCCACCTACACCCCCGCTACGCCGGTGGAGTTGGCGCGGTTGGCGCAGGATTTGGGGGTTGAACCAGCGAAACTGGGGCAAGTCTATCGAGTGGAAGCCGAGAACGGGGCCGTGTTTTGGGCAAGCGCGGAAACCGGCCAAACTTATGCCATCCGTCAAGTGTCTGACTATTGGAAATATGAGAATGGAGAAAAGATAGATGTGCCGGCGCATAAAGAGGCAGTGGAGGTGGAGAAAGCAATCAATGACCCAGTGGAGTTCTCTCACTGGGGCGATGGCCAGGTGGTCAAAGTCAAGTATGCGGATGGACATGAAGGTTGGTTGTATCTCAACGAACAGGGTGAGTGGGCCAAGATTTACGAGAGCGGGTTTGATTATGAGTTTTTGAGTCAAGTAGCAAGACATTTTGAGGAAGTAAAAGGAAAAACGATCAAAGAATGGATTGGTTTGAATATGGGAGGGGGAACATCTAAATCTGTAATTGACTTAGAACATATTAGAAAACATCCAGAGATTAGTTGGTGGCATGTGAAAGTTGGTGGAATTTTTGCTGGAGCAGGGTGGGTGAAGTTGGTTGATGGAGGAAGTGGATTAGTAATAGTAGAGGCGTTTCCCAAATATGATCGGAATAAAGGAGAAAATGACATAACTTTGATTCCTATTTGGATTGGGGAAGAAAAAGAAGATAGGTGGCAAAGTTTAATTGGAGGAACGGACGATGGAAGAGTTTGGTTTATGGGAGATGAGGGAGATTTGGATAGTCGAAACAAACAAGTAGTAGAGAAGATATTTGGTGATGAGAATTTGGGAAAAACGATGCTAGTAGGAGTGGAAATATATGATGTAGCAGATAAGATGCTCGCCAATAATGGAAAGCAGGTGGCACATACAGATAGCCAACACCTCAATTTTGAGTTAAGTCCGAAGGCTGTAGAATTGATACGTGAGGGTAAGTTGACTACCTGGGGAATGTGGTTTGCTTCATTGCCCAAAGAGGAACAGGAGGCGTTGTTAGCCAGTTCTGAGAGGGGAAAGGGAATTTTGCCATGGATCGTGTTTGAGGATACGGAAAAGTTGGAAGCGTTGTTGGAAAAATATCCGTTGCCTGAAAAGCCGGTAGGGTTTGTTGCAAGTACAGTAAAGGTTCAAACAGGTATTCAACCTACTCTTGGCGAGTGGATTTATCCATAACGAATGGTAGAAGGGGATTGAGTTTGGTATAGTGGAGATATGGGTTCATGGTTGATGGTTCATAGTTCATGGTTGTTAGTTGTTGGTTCGTGGTTTGTAGTTTATGGTTTATGGTTGAGGGTTTCAGGATTGAGGAGGGTTTTTGGGGTGGTTTTGGGAGGGTTTTTAGGAATAGGTTTGGTAGTGGGGTGGGGAAGAGTTGATAGAGTTCAAGCAGATACTTGTGTGACTGGTCCCGGGGTGTATTGTGCGGCGGAGAGTTGTGGGGTGTGGTATGACCCGCCAAATAATTGTTCGTTTACCAGTCAACACTGTGTGTATAAAGAGCCAAGTGATACATCAGAAAGTGAATGTGGAATTGGTTCTGGGTGCACGTGGGATCCTGATTATGGATGCCAAGCTGATCCTGATAACACCGATGGTTTGTGTTTGGTGTGTAATGACCAGACGCAGGTTTGCACCTGTGTAGATGCCTATGGCACGCCGGTGAGTTGTTGTTATTATTGCCCTGATGGGTCGGGGTGCGGCAACGAAACTCCCGGCTCACCAACGCCAACGCCGGCAGGTTGTACGCCTGGCGCACCCACCAAACCAATCTTGACTTCGCCGGCCAATGGAGAAGTAGTGGCAGCGGGGAGCAGCCCAGCGACGGTGACTTTGACCTGGCAGGCGCCAAGCGAATGGAATTCGTGTAACGGGACGGAGCAATATAACGTTTACGTGGAGCAGGACGATACGCCTGGGGATGGTTTGGTGACAGATAGCAGCACTTTGGTAAGTAATTGTAGCGGAATTACGGCCACCAGTTGTTCGGTGAGTTTGACGGCAGGACATAAATATGATTGGACGGTGATGGCCATGAATGAATCCTATGGTAATACGGCAGACCCTTCTTGGTTTGATTTGGAGGGGGAAGTAAGTGGAACGGTGTATTTGGATGAGAACAACAGTTGTTCAACCAGCCAGCCGTCGAATTTTGGTGGGGGGATGACGGCCAGTTTGCGGAATACCAGTTACAGCGATTCCGTGGGGAGCAACGGCCAGTTTAGCATTGGGGCGCCAGGAGGAAGTTATACTTTGGACATGACTATTCCTAACGGTTACATTTGTTCGACTGGGCCTTTGGGGACAGGTTGTGGGGGTGGTTGTCCGACTCAGACGGGAGTAACTTCACCCAGCACGGGAAACAACTTCTTCTTTACCCAACAACGATCGGCCTGGTGGCAGGTGGTTGGAGGTGATGTTTACGCCGGTTCAACGGGTGGAGGGACGGTGATTCGGTCGTTGATTCCAGGGTCAGTGCCGGTGAGCCAGCGGCACTTAATTTTGTCGCCTGACGGGGTGGTGATTTATCGCACCGGGAGTTTGGCGTTGGATAGTGGCGATGTTTCGGCGGGGGGGTATAAAGCCAGGGCGGCGTATTTGGGCAAGCGGTATGATTTCGATTTTTGGAAGGCGCATATTGGGGTGGATTTGAATCCAAGCAATGATTGGTCGGTAGATAGCATGAGTAAGCCAGGGCAACGCAACAGCATTGCCATCGCCGCGATTCGGTTAGGCAATACAAAACCGGCGTTTTTTGCTTTGCCTGACGGGTGTCCCAAGCATCTCCCCCCAGGCTTTGGCTGTACCCTGGGACATCGGGGGATATCTCAGCGGGCCTTACCGCTGCTTTCCAGAAAATGCCGCAGGGCGGTGTAGCGCACGCGGGCTTTTTCGTTCCGCACCGCCAGGGCAATGGCGCGCTTTTGCCCCACCAGCACGCACAACTGCTTTGCCCGCGTCACGGCGGTGTAGAGCAGGTTGCGCTGCAGCAGCATGTAGTGCTGCGTCACCATCGGCACCACCACCGCGGGGAACTCCGCTCCCTGCGCCTTGTGCACCGAAATGGCATAAGCCAGCACCAGTTGGTCGGCTTCGCTCCAGTCGTAAGCCACCCGATGCCCGCCAAAAGCCACCACCAGCCGCTGCTGCACGCCGTCTAACGCCACGATTTCGCCCAGATCGCCGTTGAACACGTCGTAATCGTAGTTGTTCTGGGTTTGCATCACCCAATCGCCCACCCGGAAGACCTGCCCAAACAGCGCCCGCTCGGCTTTGCCCGCCGCGGGCGGGTTGAGGGCGGCCTGCAGGCGGGCATTCAGCGCGTGCACCCCCGCCGGGCCGCGGTACATGGGGGCGATGACCTGGATTTCCCGCGGGGCGTGCAGGCCAAACCGCCGCGGGATGCGCTTGGTGACGACTTCCACCACCCAGTCGGCGGCTTCCTGCGGGTCGCGGGCGGGGAAGAGGAAGAAGTCGCGGGCGTTTTTGGGGAAGACGGGCATTTCGCCGCGGTTGATGCGGTGGGCGTTGGTGATGATGAGGGAATCCGCCGCCTGCCGGAAGATGGTTTCCAGCCGCACGGTGGCCACCGCGGGGAAGGCGATGATTTCCCGCAGCACATCGCCCGCGCCCACCGAGGGTAGTTGGTCCACATCGCCCACCAACAGCAGGTGGGTGCCCGGCGACAGCGCCCCCAGCAGGTGATAGGTGAGGGTGGTGTCCAGCATGGAAGCCTCGTCCACCACCAGGAATTCCACCGGCAGCGGGTTGGCGGGGTGGTAGCCGAAGCCCTGCCCGGGCTTGTAGGCCAGCAGGCGGTGGACGGTGGCGGCCTCGCGATCGGTGGCTTCGGCGAGGCGCTGGGCGGCGCGTCCGGTGGGGGCGGCCAGGGCATAGCGTACGCGGCGGGCTTCCAGCGCGGCAATCAGGGCGCGCACGGTGGTGGTTTTGCCCGTGCCCGGCCCGCCGGTGAGCACGGTGACGGCGCGGGTGAGGGCGGTCTGCACGGCGTTTGCCTGGGTGGCGGTCAGTTCGGGGGGCAGGGAAGGCGGCGCCCCGCGGGGCAGGCGGCTGGGGGCTTCCAGCAGGGCTTTCAGGCGCTCGGCGATGCCGGTTTCGGCAGTGTGGAAGGCGGGCAGGAAGACGCCCGCGGCGAGGTAAGGCGCTTGCGCTTCGGCAGCGCCGCCCCCGCCCGCCAGCCGCACTTGGGGCAACGGGACATTTTCCACCACCACCCGCCCGTCGGCTTCCAGCGCCGCGAGGGGGGCTTCCAGCGCTTCGGCGGGCTGGCCGAGGAGTTCCGCCGCCTGCGCCAGCAAAGCCTCGCGGGGCAGGAAGGTGTGGCCGTCTTCGGCGGCTTTGTTGAGGGCATACACCAGCCCGGCCTGCAGGCGCGAGGGGTGGTCTTCGGGCAGGCCGAGGGCGCGGGCCACCTTGTCGGCAGTTTTAAAGCCCACGCCGTGGATGTCGGCGGCCAGGCGGTAGGGGTCGTTGCGGACGACTTCCAGCGCGTCGTCGCCGTAGGCCTTGTAGATTTTGACGGCCAGCCCGGTGGTGATGCCGTGCTCGTGCAAAAAGAGCATGATGTGGCGGATGTGCTTTTGGGCTTCCCAGGCTTCCTGCAGGCGGGCGGTGCGCTTGGGGCCGATGCCAGGGACTTCCCGCAGGCGGTGGGGGGCGCGGTCAAGGATTTCCAGCGTTTGTGCGCCGAAAACATCCACGATGCGCTTTGCCATGCCCGACCCGATGCCCCGCACCAGCCCCGAACCGAGGTAGCGGCGGATGCCGTCGGCGCTGGCGGGCAGGGTCTGGCGGCAGGTTTCGGCGACGAACTGCCGCCCGTATTGGCTGTGGGTTTTCCAGCGTCCGGTCAGTTCAAGGTGTTCCCCCGGCGAAACTTCGGGCAGGTTGCCCACCACGGTCATCAGGCCATCGCGCCCCATGCCCGCAATCGGGCGGCTGGGGCGCAGGCGCAGCACGGTATAGCCGTTTTCGGCGTTGTAGTAGGTGATGCGCTCCACAGTGCCGGTGAGCGTGTCCATAGGGGTTTGCCTAATGCATTCTCAAACAAGATTTTCGTCATTCCGGAAGGCGCCATCCGCCCTGCCTGGAGTGAGATCTCGCCCATCCCCCGCTGAGCCTCGCTGGCGCTCGGCTCATCTGCCCCTTTCCCTCCCTTATAGTAAGGGAGGGAAGGGGGCGGCTCCGGCAGGCTGAGCGAAAGCGAAGCCTCGCCGGAGCGGGGGTAGGGAGAGATCAAGCCAGGTGACTGAACACTGCCGGAGAGCCTAATCCCAATTATCTGCGTTGATGATGCACTAAGTATCTATCCGAAAAAACGGCGGGGCTGTATGATGCATCGCCTTGCGGCGACGACCTCGCTGCTGATCTCCCTAACCCCCGCCCTGGCCGCGCGTTGCGCGGCCAGGGCCGCCCCCTTCCCCTCTTAGTAAGAGGGGAAGGGGGCAAAGGAGCCGAGCCGTAGCGAGGCTCCTTGAGGGAAGGGGAGAGCGGCGTCCTTGCCGAGAAGGAGAGCCGCGGGCACGGTGGATTTTTCGGATAGGCTCTAATTGTAACTGCTCAGCCCTGGCAGGGAATCCACAGATTTCACAGATGGGCACAGAAAACACAGAATTGCTCTTTGCGCCATTTGCCTTCCTTTGCGTCTTTGCGTTGACCTCT
>JALUXH010000249.1 GCA_027019065.1 Anaerolineales bacterium
CCTCACCACTCCCCCTTCGCGGCGGCTCAGCCCCCTCTCCTCTCCCAGTGGGAGAGGAGAGGGGGCGCGCAGCGGGGGTAAGGTGAGGGCGCTTAGATAGGTTGATGCTCAACTGCGTAACATGAGCTCGTAACTGTTCAGCCCACCTGCGATGAAAACGCCCAGGCACACAGGAGACCCAAAGGTTACACCGGCGTAACGCCAAGCGCAAAGGGAACAAAGACGCAAAGTCAACTTTGTTTTCTGCGACGCTTTTGTGCTTTCTGGGGTTGCAATCGGTGCGAATCTGTGGAATCTGTGGTCGATTTTCTGCGGAATCTGCGTCATCTGTGGTTTCTCCTTGCCTGGGCTGAACAGAGACTTTTTCTCATTGTCACGGTTCAGCCTGTGGTTTTCCGTGCCGCGGCTGAAGGGTTCCTGCTCATTCATCCGTTGCTGGGCGCCCTGCCGCTTTGGGCGGCGCATCGCCTGGGGGCGGCTCTTCGGGCAGCCGCTCTTCCATGCGGATTTGCCCGCGCAGGAAGGCGCCTTCCTCCGTGGCGAACGAAGTGGCCACCACGTCGCCCCACACGCGGCCGGTTTTGCGGATTTCCACCCGCTCGGCCACGAGGTTGCCTTTGAAAATGCCCGCCACGATGATGGTTTTGGCGCGGGCTTCCTCGCAGGTCACGCGCCCGCTTTCGGCCACCACGAGCAGGCCGTCAAAGTCTATCTCGCCTTCAAACGAGCCTTCCACGCGCACCCCGCCGCGGCCGGTGATGCGGCCTTTGATTTGCACTTCCGGCCCCACCACCGACGTCACCCGCCCTAACGGCGCAGCCACGGGTTGGGGCGAAGCGGCTTCTTCGCTTTCAGGAATGCGGCGTCCACCACGGCGGAACATACTCAGTCACCCGCCTTTTCGGCAAGTTTGTTCAGCGCGTCCGGGTCGGGGAAACCCATCACATTATATCCGGCGTCCACATACAGCACCTCGCCGGTGATGCGCCGCGCCATGTCGGAAGCCAGGAACACCGCCGCGTGGCCGATGTCTTCGGTGGTGATGTCTTCCTTGAGGGGGGAGAGTTCCAGAATGGTCTTGTAAAGCGAGCGGAAACCGGCAATGCCCGCCGCCGAGAGGGTGCGAATGGGCCCCGCGGAAATGGCGTTGACCCGCAGCCCCGCCTTGCCCAGGTCGTAGGCCAGGTAGCGCACGCTGGCTTCCAGCGCGGCTTTGGCGACGCCCATGACGTTGTAGTGCGGCACCACCTTGACCCCGCCGTAATAAGTCATGGTGAGCAGCGAGCCGCCTTCCCGCATCAACGGCCGGAAAGCGCGCGCCAGGGCGGTGAACGAATAGACGCTCACATCCATGGCCGTGTGGAAGCCGCTGCGGCTGGTCTGGACATAGGGGCGCGCCAGGTCTTCCCGCTCGGCGTAGGCCACCGCATGCACCAGGATGTCAATGTGGCCGAAGTAGGCTTTGGCCTTTTCCACCAGCGCGTCAATCTGGTCGTCCTGCGTTACATCGCAAGGCTCCACGAAGGTGCAGCCGATTTCGTCGGCCAGTTTACGCACCCGCCGTTCCAGCGCCGGCCCGGCATAGCTCAGGCCGATGTGCGCGCCTTCCCGCTGGAATGCCTGGGTGATGCCCCAGGCAATGGAGCGGTTGTTCGCGACGCCAAAAATCAGGGCGTTTTTGCCTTCCAGTAAACCCATCAGTGCCTCCTTGTTTCGTCAGGGCTGGGTAAGATGCACCCGGAACCGCCAGGGGATGCTTTTCCACGGTTCCGGCACAGTGTTTAACCCCACACGCGGCCCAATAGTCACGCTTTCATCGGGAAAAGTGCGGTCGCTTTCCAGAAAGAGGTCGGCGTCGGGGGTGCAGAGGTCGGCGCCGTGGTAGCGGCCGTCAATGCCGAGAGCCCGGCAGAGTTTGGCGGGGCCATCGGTCCATTCGCGGCGCGGGCGGCCCCGCCGCCGGGCAGCCATGATTTCCAGGCCTTCCACCGGCCACAGCGCCCGCACCAGCACCGCCGCGGGGAAGCCTTCCCCCTCGGTGACGACATTGAACAGCCAGTGCATCCCGTAAGTGAAATAGACATACGCGTGGCCGGGGGGGCCGTACATCACCGCGGTGCGCGGCGTGCGCCCCGCGCGGGCATGGCAGCCCTGGTCTTCCTCGCCGATGTAGGCTTCGGTTTCCACGATGATGCCCGCCACACGGCGGCCGTCGGGTTCCCGATGCACCAGGCGCGTGCCCAGCAGGTCGCGCGCCACTTCCAGCGTGGGGCGGGCAAAGCACTCACGCGGCAGGCGCGCCATTCACAACCGCTCCAGCACGGCGGGCAGTTCCCCGATGCGGCGGATGACCGGCACCTCGGCATCGGGGAAAAGGCCCGCGGGGTCAACCAGCACGGGCTTCAGCCCGGCACGCCGCGCGCCGAGCACGTCGGCGTAGTAATTGTCGCCCACGTAGGCTGCCCGTTCAGGCGGCACCCCGGCAGCCTCGGCAGCCTTGAGGAAGGCTTCTTTCGCCGGCTTCCAGACCCCCATTTCACCCGCCACGAGTGCGAAATCCAGGTGAGGGGCCAGCCCGATGTCTTCCAGGTAGCCGTTGAGCGGTTCGCGGCGGTTGGTGAGCAGCCCCAGGCGGTAGCCGCGGCGGCGCAGGGTTTCCAGCGTGGGGGCAACATCCTCTGGGACGACATCCTGCACCGTTTCCTGAAAGTTGCGCAGGCGGTCGTAAAGTTTGGGGGCCAGGGCGCGGGCGCAGGGGTCGTCGCACCCCAGGCGGCGCAGCCGGCCGATGTTGAACTCAATCCAGAAGCCATCGCCTTCGCCGTGGGTGCGCAGCAGGCGGCGGAGTTCATCGGAGCTGGCCCAGAAGTAGTGCGTCCAGCGCTGCATTTTGCGGCGGGCTTCGGGGGAAAACTTCACGCCCAGCGCCTCGGCCTCGCGCAGGAAGATGTCTTCCCAGGCGGGGCGCGAGACGCGCAGCGTGCCATCCAGGTCGAAAATCACGGCTTGAACGGGCAACAGGGCCTCCGGGGGCAGGTGTTGGGGCGGGTGCTTCGGGGTCGGGCGTGGCGGGGTTGAAGTTAGCCGCCGATCTGGCTCATGGTGCGGTCTTGGGGGGCTTCACCCTCGGCCAGGCCGTGGCCCCAGGGCTTGCGCCAGGCCGCGGCGGCAATCAGGCGGCGCAGTTCCTCGTCGGTGGCGCCTGCCCGCAGGGGGGTGAGGATGTCGGCCTCGTCTTCCCGCAGCAGGCAGAGGCGCAGGTGGCCGTCGGAGGCCAAACGCAGGCGGGTGCAGGCCGCGCAGAACGGCTGGCTGACCGAAGCGATGAAGCCGACCTGGCCGCGCGCGCCGGGCAGGCGGAAGAGCCGCGCTTCGCCATCCAGCCGCCCGCCGTCCACCGGCTCGAGCGCGCCCAAAGCCGCCTCAATGCGCGCTTTCATCTCCTCGGCCGTCACCAGCATCATGCGCTGGAACTCCGTCGCCCCGGCAAAAGGCATCATTTCAATGAAACGCACCTGCCAGGGGTGAGCAAGGGTGAGACGCGCCATTTCAACCACGTCTTCTTCGTTGTAGCCGCGCACCACCACGGCGTTGAGTTTGACCGGCTGCAGTCCGGCTTCCTCGGCCGCGCGAATGCCGTCAAGGACATCTTCAATGTCGCCCCAGCGGGTCAGGCGGCGGAATTTCCCCGCGTGGAGCGTATCCAGGCTGACGTTCACGCGGTTCAACCCCGCCTCGGCCAAAGGCTTTGCCAGACGGCTCAACAGCAAGCCGTTGGTGGTCATGGTGATTTCGCGAATGCCGGGCGTCTGGCGGATGCCGCGCACCAGGTCCACAATGTGAGGGCGCACGGTCGGCTCGCCGCCCGTCAGGCGGATTTTATCCACGCCCAGCGAGGCAAAAATGCGCACCAGGCGCAAAATTTCGTCATCCTGCATCAGCGCGGCGTTGGGCATGAAGGTCATGTCTTCGGGCATGCAATAGACGCACCGCAGGTTGCAGCGGTCGGTCAGGCTGATGCGCAGATAATGCAAATGGCGTCCAAAACGATCGTAAGGCATAAGACTCCTGAGAGCGAGATGAGCGGCGCTGCAAGCCTCGCGGCGGCATCCCCAGCCGCCCGACCGCAGCGCCGGAACCACGGGCAGTTAAAGGCCGGCAGCCGCCGCCTCGGCGATGGCAACGAACGAGGCAGCTTTCAGGCTGGCGCCGCCCACCAGCGCGCCGTCAATGTCGGGTTGGGCAAAGAAATCGGCGGCGTTGTGCGGCTTGACCGAGCCGCCGTAGAGCACACGCACGGCCTGGGCGGCCTCTGCGCCGAACATTTCGGCCAGGGTAGCGCGGATATGGTCTTTGACCACGCGGTTGGCTTCTTCGGGGGTGGCGGCCTTGCCGGTGCCGATGGCCCATACCGGTTCGTAGGCCAGCACCATCGCGGCCACGGTTTCCGGCGGGAAGCCCGCCAGCGCGCCGCGCACCTGCCGGGTGATGACGGCTTCGGTGGCGCCGGCTTCCCGTTCGGCCAGGGTTTCGCCCACGCACACGATGGGGACCAAATCATGCTTCAGGGCTGCGGCCACCTTGCGGTGGACGGTTTCGTCGGTTTCCCCAAAATAGGCGCGCCGCTCGGAATGCCCCAAAATCACGTAGCGGGCAAACTCGGCCACCATGCGCGGGGAAACCTCGCCGGTGAACGCGCCCTCTTCTTCCCAGTGCATGTTTTGCGCGCCGAGGCCGATTTCGGTGCCCATCAGCATGGCGGCCACGGGCAGCAGCGCCGGGAAAGGCGGGCAGAGCACCTTTTCTACACCTGCGACCGCCTGCAGACCGGCCAGCATTTCGGCAACCAGCAGGCGGGCTTCTTCTACCGTTTTGTGCATCTTCCAGTTTCCGGCAACGAAGGGTTTGCGCATCGGGAAACCTCCTGAAATCAAGGGGGCAAGCACGGGTTAGAGCCTATCCGAAAATTCTTCACAAGTGGTCATTGTTCAGCCTCGGCAAGGAGAAACCACCGATGACGCAGATTCCGCAGAAAACACAGAAGTTTACTTTGCGTCTTTGCTGCCTTTGCGTTATGCGTTAATCCACGGCCTCTTTGCGTTGATTCCCAGGGGTGCGGGCCTCATTCTCATCAGGCTGAACAGTGATCAAGGTTGCAGGCAAGGTCAAGGCTCCTGCGAAAACAGTTGTTGGTCTTCGCGGGCCGCGTCAAGCGCCCAGGGCGGCAGCTGGCTGCCGCGGGAGAGCATCCGCTGGATGAGCGCCTGTGCTTTGGGCGTATCGTTCTCGGCAAAGAAAGCCCGTTCGGCATTGAGCAGCATCACTTCGGGCAGGTCGGGGCGGCGTTTACGCAAGGGCAGGAAGTAACGATCGCCTGCCCCGGCGTCGCCCACCACAAGATATTCATAGCGGGCATAGGCCGCCGCCGCGAGGTCGGGGTCGACGGCCGTGAGCATCTTGAGCGGCAAGTGCTTGGGGAAATCTTTTTCAAGGGCAGCCGCAAAAATCACCCCGCGCAGGGCTTCTTTGCGGTCGCGCTGGGCCTGGGCAGGAGCCAACAAGTAAGCCGCAAGCGCCGTTTGGGCAGCCGGAAGGGCATAGCCGTCATTGACGAAACGCGCCGCCGTATCGGTCAACAGCCGGCCGTTACGGTTTCCGCGCGCCAGGTCAATGCCCTGCTGCAACGCGTGCCAGGCGGGGTGGTCGTGTTCCCAGGCTTCGGCCGCGAGGGTCAGCCACGGCTCCGGCGAACGGGGGTTGTCGGCCACGGCCTGAACCTCATCGGCCAGCGCCGGGTCGCCCAGCACCTCCGGAGAAATGCCCTGCAGCGCCGCAGGCACCGTGGTGCCCGAAGCCGTTTGACGTCTGGCGGTCCGTTTGCCGTTGTCTAACACCGCCAGGGCGCCCAAAGCCAGCGCACACAACACCACCACACCCAGGGCGACGCCCAGCCAACGGCGGCGGCGCGGCGGTGCGGCAGGCGGCGTTTCCTGAGCGGCGCGTGCGGCAAAGCCGCTATCGGGGGGCGGCGTTTCCGTCGGGGCTTCCTCCAACGGAAGAGGCGGACTTTCTGCCGGCAGGGCGGTAGCCTCTTCCTCGGAGGGCTGCGGAGGGCGGGCTGCCTCTGTTGGCGGCGCCGCGTTCCCCAGCGTTGTGACCAGCCCGCGCGGCGGCGCTGCCGGCGTCGTCTGGAAGCCTTCGGCTTCGGCCAGCGCCTGCCGCAAGGCTTCCATCAGCGCGGGCACATCGGCAAAGCGGTCTTCCGGCTGCTTGGCCAGCGCCTTGAGCAGCACCCGCTCCAGCGCAGGCGGCAGGCTGGGGTCAAGATCGCGCGGGCGAGGCAGCGGGGCGTAAATATGGTCGTGGATGATGGCGTAGGGCGTGTCGGCGTTGTAGGGCACCCGCCCCAACAGCATTTCATAGAGCATCACGCCGAAAGAATAAACGTCGGTGCGCACATCCAGGTTGCCTTTGCCCAGCGCCTGCTCCGGCGAAATGTACTGGGGCGTGCCCAGCAGGCGGTCGCTGGAAAGCGTGGATTCCCCGGCCTGGGCAATGCGCGCCAGGCCAAAATCGGTCAGGTAAATGCGGCCGTCGGTGCTCAGCAGCACATTGGAAGGCTTGACATCGCGGTGCAGCACCCCCTGCCCGTGGGCATAAGTCAGCGCGGCGCCGACCGCTTCGGCAATGCGGCCGATGTCGTCGGGCGAGAGCGGGCCGCGCTGCAACCGCGCTTTCAGGGTTTCGCCTTCCACAAATTTCATCACCAGGTAAGGGCGGCCTTCGTGTTCGTTAAAATCATACACCGGCACAATGTTGGGGTGGTCCAGACGCGCCACCACCCGCGCTTCCCTCCGAAAGCGCTCTAAAAAGTTGGGGTCTTCCATGAAGGCGGGGTGCAGCGCCTTCAAGGCAACATAGCGGTCCAGCGCCGGATGATACGCCTTATACACCGTCGCCATGCCGCCCTGCCCCAACTGTTCCAGAATCCGGTAAGGGCCAACCTGAGCACCGGGGATGAAAGCCATCGCGGGTCTCCTTTCGCAGGTGTGCTTACGGCTGCACAAAAGTGAGGGTCCAACCGCCCCAAAAACGCGTGCCATCATCGGCCTGGCATTCGCGGGGGCGCAAATCGGTGACGGTCACGCCGTAAGCCGGGCGCACCTGATAAACCTCATGCTGCGCCATGAGGAAATCGGCATAGCCGGCGTCCACGTCGGGCTTGAGGCCGGTATAAATGCGTTCATCGCCGCCGAGCCAGTGGATGTTGATTTCCACGCCGGGGAGGGCGCTGCCCGCGGCGTCGCGCACGAAAATTTGCAGCAGCGGGCCGTCGTTGGGGTTGCAATAGGGCTTCAGCGCCCGCAGCACCAGGGGCGCGCCGGCGGTGCCGACCGGCTGAGGGGTGCGGGTGGGCAGGGGCGTCGGCGTGGGGGGCAGGGTGGGGAAGCCCGAGGGTGCAGGGGAAGGCGTGTTTGCAGGGCCCGTGGGGGAAGCCGCAGCCGCGGGGGGTGAGGGAGACAGCGCCGAAGCCGTGGGCACCGGAGCCGGGGCTTCGCCCAGCGCAGCCGCCAGGGCGCCCAAAGCATGCACTTCTGCCGACGGACGGCCTGCAGCCAGCGCCCGCTGGGCCTGCGCGGCCAGCGCCCCGGCCGGAGCGCTTTCCCCCAACAGGCGCAGGCGGGCACGGGCACGCGGCAGGTTGTGGTCGTAAGCATAGGCGCGGGCAATCAGGGCGCGATAGGCTTCCTTGAACTCGGGGCGCAGGGTGTCGGGCGAGGTTTCGGTGTAGCGCACGGGAAACACCACCCACGCCAGCAGCAACCCCACGCCCAGCCCCAACACCAGGCCGGTCAGCAAAAACCACGGCGGGCGGCGGTTCATGGGCTGCTTTCCTCCACCGGACGAGAGCGCAGTGCGGCGAGCAATTGCTGCAACGCATAGAGGTCTTGCGAGGCGTAGCCGTGGGCTGTGCCGAAGGTGATGGCCGCTTGCACCGCAGCGGCCGGGTCGGCACCCAGCAGCGCCAGGGTGCGGCGGGCAGATTGCAGGTCATGGTCGGCCTGATAGGCTTCCGCCACCATGAGCACATAGTCGGCTTTGTAGTCGGCGCGCAGGGTGTTCGGCGCCGTATCCACGTACGCCACCGGGCTGACGATCCAGCCGTAATACAGCCCGAGGCCTATGCCCACAGCAATGGCTATCAGGAAAGCCAGCCAGCGCGTGCGACGGGAATGCATTTTCAACAACACCTCGTTTCAAGCACGAGTGAAGGCGCTCAACGGTCGGCAGCCTGCGGCCGGCGGTATAACCGCCATGCCTCAATCAGCGCGTACACGGCTTCCGGCAGGTAATAGCGAATCGGTGCACCTCTGGCGGCGCGTTCCCGCAGTTCGCGGGCGGCGATTTGTAACAGCGGGGCGTTGACAAAGCGCACCTTGCTCACCACACCCGGCAGACAAGATTCTACAACCGTCAAATCAATTTCATCACCCGGGCGGCGCATGATGCCGAGTTCATCGCACAAATCCAGAAACTCCCGCACACGGTGCCATGTGGGCAGGCCGTGGAGGGAATCGCCGCCCATGAGGTAAACCCACTGGGCGCGGGGTTGGGAAGCCCGCAGCAGGCGCATGGTATCTACGGCGTAGTGGGGGCCGGGGCGCTCAATATCCACGGTGCTGAGTTCAAAAGCCGGGTTGTCGCCAATGGCGGCCAGCACCAGCGCGGCGCGCTGCGGCCAGGGGGTATGCGGCATGTTGCGCTTGTGGGGCGGGTCGGGCGTGAGCACCCAGAGCACTTTATCCAGCCCCAGCTGGAAATGCGCCTCGGCAGCCAGAATGAGGTGGCCGAGGTGAGGCGGGTCAAAAGTGCCGCCGAACACACCCATCCGCAGCGGTCGGCTCACAGGGAAGCCTCCTCGCGCCATTCCAGTTCGTAATCGCCAACGAAAACGGTGTCGCCCTCCTGCACACCGGCGGCGCGCAGGGCTTCTTCGATGCCCAACGCGGCCAGGATGCGGTGGAAGCGGCGCACCGACTGGTCGTATTCCCAGTAGGTCATCGCCGCGGCGCGCTCCAGCGCCGGGCAATGCACCCGGAAGCCTTCCGGCAGGCGCTCGATGGTGAACGCCCGCGGGTCTTCTTCGGGGCGATAGACGGGCACGGTTTCGGCCTCGGTGGGAGGCGGCGGGGGCAGGGTTTCCAGCAGATGCGCTGCTTGCCAGAGCACCTCTTTCACGCCCTCGCCGCTGACGGCCGAAATCGGGAAGGCTTCGTAGCCGCGCGCCTTCAGGGCGGCTTTCACTTCAGGCCAGCGCTCGGCCACTTCGGGCAAATCCATCTTGTTGAAGGCCACAACTTGCGGTTTCTCGGCCAGGCCGGGGTCGAAGAGCGCCAGTTCGGTGTTGATCTGGGCAAAGTCGGCCACGGGGTCGGTGGAAAGGCCGTCTAACAGGTGAATGAGCACCCGCGTGCGCTGGATGTGCCGCAGGAAGTCGTGCCCCAGGCCCACGCCCTGGTGCGCACCCTCAATCAGGCCGGGGATGTCGGCCAGCACCAGGGTGTTGTCCGCATCCAGTTGCGCCACGCCGAGGTTGGGGGTCAGGGTGGTGAAGGGGTAGTCGGCGATTTTGGGGCGGGCGTTGGTGCCCCGGCTGAGGAAGGTGGACTTTCCCGCGTTGGGCACGCCGACCAGCCCGACGTCGGCGATCAGTTTGAGTTCCAGGCGCAGGCGGCGTTCCCGGCCGGGTTCGCCTCTTTCGGCCAGGCGGGGCACCCGATTGCGGGAAGAGGCAAAATGCACGTTGCCCCGTCCGCCGCGGCCGCCTTTGGCGACCACGAGGCGCTGGCCCGGCTCGGTCAGGTCGCCCAAAAGTTCGCCGGTCTCGGCGTCGTACACCACGGTGCCGGGGGGCACGGGCACCACCAGCGGCGGCGCCGACTTGCCGCTCATGCGTGCCGGGCCGCCGCGGCCGCCTTCCTTGGCGATGAAGCGCTTTTGAAAGCGGAAGTGCGCCAGGGTGTTGAGGTGGGGGTTGACTTCCAGCACCACGTCGCCGCCGCGGCCGCCGTCGCCGCCGTCGGGGCCGCCTTTGGGCACATATTTCTCGCGGCGGAAGTGTACCACGCCGTCGCCGCCTTTGCCTGAGCGGACGAAAATTTGGGCTTCGTCAATGAACTGCGTCATGGCCGCCAAAACCTTTGGAACAGGGGGAAACCACAGGTTTCACAGATTGCGCAGCAGGAACGGCCTTATAAAAAACAGGCCGCGGATGATGAAGATCGCGCCAGGCAGGGTGAGACGCGGGCACCAGGGCAAAAATTTGTGCTTTTTGTGGCTCTTCTGTGATATTGACCATCGGTGGATACTTTTCTGCGGCATCTGCGGTTATTTGTCGGGTTGGGCCGGACGAATGCGCACCTGCACCGGCTCGTCGGGCCTGAGGCGGAAGCGGAAGCCCACGCGGCCGAGGTGCACCAGGTCGCCCGGCTGCAAGCGCGCGCCCTCGGGAGAAACCGGCGCGTAGTTGACCCAAGTGCCCGCGGCCGAGCGCCGGTCGGCAATGAAGAAAGCGCCCTCATCGGTGCGCCACAGGCGGGCGTGCAACGGTTCCACCGAAGGGTCGGGCACCACCACGTCGGCCTGGGCGGGGTCGGAGCCAAGAGTGATTTCAGGGGCTTCAATGCGCAGGGTGGTCAGGTCGGGCACTTCAGCCGCAGAAGCAGCCAGCGGCACCAGGAAAGCCAAAGCGCGGCTCGCCGTTGCCCCGGCGGCAGCGTGGCGGCGGGGCATCCATGCCCACCAGCGGGAACGGCCAAGCGGCGCGTCAGGCGTCTCCACTGCGGGCGAAGCAGAAAGGGAAGGGGAAGCCGCCTTTCGCGGCCGCCGCCTGCCGCCCAGCCAAAGCACCGAGAGCAGCACCACCCCCGCCAGCGCCACAATGGCAATGGTCAAGGGCCGGCGGTAAGTTACCAGGGTGACGGTTACTGCCGCCTGGGACTGGGGCACCGAAATCTGCACCGTTACAGGCTGGCTGCGAGCGGTAAAGCCGTAGATGTCTTCCACCTCGGCCTGAAGGGTGTGCGCGCCGCCGTGCTGATAGCCTGTCAAATCCCATTTCAGGGTTTTAAACGGCGGGGTGGTGTGCACATCCTCGGGCTTGCCATCCACAAGCAGGGTAACGCGCTGCAAGTTGCGCGGGTGTTTGTCGGGGAAGTTGACGCCCACCTGCACTGTCACCGCGGCGGGGCGGCGCTCCGCGGGGGCGGTGGCGCTTGCCGGAAGCACGCGGGTGATTTCCTGGGGTGGATTCAACAAGACCACCTCAGGCGGCTGAAGTGCAAAGCGGAAATGCGCCGGCGCGGCGGTGAGGGTTTCCCCTTGCGGCGTGTGGAGGGTGAGCATCAGGGTGTGATCTTCGCCGCGCAGGGCTTCGCTGACATAGGTCAGGCGGTAAATGTGGGTGAGGGGCGTGAAAAGGTCTTTCAACAGCGGCAGGGTCTCCGCGCCGGAAAAGAAATACAGCCGCCCCAATGTCTTTTCGGCAAAGGCCGCCAGCGTTTGGGCGTGGGGGTCTTTCTGCAAAGCCGGCGGCCCCACCAGCCAGATGTAAACCCGCACCCGCGATTGCTGCGCCAGCGAAAGGTATTGGGGCAAATCGTTGAGCGCCTGCTGCGTGGGCAGGGGGGTAATCCAGAGCAGGGCGCGCCCCATGCCGGGATGCGGCGTTGGGTCCACAGCCAGTTTCAAGCCGGCAGCAAGCGCCTTGAGGCCGGTTTCCTTTGGT
Source organism: Anaerolineales bacterium (assembly GCA_027019065.1). Taxonomy (GTDB): domain Bacteria; phylum Chloroflexota; class Anaerolineae; order Anaerolineales; family DRMV01; genus DRMV01. The sequence goes on from JALUXH010000249.1 coordinate 11,789, forward strand.
TTGGTATCGGGCTTGTAGGCATCCAGCGCCTGCACGAAGGTGGGGAAATCGGCCAGGTGGGCGGTCTGCGTACCATCGGAAGTCACCAGGCTGAGGTCGTAAGGCTCAGGGGGCGGTTTGTCGGCCCACGAGCGCACCTGGTTGTAGATGTATTGGTAGCGGCTGACGCCGAGGTTATCGCGCACGCCGAGGGCGCGCCCGGCTTCTACGGCCACCACCACCTGAGCGCCGGGCTGCTCCTCTTGCCACGCCGCCAGGGCGCGCGGCTGCTTGTCTTCGCTCACCTGCACATCGGCAGGGCGGATGTGGGCGATGAACCGCCCCTGCGCGTCCCAGGCTTCCACCCAGGCGCTCACGCGCGGGAAATCGGCGGTGTCCACCCCAAAGACGGCAATCCAGGCCTGCGGCCGGGCAGCCGAAACCCGCGTCACAACGCCCGCCGCCATCAGCCCAACGGCCAGCAAAAGCAAAATTTTGCGCATGGCCTCATTTTAGCACGAATTGGGGCAACTGTTCAGCCTGCCCGCGATGCGCACCCAGAAGCACAAAAAGAGGTTAACGCAAAGACGCAAAGGAAGGCAAATGGCGCAAAGAGCAATTCTGTGTTTTCTGTGCCAATCTGTGAAATCTGTGGATCCCCTGCCAGGGCTGAGCAGCTGCCGGAAAACACAGATTTTTTCTTTGCGTTCTTTGCCCTCTCTGCGCCTTCGCGTGACTCGCCGCCGATTCTCCCAGGGCTGAACAGTTACGAATTGGGGTGGTTTCAGAAAATCCGCGGGGGCACCAAAACGCCGTAGGGCGGGATGGCGTCCCGCCCTGCACTTACTTTTTTCTTTCCCCGTCTCCAGCGGGGCGGGAAGGCTTGCCGCCCCCGCTTTCGCCTTCCCCTTCCTCGCCATCGTCGTCTTCCTCCCCGTCTTCCCGCTTCAGGGCATCGGCAAAGGCGTCTAACCCATCCTGAACGGCGCGGTTGAAGGTGCCTTCGGGGAAGTTGCCTTCTTCATCGGGCTCACCGGGGGGCATGTCGGTCAGCAGCGCGATGGCCTCGTCCACGGTGCGCACCGCCCAAATGTGGAAACGGCCTTCCGCTACGGCCTGGCGGACTTCTTCCCGCAGCATGAGGTGGCGCACATTGTCTTCGGGAATGATGACGCCCTGCTCGCCGGTCAGCCCTTTGGCCTGGCAGGTGGCGAAAAAGCCTTCAATTTTCTCGTTCACGCCGCCGATGGCCTGAACCTGGCCGTGCTGGTTGATGGAGCCGGTGATGGCGCGGTCCTGGCGCAGGGGCACCTGGGCGATGGCCGAGAGCAGCGCGAGCAGTTCGGCGGCCGAGGCGCTGTCGCCTTCCACGCCGCCGTAGGATTGTTCAAAGGTGAGCCGGGCCAGGAGGTTGAGGGGGCGGCGGCGGCCGTAGCGCCAGCCCAGGAAGCCGCCCAGAATGAGCACGCCTTTGGTGTGAATCGGGCCGCCGAGTTCGGCGCGGCGTTCAATGTCCACGACATCGCCTTCCCGTGAAGGGTAGGCGGTGGCGCTGACCCGCGTCGGGTGGCCAAAGGCATAATCGCCCAACATGACGACCGAAAGGGCATTGATGCGCCCCACGGCCTTGCCTTCCACGTCAATCAACAGTACGCCGTGGGCAATTTCTTCCTGAATGCGCTCTTCCAGCAGGTTGGCGCGGTAAATTTGCTCGCGAATGGCGCGGGAAACATCCTCGGCCGTCACCTGCTCGTGCCCGGCCTGCCGGGCCCAGTAAGCCGCTTCGTGAAGCAGGTCCACCACCTGGCCAAAGCGGGTGGAAAGTTTGCTCTGGTCTTCGGCCAGGCGCGCCCCGTGCTCAATGACCCGTGCCAGCGCGTCGCTGCGGAAGTGCGGCAGCCCTTCCCGTTCCACCACCGTGCGGATGAAAAGGGCATATTCCCGCTCGCTGGCCTCGGTGCGAGGCATGGTATCGGCAAATTCCGCCCGCACCTTGAACAGCCGCCCGAAATCTTCATCGTAAGCCCGCAGCAGGTAATACATCATCGGCGTCCCGATGAGCACCACTTTGAGGTGCAGGGGCACGGGTTCGGGGTCCAGGGTAACGGTGCTCACCCAGCCCATCTGCGCGCCGAGTTCCAGAATGCGGATTTTGCCGGTCCGCAGGGCGCGTTTGAGGCCATCCCAGGCATAAGGGTGCACGAGCAGGTCGTACATGGGCAGCAGCAGGAAGCCGCCGTTGGCGCGGTGCAGGGCGCCGGCGCGGATGAGGGTGTGGTCGGTGCGGGTGGCGCCCATGATGACTTCGTGCTCAATGCGCCCCAGCAGGTTGTAGTACGAAGGGTGGGTTTCCAGCACCACCGGCGCGCCCTGCTGCTCGCCGTTATCCACCACCACGTTGACGCGGTAGCGCCGCGCCCACATTTCCCAGGCCGGGCCGTCGCTCTCGTCGTCCTTCAGAAAACGCTGGGCGTTGGCGATGATGTCTTCCCGCACGGCATCCAGAAAGGCCTCCACGGGCGGGTAGGGGAACTCGGTTTTGAGTTTTTCTACCAGATGGCCGACCACGAACTCGGTGGTGCGGCGGTTGAGTTCCTGCAGGCGCTCGCGGGCTTCCTGCTCCATCTTGCGGATGTGCTCCAGGGTTTTCTCCACCTCGCCCTGCAGCGTTGCACGGATTTTCTCCAGTTTGGCTTTCTTTTCCTCATCCAGTTTTTCCAGTTCTTCCGGCGAGAGGGGCTTGCCCTCCACGGCGGGCACCAGGGCGAGGCCGAAAGGCGTCTGCACGATGGCGAAGTTGAGTTTGGAAGCCTTGATTTGCAATTGGGTGAGGGCTTCTTCCTGCTTTTTCTGCAATTGGGAAGCCAGGCGGTCGCGCTCGCGGCGGTAAGCATCGGCGGAAAAGGCGCGGCGCATTTCCTGGCGCACCGTCGTCACAAAAGCATCCAGGGCGCGGCGCAGGCGGCTGCCCTGGCCGGCCGGAAGGCGCAACATGCGCGGGTGGTCGGGGGCAGCGAGGTTGTGGACATAGCACAGGTCGTCGGGGGAAGGCAAATCGGCGGCCTTGCGGGCAAGGTAATCTTGCACAAGGGTGGTGCGCCCGCTGGAAGGCAGGCCGAGGACGAAAATGTTGAACCCTTCGCCGCGCACGGCGGTGCCCACCTCCAGGGCGCGGAACGCGCGCGGCTGACCGACCACGCCTTCCAGCGGCGGCAAAGCGGCAGTGCTTTCTGCGCCCAGCGCGGCGGGGGCGGTGGCGCGGTAGAGGTCGGCAGGGGCGAGTTCACGACCAAAGGAAGTTGCCATGCGAGCCTCCTTGAAAGCGAAGGAAAGCGGTAACTATTCAGCCTCAGCAAGGAGAAACCGCAGATGACGCAGATTCCGCGGAAAAAACATCCACGATTTCACAGATTAGCGCCGATTGGAAACACAGAAGACGCAGAAGAACCGCAGAAAACACAGAAGTTTACTTTGCGTCTTTGCTTCCTTTGCGCCCTTTGCGTGATGCTTCGCGTGTTTTGAATTTCCTCTGCGTCTCTGTGCTCCTCTTGCGCCTCGGTGCACCCCTCCCCTCACGGGCAGGCTGAATAGTGACGGAAAGCGCGTTGACTTACGAAACGCCGTGGCTTCCCGGCAGCAGGGCGAGCAAAGTCTGGGGCGCATAGCGGGCGACGGTGTCGGTGTCCAGGGCGTTGGCGCGGCAGATGGCGGCGTAAAGGTCAGCGCTGGGGCGCGGCGTGCGGCGCTGGGTTTCCCGCTCCAGCGCCCAGAGGCCAAAGCGGCGCGTCCAGCCGCGGTCCCATTCAAAATTGTCCACCAAAGTCCAGTGGAAATAGCCTTTGACCGTTCCGTAAAGGTTCAGGGCGCGCCACATCTGGTGGATGTGTTCGGCCAGATAGCGCGGGCACAGGGTGTCTTCGCCGTCTTCCACGCCGTTTTCGGTGACGATGACCGGCACGCCGAAGCGCTGCGCCCAGCGGATGCCCTGGAACATCCCCTGGGGGGCGTGGGCGATGTCGCCGTGCTCGCTGAGAGGGGCTTCCGGGGGGAAGACCCGGCGGGCATAACCCGGCCGGTGGGGGGCAAAGGCCAGCCTGTCGGAAGTGTAGTAGTTCAAGCCGAAGAAATCCAGCGAAGGCCCCAGGCGGCGGTCGCGGCGGCTGCCGACGGGCAGCAAGCGCCGCCCCAGCCCGGCTGCCCAGGCAAAGTAATGGTTGAACCAGCGGTGCTGGGCGCGCGCCACGGCCACATCGGGCGGGAACCACGGGCGGGCGGGCGTCATCGGGCGGTAGTAGAGCACCAGCCCCACCCGCGCCTCGGGCTGCAAGCGGTGGATGACTTCGTAGGCCGCGGCATGCCCTAAGGCCAGATGTTCGGCCACCTGCAGCGCAGCGCGGACGTCTTGCTTACCGGGGGGAAAGACGCCTTCCACATAGCCCAGGGCGGTGTAGACGTTGGGCTCGTTGATGGTGCACCAGTCGGCCACGTAGGCTTTGAGGGCATCCACCACCCGGCCGACAAAGCGGGCGAAGTGCTGCGGGGTTTCGGGGTTTTCCCAGCCGCCCATTTCGGCCAGCCAGAGCGGGTCGGTGAAATGGTGCAGGGTAACAAAAGGCGTCATCCCCCGCTCGCGCAGGCCGCGCACCATCTGGCGGTAATGCTCCAGCGCGTCTTCGTCCCAGCGGTCGGGGGCGGGCTGGATGCGGCTCCATTCCACCGAAAGGCGGTGGGCGTTCTGCCCGGCTTCGGCGGCGCGGTCAAAGTCTTCCCGCCATCTGCCGCTCCACCAGTCGCAGGCGCGCCCGGCGGTATGGCCTTCCAGCACCCGCCCGGCCTGCTCCCAGGCGTGCCAGGTGTTGTTGGTGTTGCCGCCTTCCATCTGGTGCGCGGCGGTGGCCGTGCCCCACAAAAAGCCCGGCGGGAAAACGTAGCGCGCCCGCATTGCGGCCCTCAAGCGACCACTTCGCCCAGCGCGTCCAGCACGCTGGTGAGGCGGTCGTAGTCATCCCGCAAGAGGGTGATCAGGTGGCGGGTGGCCTGGGCCACCCATTCGGCGTCGTCGCCCGTTTCGGCGTGGGCCTGCCGCGCCTGGCGGAAGTGGACGGCCAGGAGTTCATCGGCGGGCACGTCGGCGGCGCGCAGGATGTGCCGGAAGTAGCCCAGCCGCCCGGCGCGGGTGAATTCGCGCACTTCGGCGGGCGAGCAGAGGTAGAGGTTGGCGAGGGTCAGCGGGGGGCGGGGCGGCAGCAGGTGCACCATGCGCCCCTCGGCCGTGCGGTAGCCCAGCGAAAGCACGCCGATTTCCACCGGCAGGTTGCGCTGGTGCTGGTCGGCGTGGATGCTGGGGGGCACTTCGGGGGCAATGGTCAACTGCCGCACCAGGTTGTCGCCCGGCAGGCGGATTTCGGAGATGATGCCGAAAATCTCCGAGGCAGGCGCGGCGTCTTGTTCAGGCGCGGCGACGCGCACCAGCGCGCCGAAGGCCAGGCCGCTTTCCTGCAGTTGCGGCACCCGGCAGCCCACCAGGAAAGCGGTGGCGGAAGCCTCTAACACGCGTCCGACGAATTGGGGCGAGGCGGTCATAAGCACCTCACAATCAGGGGGAAATGCGAACTCGCGGAAACAGCGAGGGGAACAGCCTCAACAAAGCAAGGGAACTGTTCAGCCCTGGAAGGGAGAACCACAGATTTCACAGATTAGCACAGAAAACACGGAAATGCTCTTTGCGCCTTTTGCCTTCTTCGCGCTGGCGTTAACCTCTTGGCGCCCTGGCCTTCTTTGCGCTTCTGCGCGCTTATCGCAGGCAGGCTGAACAGGGGCTACTTCGCAGGGGAAGGCTGCGTCAGCCGTCTCAGCACCGCGGCGCGCACCTCGGCCTGGACGGCTTCCTGCGGCCGGTTGGCAGGAATGCGCACCCAGCGTTGCGGCTCGGCAGCGGCCAGTTGGGCATACCCGGCCTGCACAAGGCGGTGGAAGGCCAGGGCTTCGGCATCCAGGCGGTTGCGGCGGTCGGGGGCAATGCGCGCCAGCCCGGCTTCCACCGGCAGGTCAAGCCACAACGTCAGGTCGGGCCACAGGCCGCCGGTGGCATAGTCAATCAGGCGGCGCAGTTCGGCAACGTCCTCACCGCGGCCATAGCCCTGATAGGCCAAAGTGGAATCGGCATAGCGGTCGCAAATCACGATTTTGCCCGCTTTGAGCGCCGGGGAGATGAGTTCTTCCACATGCTGGGCGCGGGAGGCCTGGAAGAGCAGCACCTCGGTGCGGGGGTGCATGGCCTGGTTGGTGCGGTTGAGCAACACCTGACGAATCTGGTCGCCGATGGGCGTGCCCCCCGGTTCGCGCGTCAGCACAACGGTGTGCCCCCGGCGTTCCAGAAATTCGGCCAGCAGGCGCGCCTGGGTGCTCTTGCCGCTGCCTTCCGGCCCTTCAAAGGTGATGAACAGCCCCCCCATGCTACCCTTCCCGCGTAATCCGCACACGGCGGAAGGGCTCGCGCCCGTAGGAGCGGGAAGCCAGGTGGGCCTCTTCGGCCAGGCGGTGCTGCAGGCGGCGGATGTCGGCAGGCGCCGGGGTGAGGTCTACCCAGTCGGCGCCTTCCAGCACGGCGTCAATCGCGGCCTGGGTTTCGGCCAGGATCTGGTCAATGGTCATGCTGTCGGTGCGGGCCTCCAGATGGAAAAGGCTTTCCAAAAAAGTCTCCATCTGCTTGACGGTGTTGGAACGCAGCACATGGATGGGGAGGCCGCGGTTCTCGGCATCCACCACGATGCGGGGGCGCTTGCGGTAGTAGGAACGCAGGGTGACGAGCACCTGCGCCTCGCCGAGGTTATCCACCACGCGGGCGGGCACATGCAGGTATTGGGCAGCCTTGCGCAGCCGGTTGCGGGCAATGCCGTGGGGGTAAATGCGAATCGGCTGCAGGCCCCGCCCCCCTTGCGCCGCGGGCCGGGTGTAGCGTTCGGCATCGTCGGCGGCTTCGCTCTCCTCAAAGGAAACCGCGCCGCGCCGCTTGGGGCCCCGCCGGTCACGGCGGCCTTCGGGCTTGAGCGTGACCTCTTCAATGCGGATTTCGCCGCTTTCGTCACGGGAACGCAGTTCGGCATGCAGGGGCGCACCCCGCAGCAGCGCGTCCACCGCTTCGGCGACGTCTTGGTGCACCAGCAGGCGGTCGCGGTCCTGGATTTCCACCAGGATGTCGAAGGTGGGCGGCGAGCGGCGTTCCAGCACGGTTTTCTGGGTGCCGCGGCGGCGGGCTTCTTCATCGGAAAGCGTAACCGATTCAATGCCGCCCACCAAATCCGAAAGCGTGGGGTTGAGGAGCAGGTTTTCCAGCGCGTTGCCGTGAGCGGTGGCGATGAGTTGCACGCCGCGCTCGGCAATGGTGCGCGCCGCCAGGGCTTCCAGTTCGCGCCCGATTTCGTCAATCACGATGACTTCGGGGTTGTGGTTTTCCACCGCCTCAATCATCACCTCGTGCTGCAGGGAAGGCATGGGCACCTGCATCCGGCGGGCGCGCCCCACGGCGGGGTGAGGCACATCGCCGTCGCCGCCGATTTCGTTGGACGTATCCACGATGACGACGCGCTTTTTCTCGGCCAGAATGCGCGCCGCTTCGCGCAAAAGCGTGGTTTTGCCCACGCCCGGGCGGCCCAGCAGGAGCACGCTTTTGCCGCTGGCAATCAGGTCCTGGATGATGTCCACCGTGCCATACACCGCGCGCCCGACGCGGCAGGTCAGGCCGACCACATCGCCGCGGCGGTTGCGGATGGCCGCGATGCGGTGCAAGGTGCGTTCAATGCCGGCGCGGTTGTCTTCGTCAAAAGCGCCGACCCGCGCCACCACGTAGTCAATTTCTTCGCGCGTAACTTCGCTTTCCCGCAGCACGATTTCGCCGTGGGTAAAGCGCGCCGTGGGCACCCGCCCGAGGTCTAAAATCACTTCCAGCAGGTTATCGCTGTCGTCGGCGCCGGCGACGGCGCGGGCAATTTCAGGGGGCAGCACGGCCAGCAGGGCGTGCAGGTCATCGGTAATCTTGCGAGTGGTCATACAGCACTCATTCGGCAAACAAAGTGGGTTGAGGGGCTTCCTGCCGGGCAGCGGCGGGCGCGGTTTCCGTTGCGGGCTGCGGCTGCACCACCCAGCGCGCCAGCAGCGCCAAAGGTTCGCCCGGGCGGGCAGCCAGCGTTTCCAGGGGGCTTTCCAGCCACACCTGTGCCTCGCGCACGGCAATGTAGAGCGGCTTTTCACCGGCGCGCAGGAAAGCCGCCAGCGCCCGCAGGGCGTCGCAGGGGGCGGCGATGTCGGGGTCCAGCCAGGGCACAGCCCACACCCCGCGCGGGCCGCTTTCCCAGCGGGCCACGCCGCGCACCTCGCCGCGTTCCACATACACCACCGCAGTGGGGGAAGCCGCGGGCGGCGGCAAGAGGTGGCGCACCAGGGGCGGGGTGAGGTTGGTGTAGAGCCGGTCGGCAGCCCAGCGCTCTTCGGCGCGCGGCCAGCGCCAGCGGCCGGGGCCTTCCGCGGCGGGCCCGGCCGGCATTTGCCAAAGGCGCTGGCGGGCAAACACCCGAAAGCCTGCCCGCCGCAGTGCGGGAAGCCAGGAAGCCCCGCGAGGGGCATCGGCCACAAGCGCACGGGCGCCGCGCAGCGCCGGATGCGCCAGCAGGGCTTCCACCAGCGGGGCCAGCGCGGTTTCGGGCGAGAAGACGGTTTTTGGGGCCAGGTAGAGCAGGCGGGCCAGGCCTTCCTGGGGGGTATGCTCGGCCACGGCCACCAGTGGGGCGCTTTCCGTGGCCTGATCGGCCACCACGGCCATGCCCGTCGCCGCAGAAAACAGCGCCACCAGCGCGCTGCTCATCAGCCCCGCCCCGCCGATGACCGCGCGGCGGCTATCCAGGCACAGTGCCTGCTCGCGGTAGCGGTACAGCAGGGGCAGGTCGCGCCATGTCAGCGCACGGGGCAGGGTGCTCACCGGTCAGTTCCCCATCCGGCCAGGTGCAGGAAGTAACGGTGAAAGCGGGTGTCGGCGGTCAGTTCGGGGTGAAAGGCCGTGGCCAGCAAATGCCCCTGCCGGGCGGCCACAATGCGCCCGTCTTCCAGCCTGGCGAGCACTTCGGCGGGCGGCGTGACGGTTTCAATAAGCGGCGCGCGGATGAAAACCGCGTGGAAGGGGCGCTCGTCGTCGGGGGCAACGGTTTTGAGGGCCGGCACGGGAATGTCCACCTCAAAACTGGCAACCTGACGGCCAAAGGCGTTGCGTTCCACGGTGATCTCCATCAGGCCGAGGAGGGGCTGCTCACGGCGGGCGTCTTTGGAGAGGAAGATCGCGCCCGCGCACGTGCCCCAGATGGCGTGGGTACGGCCAAAGGTGCGCAGCGGTTCCAGCAGGCCGAAATCTACCGCCAGTTTGCCGATGGTGGTGGATTCGCCGCCGGGGATGATGAGGCCCGCGAGGCCGTCCAGGTCGGCAGGGCGGCGCACTTCACGCACCGCGACGCCGATTTTGCGCAGCATGACTTCGTGTTCCCAGAACGAGCCTTGCAGCGCAAGCACGCCCACGGCGAAGTTGCCGCGCGGGGCGGGGACTTTTTCGGGGGGAAGGAGGTTTGGGGCAGGCATGGCAATGGCGAATGGCGAGCGGCGAACTACCATCCCCTTCCGGCCAGGCGGGCTTCGGCGGGCAGGTCGGCGGCCTGCTGGCCGCGCATCGGCTCGCCCAGGCCTTTGCTCACTTCGGCCAGGATGGCGGGGTCGTTGTAGTGCGTCACGGCTTTCACGATGGCGGCAGCACGTTTGGGCGGATCTTCCGACTTGAAGATGCCGGAACCCACGAAGATGCCGTCCATGCCGAGTTGCATCATCAGGGCCGCGTCGGCGGGCGTCGCGATGCCGCCCGCGGCGAAGTTGACCACCGGCAGGCGGCCGAGTTCCTTCACCTCGCGCACCAGGTCCAGCGGCGCGCCGATTTCCTTGGCGTAGGTGTAGAGTTCCTCCTCGGCCATGGTCTGCAAGCGGCGGATTTCGCCGAGCACGGCGCGGGCATGCCGCACGGCTTCCACCACGTCGCCGGTGCCCGCTTCGCCTTTGGTGCGAATCATGGCCGCGCCTTCGGCAATGCGGCGCAGCGCTTCGCCCAGGTTGCGCGCCCCGCACACGAAGGGCACCTTGAAGTTGTGCTTGTCAATGTGGTGCTCTTCGTCGGCAGGCGTCAGCACCTCAGATTCGTCAATGTAATCCACGCCGAGGGCTTCCAGAATCTGGGCTTCCACGAAATGGCCGATGCGCACCTTCGCCATCACCGGAATGCTGACCGCATCCATGATTTTGAGGATGAGTTCGGGGTCGCTCATGCGCGCCACCCCGCCCTGCTTGCGGATATCGGCGGGCACGCGTTCCAGCGCCATCACGGCCACCGCGCCCGCGTCTTCGGCAATTTTGGCCTGTTCGGGCGTCACCACATCCATAATGACGCCGCCCTTCAACATCTGCGCCAGGCCGACCTTGACTTTGTAAGAACCGGTTTGGGCTTCCATTTTGAACCTCCGAGAATCATCCAATCTATCCTGCGCGTTTATTCTATCACGGGAAGGCAAGGGCGGGGAGTTTCGGCAAACGCCTGCGGTATAATGAAAGCCATGAACACCAAGCAGCAACTCCAAGAGGCCCTGAAAGAGGCCATGCGCCGGCGGGACGACCTGCGCAAGCGCACCCTGCGCCTTGCCCTGGCAGCCCTCAAACTCGCGGAAGTGGAACACGGCGGCGAACTGGACGAAAACGCCGTGCTCGGCGTGCTGCAAAAGGAAATCAAAGCCCGCCGGGAAACCATTGAAGGCGCCCAGCGCGCCGGACGCGACGACCTGATTGCCGAGGCCGAGGCGGAAATCGCCGTGCTGCGCGGCTTCCTGCCGCCGCCGCTCACCCCCGAGGCGCTGGAAGCCCTGGCCCGCGAGGTCATTGCCGAGGTGGGCGCAGCCTCGCCGCGCGAAATGGGCAAGGTGATGGCCGCGCTGATGCCGCGCCTGCAAGGGCGCGCCACCGGCAAGGAAGCCAGCCAGGTTGTGCGCCGCCTGCTGCAAGGCCCATAGGTTCCATGTCCAACCCGCCGCCCTCTCCGGCAGCAGCCGCCGCGCCGGCCCACCCTGAAGCCAGGGTGCGGGGGTTGCAGCGCGCCCTGCTCGCCCTGCTCCTGCTCGCAGCCGTGGCCGGGCTCATGTGGCTGAGCACCGCCGAAGACAGCCTCGCCCTCCACGCCGGAGAAGTCGCCCCGCGCGACATTCTGGCCCCCTACAGCCACACCTACCAGAGCACCGTGCTCACCCAAAAGCGGCAGGAAGCCGCTGCCCAGGCCGTCTCCAAAGTTTACGCCCCGCCCGACGCCGGCATCGGCCGCCGCCAGCTGGAACGCCTGCGCGCCGCGCTCACCTTCATCACCGCCATCCGCGCCGACCCCTACGCCGGCCAGCAGCAAAAACTCGCCGACCTCGCGGCCATCAAAGGGCTGCACCTTTCCGCCGCCGAAGCGCGCTATCTCCTCACCTTAGACGATGAACGCTGGCAAAACATCCAGCAAGAAGCCCGGCGGGTGCTGGAAACCATGATGCGCGCCCCCATCCGCGAAGACCAGTTGGAAGAAGCCCGCCGCAACATCCCCGCTTTCATCACCCTCACCATGCCCGAACGCCAGGCCGACCTGGTGGAACGGCTGGTGGAAGCCTACCTCGCCCCTAACAGCCTCTACAGCGCCTCGCTGACCGAAGCCGCCCGCAAAAAAGCGCGGGAAGCCGTGCCGCCGGTGATGCGCGCCTTCCGCCGCGGGGAAACCATTGTCCAGCGCGGCCAGGTGCTGACGCCCGAAGACATTGAAGCCCTCAAAGAATACGGCCTGCTGCAAGGCACAGCCCGCTGGCAATCGCTGCTCGCCCCGCTGCTGCTGGCCCTGATTGCCTTTCTGGTGCTGACGGCCTATATCTCCCTGCGCCGCCCCGCCCTCGGCGAAAACATCACCGCCCTGACGGTCATCGGGGGGCTGGGCGTGCTTTTCCTGGCCGGGGCGCGCCTCATCATCCCCAACCACATCGTGCTGCCCTATGTTTACCCTTTTGCCGCCTACCCGCTGGTCATTTTCCTGCTGTTCGACGCCGAAAGCGCCCTGGTTTTCCTTTTGCCCCTGCTGGCCTTAGGGTTGTATCACCTCCCCAACGGCTTTGAACTGATGACATATCACGCCTTCCTGGGCGTCACCGGCGTGGTGCTGCTCAGCCAGGTGCAGCGGATGCGCACCTTCTTCCTGGCCAGTGCAGCAATGGCTCTGAGCGGCAGCGCGGTGCTCCTTGCCACCCGCCTTGCCTCGCCTTCCACCGACCTGCCCGGAATGCTCACCCTGCTGGGTGCAGCCGCGACCAACGGCGTGCTGGCTTCCAGCCTGGCGCTGGTGCTGCACTACTTCCTCGCCCCCCCGCTCGGGCAGGTTACGCCCATCCAGTTGCTGGAACTTTCCCGCCCCGACCAGCCGCTGCTTCAGGAACTGCTGCAAAAGGCGCCGGGCACTTACCAGCACAGTCTGCAGGTCGCCAACCTGGCCGAGCAAGCCGCCCGCGCCGTGCGCGCCGATGCGCTGCTGGTGCGGGTAGGCGCGCTTTACCACGACATCGGCAAAGTGTTGCGCCCGCAGTTTTTCATTGAAAACCAGCCGCCCGGCACGCCCAACCCCCACGAACGCCTTTCCCCCGAAGAAAGCGCGCGAATCATCATCGGCCACGTCGCCGACGGGATGCTGCTGGCGCGGGACCACCGCCTGCCCCGCCGCATTCAGGACTTCATCGCCGAACACCACGGCACCCTGATCACCCGCTACCAGTACGCCCGCGCGGTGCAGGAAGCCGACGGCGATGCCGGACGCGTGGACATTGAGCATTTCCGCTACCCCGGCCCGCGCCCCCAAAGCAAAGAAACCGCCCTGGTGATGCTGGCCGATGGCTGCGAAGCCCGCGCCCGCGCCGAACATCCCCCCAACCAACACGAACTGCGCCGCCTCGTCCACGATACCATCGCGGCGCGCATTCGCGAAGGGCAGCTCAGCGATACCCCGCTGACCCTGCACGACCTGCAAGCCATTGAAGAAACCTTCGTCGCCGCGCTGCAGGGCGCCTACCACCCGCGCATCCAATACCCGCAACTGCGGGAAAAGCACGGCCAACCCACCATTCCCGTCGCCGCGGCGCGCGCGCTGGCCGCCGAAAACGCCCGCCCCCCACAGGCAGCCCCTGCCCCCAACGCTTCGCCGGAAAGCAGCCATGCCTACGATTCACCTGACGATTGAGCCGCCCTACCGCGGCAGCGTCAACGCCGCCAGCCTGCGCCGCGCGGCCGAGGCCGCCTTGCAGCAGCAGGCCGCCCCCGCCGCCGAGCTGAGCCTGCTCATCACCGGCAACGAAACCGTCCGCCGTCTCAACGCCCGCTACCGCGGCGTAGACGCCCCCACCGATGTGCTCTCTTTCGCAGACGGCAGCACCGACCCCGAAACCGGCCGCCGTTACCTCGGCGATATCGTCATCGCCTACCCGCGCGCGGCGGCGCAGGCCGCCCACGGCGGCCACCCCGTGGCCTGGGAACTCTGCCTGCTGGTGGTACACGGCGTGCTGCACCTGCTGGGGCACGACCACGCCGAGCCGGACGAAAAAGCCCGCATGTGGGCAGCCCAGCACAGCATTTTGGAAAGCCTGGGCTGCCCCCTCTCACCGCCCTGACCCTTTGCCGCCATGCGCACCCGCTTACAAGCCTTTCGTTACGCTTTCGCCGGGCTGGGCTACATGCTGCGCACCCAGCCCAACGCCCGCATTCACGCCGCGGCCACAGCCGCAGTCGCCGCGCTGGGGCTGTGGCTGCGGCTGGATGCCCCTTCGTGGGCACTGCTGGCCGTGGCCGTCACGCTGGTGTGGGCAGCGGAAGCCTGCAACACCGCCCTGGAAGCCGCGGTGGACCTGGCTTCCCCCCGCCACCACCCCGCCGCCAAAACCGCCAAAGATACCGCCGCAGCGGGCGTGCTGCTGGCCGCAAGCGGTGCGGTGGCCATCGGCCTCTTTGTGCTGGGGCCGCCCCTTTGGGAACGCCTGACCGCCTTCCTGCATTGAACGCTTGCCCATGAGCCTTTCCGAGACCTTGCCCCCCGATTATCGCGCCGCCGGCGGCGTCGTGCTCCGCCCGCCCCATTGGGTGCTGGTGCTGGAACGCCCCGCGCGCGGCGAAATCCGCCTGCCCAAAGGGCATATGGACGGCCGGGAAGACCCCTTGCAAACCGCCCGGCGGGAGATCGCCGAAGAGAGCGGCTTCCGGCATTTGCGCCTGCTGGCCGATCTGGGCACGCAGCGCGTCGTCTTTCCTTACCAGGGACGCACCTGGGCGCGGGAAGAGCACTACTTTCTCTTTCTGCGGGAAGGCCCGGCCGAACCCGACGGCAGCCCGGAAGAGCAATTCACCCCGCGCTGGGTGCCGTGGGACGAAGCCGAGCGGCTGCTTACCTTTGAACCCGAGCGGGAATGGGTGCGCCGCGCCCGCGCCGCGTGGGCGCGCGCGGCTTCCCACACCTGAACACCGGAGGTCTCTATGCCTTTTGCATTCCGTTTTGGCACCGTAGGCACGCCCAAATCGGCACCCAAAAAGCCCGGCGGCAGCGTGGGCGCCGTTTTGCGCCTGCGCGAACTCGGCCTGGACGCGCTGGAACTCGGCTGGGTGCGCGCCGTGCGGGTGAGCGAAAAGACCTGCACGGCCATCAAAGCCGCCGCGGCTGAACACGATGTGGCGCTCAGCGTGCATGCGCCTTATTTCATCAACCTCAACGCCGACGACGAGGAATGGCCGAAATCACGCCGACGCCTGATGGACGCGGCTTATTACGGCCATCTTGCGGGCGCAACCGACATCGTTTTCCACCCCGGTTCATATTTCGGCCGCCCGCCTGCCGAAGTGCTGCCCACGGCCATCGCCCGCCTGGAAGCCGTAGCCGCCGAACTGCGCGAGATGGGCGTAGAAGTTACCCTGCGCCCGGAAACCATGGGCAAAAGTGCGGTCATCGGCTCGGTAGACGACGTGCTCGCCATGAGCCAGGCTGTGCCCGGCGTCGCCCCGTGCCTGGATTTCGCCCACCTGCACGCCCGCCCGGGCAACGGCAGCATGAATTCCTACGACGAATGGGCGCGCGTGCTGGAAGCCTACGGCAATGCCCTCGGCAACGAAGCCCTGCGCCGCCTGCACATCCACCTTTCGGGCATTGCCTACGGCCCCAAAGGTGAGCGCCACCACCTCAAATTTGCGGAAGCCGACCTGGACGTGCAGGCCATCTTCCGCGCCCTCAAGGATTTCGGCGCCGCAGGCCGCATTTTGTGCGAAAGCCCGGTGCTGGAAGAAGACGCTCTCTTGCTCCGGCAATGGTGGCAAGACCTCACCACGTCGCCGGGGCACGATTCACAAATTCACGGAGGTTCCCATGCCTGTCAAACACGCTAACGAAGTGCCTGCCCGCCCTGTCAACGCGGGGAAAGACACGAGCATCCAGATTCTGATTTCCCCCGAAGAAGGGCCGCATTTTGCCATGCGGCGCTTCACCATGAAGCCCGGCGGCGGGATGCCCCGGCACACCAACGCGGTGGAACACGAACAATACGTGCTGCAAGGCCGCGCCCGCATTACCATTGGCGATGAGGTGTATGAAGTGCGCGCCGGCGATGTCGTGTTCATTCCCGCGGGCGCGCCACATTCCTACGAAAACACCGGCACGGAAGACTTTGTCTTCCTCTGCCTGGTGCCCAAATTGCCGGACGAAATCAAAATTTTGGAGTAAAATTCGCCCCTGTTGCCCGCGCAACCGGCGAAGGGGCCCGCCGCAAGTGCCTGCAGGCTGATGGCTCCTACCGATACCCACTTTTTCGGAAGGAGGCTCGGTATGGAACGGCCATCCCTGTTGCTTTTCATTGGCATTGGCGGCTTCTTTGGCGCGGCCCTGCGCTATCTTGTGGGCGGCTGGGTGCAGGATTGGTCACGGAGCGCAAGTTTCCCCTACGGCACCGTGGCCGTCAACCTGCTGGGGGCTTTCCTGCTGGGGTTTCTCTTTTACCTCGGGGAAAGCCGCCGCGTCTTTTCTCCTGAAGCGCGCGCCCTGCTATTCATCGGCTTTCTGGGCGCTTTTACAACCTTTTCCACTTTTGAACTGGAAAGTTTTAGCCTTTTTCATCGCGGGGAAACCCTCGCCGGCTGGCTGTATTTCGGCGGGCAGGTTTTCCTCGGCTTCCTGGCCGTGTGGCTGGGGCGCATTGCGGCCATGAGCTTCTGGAGGTAAACCATGAAACTGCCCGAAGAAGGCGCGCTGCTTCGCATTTTCATCGGCGAAGACGACCGCTACAACCACAAGCCGCTGTATGAATGGCTGGTGCTGCAAGCCCGAGAGGCCGGGCTGGCCGGGGCCACGGTCGTGCGAGGCATCATGGGGTTTGGCTCCAGCAGCCGCCGTATCCACACCTCGTCGTTGCTGCGCCTTTCCGAAGACCTGCCTGTGGTGGTAGAAATCGTGGATACCGAAGCGCGGCTGGAAGCCTTCCTGGACCGGGTCGCCGACGCCATCCAGGAAGGGCTCATCACCCTGGAAAAGGCCCGTATCAAGGTCTATCGGGGGCGCAAAGCCTGAGGCCACGCCGGAGCGCGTGCGCCCGCATACCGCCCTGTGCCGTTCTTCCCACGGCCGCGGTTACTGCCCCTGCCGCGCCACGGTGGTGGTGATGTCGGCATCCATGCTCAACGGCATCGGCAGGGCTTTGGTCGTATCGTTGCTCTTGGGGTCAAGGAGAAGAATTTTCCCTTCCACGTGCTGAACCACGTGGGAACGCTGCAACATGCCGGTATCCAAATCTACGGTCAAAGTGCCCTGTTGCGTGCCTGTCAGGTCATACATCGCATCAAACAGGGGGTTCTGCCCCGTGACACGTCGGGTGGCGTCGGATTTCAAAGCAGCATCTACGGCCACGACGGCCTGGTTGTTTTTCCACGATTTCACCGTATAAGTCGCGTGAACATTCAGGGGGAAGGCAACGGTCAGTTGGGTATCGCCCTGCCAGGTTGCCCCCACCTTCAACGGCGCTTCGGGGTAGCGCCCAAAAGCCGTATTGAACTGCTCTGTGACGGCTTTGTCGCCGAAAGAATCCATCAGCGCCCGATAAAAAGCCTCGGTGGCTTTCTGATCTTTCAGCCCTGCGCCTTCGGCCACCTGCCGAAATACCTTGTCCAGCCCCTGCACCTGCGCCACCTTGCCCTGAGGCGTCAGTTCCACAGTGAACGCCTTGCCCACCATCAAATCAAGACCCTTGAAGAAATCGGAGGGGGGCTTCCCACTGGCGGAATCAAACGCGCGTTTCTGCCCGTTCTGCTCTTGTGCCATTGCCAGGCGCGTATAAGTGATTTTGACCGTTGCGTTGCCGCTGTTGGCCACATGGGTAACTTCCCAACGATAGGCCATGGTCGTCACCTGGTCAAGGGTCATCTTTTGGCCCATAATTTCCTGGGAAATATGCTGCCGGTTGATGCTGGTGACGTGGAAAACCTCTCCCTGCTTGAGGTGCATCCGCAAAGTAAAAGTAGAAGGGCCACAAGCCGCCAGAAACGCCAT
>JALUXH010000250.1 GCA_027019065.1 Anaerolineales bacterium
GGTGGCCGGTTTGGCGGTGTGGCTGATGCTGCTGTCGGGGCATCCCTGGGCTTCGGCAGCCACGGCGGCCACGGTAACGCTTTTTGCCGCCTTATGGTGGATGGACCGCTATGTGCTCGTTCGTAATGCCGTTTTCCGCCAAAACTGGCGGGTGGCTTTGCTTTTTGCGGTGGGCATCACAGCGGCGGTATGGGTGATTGCCGCGCCGCCGGTTTGGAATTCCCTTTTTGGAGCAGACGATGAGTGAACATCCCGACCCCAAAATTGAACGCCTGCGAAACCTCAAAACCCAGGCGCGCCTGGGCGGCGGCGCCAGGCGCATTGAGGCGCGGCACAAGAAAGGCAAACTGACGGCGCGCGAGCGTTTGGATTTGCTCCTTGACCGCGGCTCCTTCCGTGAAATTGATGCCTTTGTGACCCACCGCGCCACCGAATTCGGTATGCCAGAAAAGCGCTACCTCGGCGACGGCGTGGTCACGGGCTGGGGCACGATTGAAGGCCGCCTGGTGTATGTTTTTTCGCAGGATTTCACGGTGATGGGCGGCAGTTTAGGGGAAGCCCATGCCCGTAAAATCATCAAAATCATGGACATGGCGCTGAAGAACGGTGCGCCGGTCATCGGCCTGAACGATTCGGGCGGGGCGCGCATTCAGGAAGGCGTGGATTCCCTCGGCGGCTACGCGGAAATCTTCCTGCGCAACACGCTGGCTTCCGGCGTGGTGCCGCAAATCAGCGTGATTATGGGCCCCGCCGCGGGCGGCGCGGTGTATTCCCCGGCCATCACCGATTTCATCTTCATGGTGCGCGGCTCGTCGTACATGTTCGTGACCGGCCCGCAGGTGGTCAAGGCTGTAACCCACGAAGATGTAACCTTTGAAGACTTGGGCGGGGCGGATGTTCACGCCACCAAGTCGGGCGTGGCGCATGTGGTGCACGATTCCGAAGCCGAAACTCTGATGGCGGTGCGGCGGCTGCTTTCCTTCCTGCCGCAAAACAACATGGAAGACCCCCCGCTGCTGGAAACCGACGACGACCCCCTGCGCATGGAAGCCGCGCTGGATTCCATCGTGCCTGACGACCCCAGCAAGCCCTATGACATCAAGGAAGTCATCCGCCTGGTGGTGGATAACGGCGACTTTTATGAAATTCACGAGCAGTTTGCGCCCAACATTGTGGTGGGCTTTGCCCGCCTCGCCGGCCGCACGGTGGGCATCATTGCCAACCAGCCCGCGGTGCTCGCCGGCGTGCTGGATATCAACGCTTCGGAAAAGGCTGCCCGCTTCATTCGCTTCTGCGATGCCTTCAACATCCCGCTGCTGACCTTTGAAGATGTGCCCGGTTTCATGCCCGGCACGGTGCAGGAATACGGCGGCATCATCCGCTCGGGCGCGAAACTGCTCTATGCTTACGCCGAGGCTACGGTGCCGAAACTCACCGTGGTGACGCGCAAGGCCTACGGCGGCGCTTACGACGTGATGAGCAGCAAGCACCTGCGCGGCGATTTCAACATTGCCTGGCCTTCGGCAGAACTGGCGGTGATGGGCCCCGACGGCGCGGTGAACATCATCTTCCGCCGCGAACTGGCGGAAGCCGACGACCCGGTGGCCCGCAAAGCCGAACTGGTGGCGGAATACCGCGAGAAGTTTGCCAACCCCTACATTGCAGCCGCACGCGGTTATCTGGACGACGTCATTGAGCCGCGGGAAACCCGCCCGGTGCTCATCAACGCGCTGGAAATGCTGCAAAACAAGCGCGACGCCAACCCGCCGAAGAAGCACGGCAACATTCCGCTGTAGAAATGGTGTAGGGCGGGATGCCATCCCGCCGAGAGGCACGCTGTAGGGTGGGATGCTATCCCGCCCCGCAGTGCAAAGACGCCGCTCGGCCACGGCATTGAATCCGTATCGGTGTAATCGGTGGATGATTCCATGTTCCTCACGGTCAACGGCCATCGGCTGTATTACGAACTCCACGGCGAGGAAAGCGCCCCCACGGTCGTGTTGCTGCACCACGGGCTGGGCAGCAGCAAGGCGTGGCGGCGGCAGGTGCCGGTGCTCACCGAAGCCGGTTTCCGTGTGCTGGCTTATGACCGCTGGGGCTATGGCGCTTCGGACGCCGACCGCCCCCGCCTGCACATCCCCTGGTTTGAGCCGGATGTCGCCGATTTAGCCGCCCTGCTGGACGTGTTGGGCATGGAACGCCCCCTGCTGGTGGGGCACAGCGACGGCGGCAACATTGCCCTCTACTTTGCTGCTCAATATCCCGAACGAGCGCGGGCAGTGGTCGCGGTTTCGGCGCACATGGCTGTGGAACCCGCCATGCAGCCCGGCATGGAAGCCCTGCGGCAGGTGTATGAAACCTCGCCTGCCTTCCGCAGGGCGCTGGAACGCACGCACCCCGGCCACAGCGAGCAGGTCTTTTTTGACCTCTGGTATCATGGCTGGCACCGCCCCGGCGTTGTGGGCTGGAACGCTTTGCCCCTGCTGCAAAAGGTGCGCGTGCCTGTGCTGGTAGTGCAGGGCACGGCGGATGAATACGCCAGCCCCCAACATGCCGAAGACATCGCCGCCGCGCTGCCCAACGCCACCCTGCACCTGATTCCCGACGCGCCCCACATGGTGCCTCAGGAAGCCGCTGAGGCCTTCAACGCCGTGTTGGTGCCCTTCCTTGTAACGCAAAGAGCGCAAAGAGGTGACGCAAAGAGCGCAAAGAGGTAACGCAAAGGACGCAAAGGAAGCAAAGAACGCAAAGAGTAACCAGGCCATGTAGGGCGGGATGACATCCCGCCCCACGGCGCAAAGGGTCGCCAAGAAGGTGTCAAGTAGTACCCCAGTCCCCAATCCCTTTATCCCGAACCCCCTACCTCCGGAGGCTCTTCCCATGACCAAAACCCTTTTGAGCGGCAACGAAGCCATCGCCCGCGGCGCGTGGGAAGCGGGCGTTGAGATTGCCGCTGCTTACCCCGGCACGCCGAGCACGGAAATTTTGCAAACATTAGCCACCTACGACGGTGTTTACGCGGAATGGTCGGCCAACGAAAAAGTGGCGCTGGATGTGGCTATTGGCGCAGCCTATGCAGGCAAGCGCGCCCTGGCTGCCATGAAGCACGTCGGCCTGAATGTGGCTTCGGAGTCGCTGTTTTATTCTTCCTACACCGGCGTCAACGCCGGGCTGGTTATCATCACCGCCGACGACCCCGGCATGCATTCCTCGCAAAATGAGCAGGATAACCGCAACTATGCCCGCTTTGCGAAAGTGCCCATGCTGGAACCCAGCAACAGCCAGGAAGCCAAAGACTTTACCATGCTCGCTTTCGACCTCAGCGAGCAGTTTGATACGCCAGTGCTGGTGCGTTCCACCACGCGGGTTTCGCACGCCAAGTCGGTGGTGGCGCTTGGCGAGCGTACCACTTACCCTCAGCGAAAGTATGTCAAGAATCCCGCCAAGTATGTGATGGTGCCTTCCAATGCCCGCGGGCGGCATCCGGTGATTGAAGAGCGGCTGGAACGCCTGCGCGAATGGGCGGAAACCGCCGAGGTCAACCGCATTGAATGGGGCGACCGCAAACTGGGCATTGTGAGCGCCGGCGCGGCCTATAACTACGCCCGCGAGGTGTTCCCCGAGGCGTCGTTCCTCAAACTGGGTATGGCGTGGCCGCTGCCCGAGCGCCTGATTCGGGAATTCGCCGCCGCAGTGGACGAATTGGTGGTGGTGGAGGAACTTGACCCCTTCATTGAAAACTGGATTCGGGCGCTGGGCATTCCCGTGCGGGGCAAGGACATTTTCCCGATGGTGGGGGAGTTTACCCTCGGCGTGGTGCGGGAAGCCGCCGAGCGCGCCGGCCTGCTTCCCTCCGACGGGGGCGCGCCGGTGCAGCCCCTCGCCGATTTGCCTTCCCGCCCGCCGGTGATGTGCGCCGGTTGCGGCCATCGCGATGTGTTCTGGCTGCTGCGTAAACTCAAGGTGGTCATCAACTCCGACATCGGCTGCTATTCCCTGGCGGTAGTGCCGCCGCTGGAAGCCACCGACACCATCGGCTGCATGGGCGCCAGCATTGGCGTGGCCAGCGGCATGGCGCGCGCCGGGCTGGGCACCCAGCGGGGCCGCCCGCGCAAAAACGTGGCCGTGATTGGCGATAGCACCTTTTTCCACAGCGGCATCCCGGCCCTTGCGAGCGCGGTTTACAATCAGACGCCGATCACGGTGGTGGTGCTGGATAACCGCAACACCGGCATGACCGGCCACCAGGGCAACCCCGCTTCGGGCGACACCCTGCAAGGCCGCCCCGGCAAGCGCATTGACATTGCCGCCGTTGCCCGTGCCATGGGCGTGGAATATGTCGCCGCGGTGGAATCCCGCGATTGGGATGCGCTGGAAAAGGCGCTTCGCGAAGCGCTGGATTTCCCCGGCCCGGCGGTGGTGGTCAGCCACGATATTTGCGTCTTCCGCGAGCATTACACCCGCGAGCCTTACCGCATCATTGAAGACGCCTGCAACGGCTGTACGCTGTGCTTCCGCATCGGCTGCCCGGCGATTTTGAAGAGCGACGTGATTGATGTGGACAGCGGACGCCCGAAGGCTTACATTGACCCCGCCCAGTGTGTGGGCTGCGGGCAGTGCTACGATGTTTGCGCCCGTCAGGCCATTGAGCCCGGCGCTCCCATTGAGTTCCAACTGTGAGGGTTTCCTGATGAACATCACTAATTTTCTCGTAACCGGCGTGGGCGGGCAGGGCACGCTGCTTGCCGCCGACATTATTGCCGAGGTGGGGTTGGCGCAGGGGCTGGAAGCCAAAAAATCGGAAGTCCACGGCATGGCGCAGCGCGGCGGGGTGGTGGTCAGCCATGTCCGTTGGGGCGAGCGGGTGTATTCGCCGCTGGTGTCCGTGGGTGCGGTGGATTACCTTATTGGGCAGGAAATTGTTGAGGGAATGCGCTTTTTGCACTATCTGAAGCCGGGTGGGCTGCTGCTCTTGAGCAGCGAAACCCTGCCGCCGCCTTCCCTCACCCTGAGTAAGATAAAATACCCCGCCCCTGAAGAAGCCCTGGAAGCCGCCCGCAAGGTAACTGACCGCGTTGTATTTATCGCTGCGCCGAAACTGGCCGAAGAACTCGGCAACCGCCGCGTCGCCAACACGATTTTGCTCGGCGCACTCTCGGCGCAGATGCCCGAGGTTGACCCTAAATTCTGGCTGGATGTCATCGTTCGCCGGGTGCCCCAGAAGGCGGTGGAAGTCAACCGCGAGGCCTTTGAACTGGGGCGGAAGATGGGGCAGGAGATTGCGCCCTGACGGGTGAGTGAGCCACAGATTCCGCAGATTTGCACCGATTGGAAGGGCAGGTGTGCCTTTTCGCGTTATTGGCGAAATTCGGTAATTGCCTACCCAAATCGTAGCGCTGGCAATGCAGGGCGTGTTTTCACACCGCGTTTTCCTTTGGCGCCGCTGCCGCTGCGTTGACCCCACCCCCGTCCCCTCCCCGCATGCGGGGAGGGGAGCCAGGGGAGGGGTATGGCAAAGGCACAGCGCATCAAGACGCATGGAGGGCACCCCAGCGTAGGTAGTTACGAAATTCGGGAGATTGAGACCATTGCCGCGGGCCAAAGCGTGCGCATTCGGCGGCGGCTGGAGAGGATTTATGGCAAGGGACGCTGGCGCAAGATGAAAGGCGTTGCCGTCGTTGAATTGGCCGATGGTACAATGTGCGAGGCGGAGATTCATTGGTACGAGGCACATGGTATTGGTAGAAAGGAATTCAAGATTAAACGGGTAATACCTCATCGTTCGCTTATTTCCGGCCAAGTTTCCGAAATTGCCCCAATTTCCCTCTCGGATACGGGGTCGATGGGCTACAAGTGCCCGAATTTGCCCTTCCAATACGAGAAAGACGGCTTATTTGCGCCCTCTCTCCAGCACTGGGACGAGTATATCAAGGATCCCTCGAAGATTTTAAA
>JALUXH010000251.1 GCA_027019065.1 Anaerolineales bacterium
GGACGACCTCGGCACCCAGGCCACCACCCCCTGGGCGCGCGAGAAACTCTATCAACTGTTCAACTACCGCTACAACGCCGAACTGCCCACCGTGATCACCACCGCCCTCCCGCTGGAAGACATTGACGCCCGGCTGCGTTCCCGCATGTTAGACCCCCGGTTGAGCCGTATCTTTCTCATCAGCGCACCGCCCTACTACACCGCAGCGTCTTCCGGCCGCGGCAAAAAGCGGCGGTAAGGGCGCCCGCCCGACACCCTGGAAGGCATGGCGCCCGAAAGAAGCCGCGAGGATGCGGTGGAGGGTCATGCAAAAGCACAAAGCAGGCAAAGGATGCCAAGAGTATTTCTGGGTCTTCTGGCGGATTGACTGACAAAACTCTGCCTCGCGGCCAATCTCTCCTATCCCCCGATGAGCCTCGCCTGGCCTTCGGCTTCGCTCAGGCCAGGTGCTCGGCTCATCTGCCCCCTTCCCTCCCTTAGTAAGGGAGGGAAGGGGGCAGCTCCGGCGGGCTGAGCGAAAGCGAAGCCTCGCCAGAGCGGGGGTAGGGAGAGATCAAATACGAGGCCCTCCAAGTGAGATTGGTCAGTCAACCAGGTCTTCTGGGCTAATCTATGAAATCCGTGGTTCTCACCGCCCGGGCCGAACGGCGACAGACGGCGGTATAATTACCCCACCCTATCGGAAGGAGACGCGCTCATGGAAGCCACCCTCTCACTGGAAGGCAAAATCGCCGTGGTTACAGGCGCCTCGCGCGGCATCGGGCGCGCGATAGCCCTGGAACTCGCCCGCCGCGGCGCTGCCGTAGTCGTCAACTACCACCGCGCCGCCGAAAAAGCCCGGGAAGTTGTGGAAACCATCCGCGGGGCAGGCGGTCAGGCCGAAGCATTCCAGGCCAACGTGGCCGATTTCCAACAGGCCAAAGCCCTGATTGATTTCGCCGTCAAAACCTTTGGCGGCATCCACATCCTGGTCAACAACGCCGGCATCACCCGCGACAACCTCATCATGCTGATGAAAGAAGACGACTGGGACGCCGTCATCGCCACCAACCTGAAAGGCACCTTCAATTGCAGCAAAGCCGCCGTGCGCCCGATGATGCGCAAGCGCTGGGGGCGCATCATCAACATCAGTTCGGTCGCCGGGCAGATCGGCAACCCCGGCCAAACCAACTACTCGGCCTCCAAAGCCGGGCAAATCGGCTTCACCAAAGCCCTGGCGCGCGAAGTCGCCAGCCGCAACATCACCGTGAACGCCATTGCCGTAGGTTATGTGGAAACCGACATCTGGGAAGGCGTGCCGGAAGACGCCCGCGAGCAGATTATGCAAATGATTCCCCTGGGGCGCAAAGGCACGCCGGAAGAAGTGGCCTACGCCGTGGCCTTCCTGGCTTCCGACCAGGCGGCCTACATCACCGGGCAGGTGCTGGGCGTCAACGGCGGGATGACATGAACACCTTACAGCACAAGGAGCCTGCAATGAGCGAAGAAACGACTCCCGGAACCACCACGGTTTCCCCCGAAGTGCTGGTGGCCATTGCCCGCCTTGAGGCGCTGAAAGTGCCGGGGGTGCATGCGCTGGCGCCTGTGCCGGGCGGCGTCAACCGCCTTTTCCGCCGCGGTGCCGATGAAGGCGTGCAAATTGAAATTGCCGATGGCGTGGTAGATGCCGACCTCTACGTGGTGCTGGAAAGCCACGTCAACCTGCGGCGCGTCAGCCGGGAAATTCAAAAAGCCGTGGCCCGCGCCATTTCCGAGATGGTCGGCATGACCGTCGGCCGCATCAATGTCCACATAGAAGACATCCACTACACCGAAGGCTAACGCATTCCTCATGAAGGCTCGCACCCGCGCCCGCGGCATTGCCCTCCAGGTACTTTACGAAGTGGATCTCACCGGCCACCCGCCGGGCACCGTGCTGCGCCACCGGCTGGAAGAAACCCCGCTCAACAACGAGCGGCTGGATGCCTTTGTGCGCCGCTTGGTGTTCGGCGTGATGCCATTGCGCCCATACCTTGACCAACACATCGCCCGTTACGCCCCTGAATGGCCGGTAGAAAAACTGGCACCCATAGACCGCAACATCTTGCGCATTGCCCTCTGGGAAATGGCATTGGGCGAGGAGACCCCGCTCAAAGTGGCCATCAATGAAGCCGTGGAACTTGCCAAAATCTTCGGCGCCGACAGTTCTCCCCGCTTCATCAACGGCGTGCTGGGCAGCCTGGCACACCACATCGGCAACATCCGCCAGGCCCTGCAGCAAATCGCCCCGCCGGAAAGCAGCGAACAGGCAGCCCCGTAGCCCCTTTCGCGCCCCCTCCCGCCGTGCCGCAAGCCGGGCGGCGCGCTCGCGGCCCCCGCACAGACAGATCCCCTCCCCCCAGGCTTTGGCCACATCCAACCCTTCTCCCACCGAAGAAATCATCCCCGCCGCAGCACCCCGAGGTGCCCGCGCGTGGGGATATTTTCTCTTCCTGGCCGCCGGGCCTCTGGCAGCAGCAGCCTATGCCGCCTGGCTGACCCTCTTTACCTACACGCATTACGGCCCTGTGGCTGCGTGGTATCGGCCGCGCCTTTACTGGCTTTTGGCAGCGGCGCTGGCCGCAGGGGCGTTATGGCTGGCGCTGCGCGCCCGCTGGCGGCGGCAAACCTGGCTGCGCATCACGCCCACCGGCCTCACCCTCCATCTGGCGCCTCACCCCCCTGCATCGTTCCTCTGGCGCGACCTGCTGGGCGTGGAAATCCGCCTGAACCGGCCGCTGCTGGGGCATCTCGGCGGCGTCATTGTGTTGCACCTGCGCGCCGGCAGCCCGGTGCGCCTCGACCGCCGCTTTCCCAACCTGCCGCGCCTGGCATGGCGCTTGCAACGCGCCCTTTACGCCGACCGGCTGCCCGCTTTCCGGCAGCAGTGGGCTTCCGGCGGCAACCTGGCCTTTGGCGCGCTGCAGGTCAACCGCCACGGCCTGATTGTCCGCGGCCGCACCATCCCCTGGCAGCAGATTTCGCAAATCGGCCTGCAAAACGGCCGCCTCGTGATAGAATTGAAAACCGATAAACCCCTGACCCTTCCCGTGCACCGTTTACACAACCCCGCCCTCCTGCTCTGGTGGCTGCACGACGAGGCGCAACGATGAAACCTTCCCTGTGGCGCTGGGGGCATTACGCCACCCTGGCCTTCCTGCTTTTATCGGTTTTGGCCTGCACCCTCCCGAGCGGCCTGCCCCTGCCCAACCCCACGGCGGCAGGCGGCGCTTTGCCGGCCACTCCTACCCCGCTGCCCACGGCCACCGTGACCTTTCGGGTACACGTGCCCGACGCCCCCGGCGGCATCGTGCTGGCCGTGCTGAACGAAGTGACCGGCATCAACATCGCACCGCAGCGCTACACCATGCAGCGCGTCGGCAAGCACCTTTACGAAGCCAAAGTGCCCGCTGCGGTCGGCTCGGTGCTGAAATACCGCTACGAACGCCACACCAACGGCCAAACCGCCCTGGAAGCCCTGATTTCCGGCCGGCTGGTACGCTACCGCCTGCTGCGGGTTGACGGGCCCATGGAAAACGAAGACCTGGTCGCCCGCTGGAACGACACCCTCTACCACGGCGGCACAGGGCGCATCGCCGGGAAAGTTACCGACGCGGCGGGGCAGCCGGTAGCCGACGTGCTGGTCAGCGCAGCCGGTGCGTGGGCACTTACCCTGGCCGACGGCTCTTTTCTGCTGGCCAACCTGCCCGCGGGCGAACACACCCTGGTGGCCTACGCCCTGGACGGCCGCCACCGCACCTTTCAACAGCGCGCCCGGGTGGCTGCCGGGGCCAGCACCCCTGCCCCCATCCGCATGGACGCCGCTCCGGAGGTCAAGATCACCTTTCGCGTGGTCGTGCCCCCCGACACCCTGCCCGGCGCGCCGGTGCGGCTGGCCGGCAACCTGAACACCCTCGGCAACACCTTTGCCGACCTCGGCGGCGGGCTGAGCACCCTCGCCAACCGAATGCCGGTGCTGAAGCACATCGGCGGCCGCCGCTACGCCCTCACCCTGTCCCTCCCCGTAGGGGCCGACATCCACTACGCGTTCACCCTCGGCGACGGCTACTGGAACGCCGAACACGACGCCGCCGGCCGTTTTGTAACCCACGAACTCATCGTACCGCCGCACGACGATACGGTGGAACACGTCGTGACAACCTGGGCAAGCGGCGCCATGCGCCCCACATGGTTCCTCGTCACAACACCGCCCAATACCCCCCCCGGCGACACGGTGGACCTGCAACTCAACCCGGCCGTATGGACGCCGCCGTTGCCCATGTGGCCCCTGGGGAACGGCCAATGGGGCTACCTGCTCAGCAGCCCCACCGGCCCGGAAACCCTCGGCTACCGCTACTGCCGCGCCGAACAGTGCGGCGTGGCCGACGAAAGCGCTTTTGCCGGAGACGGCGGCCGCGGACGGCTCTTCAATTTCACGCATGTGCCCCAACAAATTGAAGACCACATCCAATGGCAGTGGTGGCAAACGACAGCCGCTGCCCCCACCCCACAGGCGCACCCCCGGCCGCGCCAGGGCGCTTTCTGGCAAGGCATTGCCCTGATGCCCGCCTACCGCCCCACCTGGCAGGCCTACATGGGGCGCGCCTTCGCCGAAATCCGCCGCATGCACGCCCACTGGGTCGTGCTAACCCCTACCTGGACGGCCACCGCCGCCGACCCGCCGGTATGGGAACCCCGCCCCGGCACCGACCCCCTGGCCAACGACATCCTCGCCATGAGCACAATGGCCCACAACGACGGCATGAACGTGGCGCTTTTCCCTGAAGTGCGCCGCGAAACCGCCGCCCTCGGCTGGTGGCAGCAAGAACACGATTTTGCCTGGTGGGTCTCGTGGTTTGACCGCTACGCTGCTTTTGCCCGCCATTTTGCCATCCTGGCGCAGCGCAGCCACGCCGGGGCGCTGGTGTTAGGCGGCGCATGGGTGCTTCCGGCCGTAGATAACGCCCTCCCCAACGGCACGCCGGCAGGCGCCCCCGCCGATACAGAAGCCCGCTGGCGCGGCATTTTCGCCGCCGTTCGCCAACACTACCACGGCCCGATCTACTGGGCCATGCCGCTGAACAGCCTCGCCGCACCGCCGCCATTCCTGGATGCAGTGGACGGCGTGTACCTGCTCTGGCAGCCCGATCTTGGCGCCGCTCCGGCGCAATGGGAAGCCACCACCGCGAGCCTGCTCGACAAAAAAGTCAAGCCTTTCACCACAGCCTTCCACAAACCCGTCGTGCTCGCGGTGCGTTACCCTTCGGCCGCCGGCGCGCAGGGCGGCTGCGTGCCCGCAAAAGGCCGCTGCCTGCCTCTGCACACGCTCTTCCCCGAAACGGCCACCGCCCACCAAACCGCGGTAAACTTACAGCGGCAGGCGCAAGCCTACGCCGTCCTGCTGGCCGCCATAGACCGGCGCCCCTGGCTCAGCGGCGTGCTTGCGGCCGACGATTACCCGCCGGCCGCCTTGCAAGGCCCCTCGGCCTCGGTACACGGCAAACCCGCCGCCGACTTGCTGGCATGGTGGTTCGAGCATTGGGAACCCTGACCGGCCTGTCCGGCTTCCAACACGCCTTTTTCTCCATGTCTCTTGAAATCCACACCACCATTGTCGTCGCCACCTGGCTGGCCGCCATCGGAGCGGCCCTCAGCCTGTTGAGCAGCATCCGCGCCTTCCATACGGCGCGGAAACTGCCCTTTTTCCGAATGCGCCGCGCCCGCCTGCTGAGCGGCTGGAAACTGCTCTTTGTTGCCGTCGGGCTGGGGCTGCTCAGCGCGGCTTTGCCCCACACCGAACCGGTCGTGTACCATTTCTACCGGCCTTCCCCCACGCCCACACTCACCCCCACCATCACCCCTACCCCCACCATCACCCC
>JALUXH010000252.1 GCA_027019065.1 Anaerolineales bacterium
CGGCAAAGCCCCCAACGGCGAAGGGTCGGGGTTAGGGGGGCGCACCGAGAAGCCGGGGGCTTCTTCTTCGTGGCCGTGCGCTTTGTGAGGGTGTGAATGGGTGTGCGTATGGCTCATGAGGCATCCGGCGCAGCGACGTCTGCGGCTGCGGTCAGCAACCCCGCCCGTTTCAGCAAACCGACGACGGCGCGGCGAATAGCGGCAAAGGGGGCGGCAGCCATCGGTTTGCGGGCAATGAGCATCAGGTCATAGCCCGGCGGCAAAAGGGGGAGGAGCGGTCGCATAATTTCCCGTAAGCGGCGTTTGGCCCGATTGCGTTGCACGGCATTTCCAACACTGCGGCCTGCCGCCACCCCCACCCTTACCCGTGACAGGCCATTCGGCGCCACAATCAATACGACCAGCGGGTGGGCGTAAGCCTTACCTTCACGCCGCACCCGCTGAAAATCCGAGTTTTTTCTCAGCCGGAACCTGCGATTCACAATTGACGCAGCCTGGCAGGCAGCCGACGTTCAGGCTTTCCAGTTAATGCGCTTGACGTGGTGATTCATTTTGACGGTCAAGCGATGGCGGCCCTTCAAGCGGCGCCGCTTCAGCACCAGCCGCCCGCCCCGCGTGGCCATGCGGGCGCGAAAGCCGTGCCGTCGCAGGCGGCGGCGAATTTTGGGTTGATAAGTCCTCTTCGGCATCGTTCTCCCTCGCGACAAGATTTCAGCCCTCAGGCTGATGACCGGCATACAAAATCCTCCCCATCCGGCAGGATGGGGCAATGCGGGGGGATTATACCGCAACCCTGCCATTTGGTCAAAGCAAAAACGGGCCAGGGGGGCACGCAAAATCGGTAGAAATGTCCGCCGGGTTGCGGAAACGCCCTCCCCCCTCAAGCCGCCTGGCGGCGGCTTTCTCCCCTCTCCCGGTGGAGAAGAGGGGAGAAACGGCGGGCGCAGCGAGCCAAAGTGGGGTGAGGGCGAAACCGCGCTTCTACAACACTTGCCTGCACCCCACCGGAAAACAGGGCTTGACAAGCCCCGCTTTCCCGATTATACTTTCCCTACCAACCGACCGGTTGGTAGGGAACCACGGGAGCGTTTGTTGTGCCTTCGTCTGCTTCTTCTGCCCGCTCTGTGACGCGTGAAGACATTTTGGAAGCCGCGGCGCGCATTTTCCGCCGCAAGGGGTATCACGCGGCTTCCATGCAGGATATTGCCCGCGCCGTCAACCTGCAAAAGGCCAGTCTTTACCACCACGTCGCCGGCAAGCAGGAAATTCTGGTTGCCCTGCTTGACCGCGCCCTGGATTTGCTGATTGAGCAAATGCAGGGCGTTTTAGCCATGGACGCGGCCCCTGAAGAGAAGCTGCGGCAGGCTGTGCTGGGCTACACCCGCGTGCTCGCCGAAAACCGCGACCTCGCCGCCGTGCTGCTGCTGGAATTCCGCTTTCTGGAACCGGAAGTGCGCGAGCGCCATGTGGCGCGACGCGATGCCTATGAGCACCTGTGGCGTGAACTGTTGCTGGAAGGCCAGCGCGCCGGCGATTTCCATGCCGAAGATCCTTCCCTGGCAGCCAAAGCCCTGCTGGGCATGATCAACTGGCTGGTCATCTGGTATCGCCCTTCGGGCCCGCTCACGCCGGAAGAAATCGGCGCTTATTTTGCCCGCGTGGCCTTGCGCAGCCTGGTGCGTTCCGGCTGCCGGGCTGCCGAAGCGGCCGATTGAGGATGGCGCCATGAAAACCCTTCCCACGACCGAACGCTGTGAACGGATGCACTTGCGGACCCGCAGCGGGGCCCGGGTGTTCCGCCTGCCGCTGGAAGCCTTCCCCGGCTTCTGGGCGTGCGCCTACCTTGTGGTGACGGACGACCTGCGGCTATTGATTGACACCGGTTCGGGCGTGGAAAGCGCCAACGAGGGGCTGCTGACGGGCTTCCGCTGGGTGGGGGAGGTGCTGGGGCAGCCCTTTGGCCCTGAAAACCTGACGCACATCCTCATCACCCACGGGCACATTGACCACTTTGGGGGGCTGGGCTTCCTGAAAACCCGCACCGATGCCAAAGTGGGCGTGCACGAACTGGCGCGCCGCACGCTGACCAACTACGAAGAGCGGCTCGCGGTGGCTTCCAGCCGCCTGGAGCGTTTTCTGGCGCAGGCGGGCGTGCGCGCTGAGCGGCGGCAGGAACTGCTGGCGATGTACACTCTGCCCAAAATGTTCTTCCATTCGGTGCCGGTGGATTTTACCTACGAGGCGGCCGGAATGCGCCTCGGCCCGCTGGAAATGCTGTATACCCCCGGCCATTGCCCCGGCCATGTGGTCATGCGGCTGGATGAGGTGCTCTTTGCCGGCGACCACATCCTTGCCGAAATCAGCCCGCATCAGTCGCCCGAAAGCATCACCCTTTCCACCGGTTTGGGGCATTACCTGGCCTCGCTGCGGCTGGTGGAAGGCTGGCTGGAAGGCGTGCGGCTGGCGCTGGGCGGCCACAAGCGCCCGGTGGAAGACATCCCGGCCCGCATCGCCGCCATTCGGGAAACCCACAGGAAGCGGCTGAACGACCTGCTGGGCTTCCTGGAAACGCCGCACACCGTGGCCGAGGCTTCCCGCTTTATGTTCGGCAAGGTGGGCGGCTACAACGTGCTGCTGGCCATCAGCGAGGCCGGCGCGCATGTGGAATACCTCTACGAGCGCGGCTTCCTGGGCATTGATAACCTGCAGGAAGTGGAAGCCGACCCCGAAGCGCCTGTGCGCTATCGCCGTTTGGTCAAAACAGGCGTTTCGCTGTGAGACGCCGTTTTGGATGGATGGAGGCGCGCCTCGCCGGGCGGGGCTGCTGCGGCAGCCCTGCTTCCGGCGGCGGCACAGCCGATTTGACCCTTTGAGAGGAGTGTGGCCTATGTATTCATTTGAACCTTCTGAAGAACAACGGATGCTGGTAGATGCCGTCAAGCGGTATGCCGCCAACGACCTGCGGCCTGCCATGCGCGACGCCGACGAGGAAGCCCAACTGAACATGGATTTGGTGGAAAAGGGCTGGGAACTCGGCATCTTGCAGGCTTCGGTGCCCGAGGAGTACGGCGGTTTTGGCGAGCGTTCGGCCGTGAGCGGCGTGCTGGCAGCCGAAGAAATGGCCTGGGGCGACCTGGCGGCTTCCCTGGCCGTGATGACGCCCGGCCTGTATGCCTTGCCCATTCTGATGGCGGGCAGTGAAGCGCAAAAGCAGGAACTCATCCCGCCGGTCATTGAGGCCGAGTGGAAGCCCTACACCGCCGCACTGCTGGAGTGGAAGTTTGACTTTGACGCCAACGACCTGCAGACCACGGCCGAGGAAGACGGCGACGCGTATGTCATCAATGGCGAAAAGGTCTACGTGCCCTTTGCCGACGGCTACGAAGGCATGATTGTGTATGCCAAACTGGATGGCAAAACCCAGGGCTTCATCGTGCCCAAAGGGGCGGAAGGCGTGACGGTGGGCGAGCAGCACCAATTGCTGGGCGTGCATGCCTTGCCGCTTTACCGCGTGAAGTACGAAGGTGTGCGCATTCCCAAAGAAAACCGCCTGGGCGGCCCCGAAGGCCACGATTTTGCCCCCATTCAGGCGGCCATGTGGGTCGCCAACGCGGCGCTCGCCGTGGGCATGTCCCGCGCGGCGCTGGAATATGCCATTGACTATGCCAAAGACCGCGAGGCTTTTGGTATGAAAATCGGCCAGAAGCAGGCGATTGCCTTCATGTTGGCCGAGATGGCAACCGACATTGAGAGCGTGCGCCTGTTGACCTGGGAAGCCGCCTGGAAACTGGATAACAACAAAGAAGACCTTTACAAGAGTGCCTACCTCGCGCACACTGCGGCTTCCGACATGGCGATGATGGTTACCGACCGAGCGGTGCAGGTGCTGGGAGGCCACGGCTACATCCGCGAGCACCCCGTGGAATTGTGGATGCGCAATGGGCGCGGGTTCGCGACGTTTGCCGGTCTCGCGATGGTGTAAAAGATTGCGAATGGCGAATTGCGAATTGCGGGTTGCGCTTGCCTGCCTGACGCCTAATTCCTAATTCCTAACTCCTAACTTCCTTCCGAACTTCCCCTCCCCGGAGGTTTTACCATGATTGATTTTGAAATGCCCGAAGTGATTGCCAAGCAACAATTTTTGCTGAAAACGGTGGCCGATAACATGATGCGGCCGGTTTCCCGCTATTACGACGAGCATGAGCACGAAATTCCGTGGGATTACATTGAGTTCATGCACAACGCCATGAAAGCCAGCGGTGCGGGTTCCCTTGCCCCCAGCGATAGCGGCGAAAAGAAAGAGAAAAAAGACCGCCCGCGCATCGGCTATCAGATGCTGGCTTTTATGATTGAGATGCTTTCCTGGGGCGATGCGGGTATGTATCTGGTGACGCCGGGCGGCGGCCTGGGTGCAGCCGCGGTGGAAGCCACCGGCACACCGGAGCAGAAAAAGCGCTTTTTGGAACGCTTCAAGAAAGAAAAGCCTGCCTTTGCCGCCATGGCGATGACCGAGCCGTGCTGCGGTTCCGATACCGCCGCGATTCGCACCACCGCGGTGCTGGACAAGGAAACCAATGAATGGGTGCTGAACGGCGAAAAGATTTTCGTGACCGCGGGCGATAAATCCCTCACGCCCTACGAAAAACTGGAACCCGGCTTCGTGGTGGTGTGGGCGACCATTGACCCCAAAGCAGGCCGCGCCGGGATGCGCCCCTTTGTGGTGGAAGCCGGCACCCCGGGCGTGAAAGTGACCAAACTGGAGCACAAAATGGGCATCCGCGTCAGCGATACCGCGGCTATCGTGCTCCAGAACGCCCGCATTCCCTTTGAAAACATCCTCGGCAGCCCCGAAGTCATCACCGACAAGAAGACCAGCAAGGGCTTCAAGGGTGCGATGAGCACCTTCAACGCCACCCGCCCGCTGGTTTCGGCCTCGGCGCTGGGCGTGGCACGCGCCACCCTGGAACTGCTCAAGGATATGCTGAAGCAGGAAGGCGTGGAAATTCGCTACGGCCTGCCGCGCTCCAAGATGACCCACATTGAGCGCGAAGTCATTGACATGGAAGCCATGCTGCGCGAAGCGTGGCTGCTGGTGCTCAAGGCGGTTTGGCTTGCCGACCAGCGCCAGCCAAACGCCCTCACTTCTTCCATGAGCAAGGTCAAGGCCGGGCAAGTCGTCACCACGATCACCCAGAAAGCCGTGGAAATCATGGGGCCGCTGGGCTACAGCCGCGACTTCCTGTTGGAAAAATGGTTCCGCGACGCCAAAATCAACGACATCTTTGAAGGCACCGGCCAGATCAACCGCCTGGTGGTCGCCCGCCAGATTCTGGGCTTCCACGGGGCGCAGCTGAGGTAACGCAAAGACGCAAAGAGGTAACGCAAAGACGCAAAGAGGTAACGCAAAGACGCAAAGAGGTAACGCAAGGACGCAAAGAGGTAACGCAAAGGCGCAAAGAGAGAGCGCAAAGGCGCAAAGAGAGAGCGCAAAGGCGCAAAGAGAGAGCGCAAAGGCGCAAAGAGAGAGCGCAAAGGCGCAGAGGGCGGGACTTCGTCCCGCCTAAAGGCGCAAAGGGTGAGAGATGAAGAAGAGGGAAGAACCTTCAGCGGCGGTGAATGCGTTATCGCGACGCGTTATCGGTGCGGCTTTGGAAGTTCACCGCCGCTTGGGCCCCGGTTTGCCTGAATCTGTGTATGAAAATGCTTTGTGTCTGGAGTTAGAGGCGCAAGCCATCCCCTACCGCCGTCAGGTGCCCGTTGAGGCTCGTTACCGAGGCGTCGTTGTTGGGGAAGGACGGGTAGATTTATTGGT
>JALUXH010000253.1 GCA_027019065.1 Anaerolineales bacterium
TGCCCCCCAGCACAGCCGCCGTGAACGCTTTAATGCCGGGGATGAAGCCCATGAAAAAGTGGACCTGTTTGAAAATCAGCGCATAGAGCACACCGGCAATCCCTGCCAGCGCCGACCCCAAAATAAAGGTGTTGACGATAATCCGGTCCACATCCACACCCATCAGCGCAGCCACGTCTTTATCCTCGGCCACGGCGCGCATGGCTTTCCCTGCTTTGGTATATTGCACATAGGCATACAGCCCGGCCATCAACACCAGGGAAACCGCAATAACCAACACATGCACTTTCAGGATATGCACCCCCAGAATGGTGGTCTTGCCGGCAAAAATGTTCATCTCTGGGTACGCCTCCACGCCCGAACCGTAGAAGCCCCGGAAGGTATATTCAATCGTAAACGAAGCACCGATGGCGGTAATCAGCGGCACCAGCCGCGGGGCGCGCCGCAACGGGCGATAGGCCACCCGTTCTGTAATCAACGCCACCACCACCGACGTAACCATCGCCAACAGCATCACCAGGAGCAGCGAAATAATCGGATGTGCATTGTAAATGCCGTACTGGTCCAGTTTCGCCGCCAGGAAATACCCCGTAAAAGCCCCGGCCATGAAAATATCGCCGTGGGCGAAGTTAATCATAAAAAGAATGCCATACACCAGGGTATACCCCAACGCAATGAGGGCATACACCCCACCCTGGGAAACCCCATAAACAACAAAATCCATCCACTGCTGTTTGGTGTAATACGCATTGTGGATGGAGCCAATGACGCCAACAATGGCTATGACGACAATCGCCAGGCCAAACGCCCATACAATGACATCGACCAGGCTGAGGCGTTCAAGGAAATGTTTAAGTTTGTCAGCCATGAAGCCTCCCTCTTGCACTCACCGCCGGGGGAGCGGAAGCCCGTCCCCCCGGCGTGAAGAGGTAAAGATGGGTTAAGGGTGCCGGAAGCCGCCTCCCGGCACCCCTGCACAATCCCCGGAAGCCAGAAGTTACTTCTTCGGCCACACAGGGACGTATTTGCCGTTCTGGATCTGGTTGATGTTGATCTTCGGGTCGGCGCAGTCACCGTACTGGTTGCAGGTGAGCGTCCCGGTCAGGCCCTTGAAGTTCTTGGTGGCAAACAGGGCATCCACCAGCGCCTTGCGCGGAATGTGGATCGTACCGTCTTTGTCCACCACGGCCACCTTCTTGACCGCGTCAAGCAGCATCATCGCCGCATCGTAAGCATGCAGGTGAAATGCGCTGGGCGGTTTCTGGCCGTATTTAGCCTCGTATTTCTTGTTGAACGCGTCGTTGTTCACCGCTGCGGGCCCGGAGAGGTACATTCCTTCGGCAGCCTGGCCGGCGGCTTTGATGAAGTCCGGCGAAATCATGCCGTCAGAGCCCATCAGGACGGTCTTTTCCAGGCCGGGCACCTCTTTCGCCTGCTGGGTGATCAGCGCGCCTTCCTGGATGAAGATCGGGTAGTACAGCACATCGGGCTTGCTGGCCGCGATCTTGGTCAGCACCGGGTGCATGTCGGTGTCGCCCACGTTGATGGCTTCCTGCGCCACGCACTTGCCGCCCAGTTGCTTGAAGACATCGCAAGCCACCTGTTGCAGCTGCTGGGCATAGGGGCTGCCGTCGTGAATGGTCGCCATGGTGCGGGCGCCCAACACGTTGTAAGCAAACTCGGCCACGGCTTTGCCCTGCACCTTATCGTTATGCGCCGTGCGCAGGTAAGTCGCCGCGTGCGTATCCGGGGCCGTCAACGAAGGCGCAGTGTTGGAAGGCGAAATCAACGGCATGTGCGCGTTGGCAAAGATCTTTGCCGCCGGAACGCCCGCGCTGGAGCAGTTGGTGCCGACCACGCCCACAATGGACTTATCCGCCGACAGTTTCTGCGCCGCCGTCTGGCCGCCCTCGGCCGAGCACTGCGAGTCTTCTTTCACCACCTGGATGGTGTGTTTGCCCAGCCAATCTTTGTTGGCCGCGGTGAAGTCATCCACGGCAATTTCCACACCGCCCACCGAGTCCACACCCAGCGACTCGTTCGGGCCGCTCAACACCAGCGCAACCCCCAGCTTGATGGGGTCGTTAGGGCCCACATTCACACAGCCCCACGGGTCCGTGCAGTTGTACGTGGACTTCTGGCCACAGGCCGTCAGTGCCAGCGCAGCAATCAGCAGCACGGCGAACAGAACGAACCATCGCTTCTTCATGCTTCCTCCTCCTTACACCTTACAGGGTCTGCGGATAATACAGTCAGGCGCATAGACGGGTGCACCTGTTGTTGAATTTTACAACAAAGAAAAGGCACAATCAAGCCTCACCCCCGTTGCGCCCCCTTTGTTTACGGAAATTTTATACTCCGGCCTTCCCAAAGCCCTTTCAGGCCGCCCTATGGTAGAATTGAGCCGACCGAGATTGTGGAGGTATTTGTGACACCCACCCCTGAACAAACCTACAACGCCTCAACCATTCAAGTGCTCAAAGGGCTGGAAGCCGTGCGGCGCCGCCCGGGCATGTACGTCGGCGGCACCGACATCAAAGCCCTTCACCACCTCATCTACGAAGTGGTGGACAACTCCATCGACGAAGCCCTCGCCGGCGCCTGCGACCGCATAGAAATCCTCATCCACCCCGACCAAAGCGTCACCGTAGCCGACAACGGCCGCGGCATTCCTGTGGATATTCACCCCGAAACCGGCAGTTCGGCGCTGGAAGTCGTGATGACCACCCTGCACGCGGGCGGGAAATTCGGCGGCGGCGGCTACAAGGTCTCCGGCGGCCTGCACGGCGTCGGCGTTTCCGCCGTCAACGCGCTTTCCGAATGGTGCGAAGTGGAAGTCAAACGCGCCGGCAGGGTCTACCGCCAGCGCTACGAACGCGGCTTCCCCGTCACCCCGGTGGAAGAGATCGGCACAGCCCCCCACGGCGAAACCGGCACCCGCACCACCTTCAAATTCGACCCCACCATCTTCAAAGGCAACCTGCACTACCGCTTTGACACCCTGGTGCAGCGCTTCCGCGAAATGGCCTTCGTCACCCGCGGCGTCACCATCCACTTCAAAGACGAGCGTACCGACCGCGAGATGACCTTCTACTTTGAAGGCGGCATCCAATCTTTTGTGCGGTACCTCAACCGCAGCCGCCAGCCGTTACACCCCGTCGTCCACGCCGAAAAAGCCGCCGACGACATCTACATTGAATTTGCCCTCCAATACACCGACGCCTTCACCGAATCGGTGTACGCCTTTGCCAACACCATCAACACCATAGACGGCGGCACCCACCTCACCGGCATGCGCTCGGCCATCACCCGCACCCTCAACGACTACGCCCGCAAAGCCGGCCTGCTCAAAGACGCCGACCCCAACTTCACTGGCGACGACACCCGCGAAGGCCTCACCGCCATCGTCAGCGTCAAGCACCCCGCCCCCCAGTTTGAAAGCCAGACCAAAGTCAAACTGATGAACCCCGAGGTGCAGACCTACACCGCCCAGGTGGTGAGCGAAGCCCTCGGCACCTTTCTGGAAGAAAACCCCTCGGCCGCCCGCGCCATCATCCAAAAATGCCTCACCTCGGCCCGCGCCCGCACCGCCGCCCGCAAAGCCCGCGACCTCGTCATCCGCAAATCGGCGCTGGAAAGCCTCACCCTGCCCGGCAAACTGGCCGACTGCTCTTCGCGCGACCCCCAACACACCGAACTCTACATCGTGGAAGGCGAATCGGCAGGCGGGTCGGCCAAACAGGGGCGCGACCGCCACTTCCAGGCCGTGCTGCCCCTGCGGGGCAAAATTCTCAACACCGAACGCGCCCGGCTCGACAAAATCCTTTCCAACAAAGAAATCAAAGCCCTCATTTCGGCTTTAGGCACCGGCATCGGCGAAGACTTCAACATCCAGAACCTGCGCTACGGGCGGGTCATCATCATGACCGACGCCGACGTCGACGGCAGCCACATCCGCACCCTCTTGCTCACCTTCTTCTTCCGCTACATGCTGCCGCTCATAGAAGAAGGCCACCTCTTCATCGCCCAGCCGCCCCTCTACCGCATTGCCCACAAAAACAAGGTGCGCTATGCCTACACCGAAGCCGACCGCGAACGCATCTTGCAGGAAATCGGCGACGGCGCGAAAATTCACCTCCAGCGCTACAAAGGTCTCGGTGAAATGAACCCCCAGCAACTATGGGAAACCACCATGGACCCGCAAACGCGCACCCTCCTCAAAGTAAGCATTGACGACGCCGCAGAGGCCGATCGCGTCTTCAGCATGCTGATGGGCAGCGAAGTGCCACCCCGCCGCCGCTTCATCCAAACCCACGCCCGCGAAGTCCGTAACCTGGATATCTAACGTCACGGCTCAGCCTCGGTAAGGAAAAACCACAGATTTCGCAGAAAAACATTCACAGATTGGGTGAAAAACGCGGCAAAGCGCCACACTGACTTCCGTTGCCTGGCGCGTTGGCGC
Organism: Anaerolineales bacterium; assembly: GCA_027019065.1. GTDB lineage: Bacteria > Chloroflexota > Anaerolineae > Anaerolineales > DRMV01 > DRMV01. Next base: position 4,463 of record JALUXH010000253.1, read on the forward strand.
CCAAAAAATCCGTGGCATCTGTGACGCTCCGTGTCATCCGTGGTCTATTTCCTTGCGGCTGAACAGTGACTATCTCACGAGGTCAGAACACTATGGCGCTTCAAGTTGGCGACATGCTCCAGGGGCGCTACCGCATCCTTTCCGTGCTCGGCCAGGGCGGAATGGGATCGGTCTATCAGGCGCTGGATACCACCCTCAACATCGAAGTAGCCATCAAAGAAAACCTGTTTGGCTCCTCCGAATACGCCGAACAATTCAAACAGGAAGCCCGCCTGCTGGCCTCCCTGCGGCATCCCAACCTGCCGCGCGTCACCGACTACTTCGTCATTGAAAACCAGGGGCAATACCTGGTGATGGACTACATTGAGGGGGAAGACCTGAAAGCCCGCATCGAGCGCAGCGGCAAAATCAGCGTCAAAGACGCCGTCACCATCGGCCTGGCGCTATGCGACGCCCTGGAATACCTTCACAGCCAGCACCCGCCGGTCATTCACCGCGACATCAAACCCGGCAACGTCCGCATCACGCCAGAAGGGCACGTCTTCCTCGTAGACTTCGGCCTGGCCAAAATCGGCGGGCACGACCAGCGCACCGTCACCGGCGCGCAAGCCGTGACCCCCGGCTTTTCCCCTCCCGAACAATACGGCACCTCCCACACCGGCCCCCACTCCGATATCTACAGCCTGGGGGCAACCCTCTACATGGCCCTCGCCGGGGAAGCCCCCCCCGACGCGTTTGAACGCGCCCTTGACCAGGCCGACCTGCGCCCCCTGGATACCGTCAACCCCGAAGTGCCCGCCGCCCTGGCGCAAATTATTGAAACCGCCATGGCGCTGCAAGCCAGCGACCGCTTTGCCTCGGCCGCCGAAATGAAGGCTGCCCTGCTGAGCCTGGATATCGTCCCCAACCAGGAACAACACCTGCAAGACCACCAATGGGTCATTTCGCCGCCCCCCGGCATCAAAGGCTGGCGCAGTGCAGCCGCCGAAAGCGGCGGCAGCGGGAAGCCGCCCTCGCGGCCGCCTTCCTCGCCATCGGCTGCAGCCTCTACCCCCGGCTCTCGGCCTGCCGCCGCGGCCCCGGCATCCGCCGAAGCGCCTTCCCGCCCCCGCAAACGCTACCGCCGCCTGCGCCTCTGGCTCTGGTTCAGCCTGATCGCCCTCACCCTGGCCGCGTGGTACCGCTTTTCCCCCCTCACGCTGCAGGCCACCGCCCTCCGCGTAGAGCAATGGGGGCAGGCGCGCCTGGCGCCTTACATGGCCCGGTGGATCCCGGCATGGCAGCCTCCGGCCCGCCCCGCCTCACCCACCCCAGCGGTTTCCCCCGGC
>JALUXH010000254.1 GCA_027019065.1 Anaerolineales bacterium
TGAACCCCACCCCCGTCCCCTCCCCGCATGCGGGGAGGGGAGCCAGGGGAGGGGTATGACAAAGGCGCAGCACATCAAGACACATGGAGAGCACCACAGCGTAGGCAGTTACCATGTTACGCAGTTGAGCATCAACATATCTAAGCGCCCTCACCTTACCCCCGCTGCGCGCCCCCTCTCCTCTCCCACTGGGAGAGGAGAGGGGGCTGAGCCGCCGCGAAGGGGGAGTGGTGAGGGCGAAAAAGCCGAATGTTCAACGGTTTCATAGGGTGAAATTGCTGTCTGTCAATCACTGCTGCGTAACGTGAGAAGTTAAGTCAATCGGTGGATGTTTTTCTGCGGAATCTGCGGAATCTGTGGTTCCCCCTTGCCTGGAATGAATAATATCGGCGGGAAAGTTCGGGTATAATCGCCCTCAGTGCATCCTGCGCGCTGTGGGGGTGCTTTCCTTTTTCTTGATGCCTGCAAGGAGTGTGTGATGCAAAAAACCTGGCGTTTTGCTGCTTTCGTTTTTGTGGTGGCCGGTCTGGTGCTGGCTGCTTGCGGCCCGGCGACACCGCTGCCCTCGCCGACGGCGGCTGCAACCGCCGGGGCCGCGACCGCAACCCCGATCCCTTCCCCCACCGCCCGGCCCGCGATGGGCGGCCCCAGCGCCGTCAAGATCACCGGCGAATTTGACTACACCAACGACATCATCACGACCTACTATGTGGAACATGCCGTCGCGCTGGTGGATATGTACGGCTTTGTTACCCGCAACCGCGATTGGGAAATCCCGGTGGCATCGCAGGTGCTGGGGTATCTCAAACTTGACCCGGAGGTCAAGCACGGCACTTATGAAATCCAACTGCCCGCCCGCCCTGAAGCCCATTTTGCCGATGTGGACCACAACGGCCACAAGGACAAAGGCGTGCAGATTTTCGCCGTCAGTTACTGGCCTAACCTGACCGGCGGCCCCTATGCTGTGGGCGACGACCGCTCTTACGGCTGGCCGGGGTATCTGGCTTCCATGAAAACCGATTCGGAAAACCAGGATGAAGTCATCGGCGGCAAACTGGTGGTGTGGGCACCTGACAACCGGCAGGAATTCCCCACCGGCTTTGGCCCCGACGGCAAACTCTTTACCAAAGACGACCCCGTCGCGCCCATTCCGGCGGGTTATACCATCGTTGACCTTGACCAAAAGCCCTTCAAATTCATCCGCACCGAGGTGGCCGACCTCACGCTCTACGAGCCGAAAGAGGCGGCCATCAAGGATTTCTCCAAACTTTCCTACACCGAAGCCTTTGACAAACTCTTTGCTTTCGCCCGTAAAGAGTATGCCTTCAACGGTTTCCCTGAAAAGCAGCCGAATTGGGACGCCCTTTACCGGGAACTCAAGCCGCGCGTGGAGGCCGCTCAGAAGAACAACGATCCCAACGCCTTCTGGCTGGCGCTGCGCGATTTCACCTGGGCTTTCCACGATGGGCACGTTGGGCTCAGCATGACCGAATATGGCTACCAACAGTACATGGATGCCACGAGCGGCGGCTACGGCTTCGCCATCCGCCGGATGGACGATGGCCGCTATCTGGTGGTGTATGTTACCGCCGGCGGCCCGGCCGAGCAGGCAGGCATCCAGAAGGGCGCCATCGTGAGCGAGTTCAACGGCCAGCCCATTGACGAGGCGCTGAAAGGCGTCAGGCCGTGGTCGCTGCCGATGTCCACCGACTGGGCGCTGCGCTACCAGCAGGCGCGCTACCTGCTGCGCGCCCACCCCGGCGACAAAGCCACGGTGACTTTCATCAATCCCGGCGCTCAGCAGCCCAAGACGGTGAGCCTGACCGCGGTTGCCGAGCGCGACAGTTTCAACTTCACTTCCATTTACCACAACGCCCCCAGGCAAACCTACCTGCCGGTGGACTACCGCATTCTGGATTCCGGCGTGGGCTATATCCGCATCAATTCCAACTACGATGACCTCGGGCTTATCATCCGGCTGTTCGCGCGGGCGCTCAAACAGTTCCAGGCAAAGAAGGTGCCCGGGCTGATCATTGACATGCGTTACAACAGCGGCGGCGCGCCCCTGGGCCTGGCGGGCTTCTTTACCAAAAAGACCATCACCCTCGGCCAACTGGAATACTACAGCGACAAGACCGGCAAGTTTGAGCCGGAAGGCGAGCCGGAGAAATTCCTGCCCAACGAAGAGCAATACCACTTCAACAAACTGGCGGTGCTGGTCGGCCCCGGCTGCTACAGCGCGTGCGAACTGGAAGCCTACGGCTTCAGCAAGGTGCCCGGCGCGATGGTGGTGGGGGAATACCCCACCAGCGGTACGGAGGCCGAGGTTTCCCGCGGGCAAATCAAGATGCCCGACGACCTTTCCATGCAGATTCCCACGGGGCGGTTTGTGAACCCCGACGGCTCGCTCTTCCTGGAAGGCCAGGGCGTGCAGCCCACCCTGCGCGTGCCGCTGACCCCCAAGACCCTGCTGCAGAATGGCGACGTCGTGCTCAAGGTCGCCGAGGAAGCCATCCTCAAGCCTGCGGGGGCGGGCATGGTGCCTTCCGGCCCGCCCGCGATGGTGCCCGCCGATAAGGCCGAAAGCATCCTCCGCAGCGGCATTGACTTCCTGGAAGACCTGGCCCGCGAAAAGCCCTCGGCGGAAGACCTTGCCAAACCCGGCACGTTCACCTACACCGTGCCGATTACCGACCCCGCAAAGCCGGTGACCTGGGCCTACGGCTGGTGCGCTCACGACCAGGCCACGCTGAAAGATAACCTCAAGCACATCCGGTTGACCTTTACCCTGGATGGCAAAACCGTGAGTGCGGACAAACTGGCGAGCATCGGTTACCAGACACGCACCGGCCTTTCGTGCCGCCTGGTGTATGCCGTGTTGAAAGACTGGCCTGCCGGTGAGCATCACCTTAGCATCAAGGCCACTTTCACGCAGAAAATCAACGACGGGCAGGATGACTACCCTGCCGGCGATTACATTTTGGCCTACAACGTCTATGTCAAGCCGTAACCCTGAGGGCGGGGCGGGATGGCATCCTGCCCCGCCTGCATGGTAAGGAACACTGCATACCAGTGCATAATCAATCCTGGTAATGTGGGTTTAGTTTCACAGCAGCGTTCAGGGCCAAGGTGCTTTGCTTGATCTCTCCCTACCCCTGCTACGGCGACGCTGCCGCGTCACCGTAGCCGCCCCCCTTCACCCCACCCCCGTCCCCTCCCCGCATGCGGGGAGGGGAGCAAGGGGAGGGGTTGAGGGAAGGGGGCAGATGAGCCGAGCGTAAGCGAGGCTCATCGGGGAATAGGAGAGATCCTTCCCCGCGCAAGGTTAATCATGTCTCCTGAATGACTAAAATACTGATCGAGAATGTCTCAGGTCTCCGGAGGTTGAAATGACGCTTTTCCAGGCTTTCGTTTTGGGCATCGTGCAGGGCCTGACCGAGTTCCTGCCGATTTCCAGTTCCGGCCATCTGGTGCTGGTGCCGCACCTGCTGGGCTGGCACTTTCCGAAAGATGTGGCCTTTGTGTTTGATGTGCTGGTGCAAATGGGCACCCTGCTGGCGGTCATTGTCTATTTTTGGGATGACCTGTGGGGCATCACGGTGGGCTTTCTGGAAGCCCTGGCCCGCCGCCGCCCGCTGGAAACCGCCGAAGCCCGTTTGGGCTGGTATCTCATCCTGGCGACGCTGCCCGCCGTGGCGGGGGGGCTGTGGCTGAAAGATTCGGTTGAGGCGGCGTTTTCCTCGCCGCGGGCGGTGGGCTTTTTCCTCTGGGGCACGGCGGCGCTGCTGGTGCTTGCCGAACTGATTGGCCGCCGCCGCCGCAACCTGGCTCAACTCCATTGGGGCGATGCCCTGGTGGTGGGGCTGTTCCAGGTGCTGGCGCTGTTCCCGGGTGTTTCGCGCAGCGGCAGCACCATCAGCGGCGGCATGGTGCGCCACCTGGACCGCCCAACCGCGGCGCGCTTTTCCTTCCTCATGTCCGTGCCGGTGATGCTGGGGGCGGGGGCGGTCGCACTCAAGGATTTGCTGACCATGCCGGCCCTGGGGGAAGCCTGGCTGCCGGTGCTGGCGGGTTTCCTGACGGCCGCGGCGGTGGGCTATCTCGCCATCCGCTGGCTGCTGCGCTACCTCGGCAGCCACAGTTTGTATGTTTTCGCGGCTTATTGCGTTTTGGTAGGCGCGCTCATTTTGGCGACGCTGCCCTGACCTTCGCCGGAGGGAAGCGGCATGACCTTCAACGCCCGCCTGATGCTGCGCTTGCTTTCCCATAGTTTCTTCCGTGCCCGCAACACGCCCGGGCGGCTGTGCCCCCAGCGCGTGGGTTTCCTCGTGACCCAAATGCTGCTGTTCTACCCCCTGCTGGGGGCGGCGCACCGCCTGGCCTGGGCAGCCGACCGCCTGCTCTTCCCTGGTTTTCGGCGGCAGGAAGTGCGCGAGCCGGTCTTCATCGCCGCCACCCAGCGCTCGGGCACCACGCTGCTCATGCGAACCCTGCAGCGCGACCCCCAGTTCGTGCCGATGGACCTCTGGGAGAGCCTGCTGGCGCCTTCCGTGGTGCAGCGCAAACTGGCCTGGGCCCTCAAGGCGCTGGATGATCGGGTGGGGCAGCCATTGCAGCGCGGCTGGGTGCGCCTGGAAGCCCGCTGGAGCCAGATGCCCAACACCCGCGATTACTTTCGCGTCCATCGGCTCAGCTTTCTGCAGCCCGAGGAAGACGCCCAACTGCTGCTCCATCAGGCGGCCTGCTACGACCTGCTGGCGTTCTTCCCTTTCCCGGAACTGCTGGCCGATTACGCCGATTATTCCCGCCGGGTGCCCGCAAAGCGCCGCCGCCAGGAAATGGCCTTCTACCGCAGCATGTTGCAGCGTCACCTCTACGCACACGGCGGCGGGCGGCATCTGAGCAAGCCGCCGACCTTCTCTTCGGCCATGCCCGACCTGCGCGCCGCCTTCCCCGACGCCAAATTCATCCATCTGGTGCGCCATCCTGCCGAAGTCATCCCCTCGGCGCTCACCCTGTGGTACGGCCACTGGCGCATGAACGGCTGCCCCGGCGATGTGCGGCGGGAAGCCCGTATCCTGGCCGGGGTGTATTGCCTCTGGTATCGCCGTTTGCACGAAGACCTGGCCGACCTGCCCCCCCACCGCTATGTGCGGGTGGGCTACCGCGACCTGACGCAAAATTACCGCCAGACGGTGCACCGCATTTACGAGCAACTGGAACTCGCCATGCCGCCCGCGCTGGCGCGCTATCTGGAAGCCGAAGATGCCCGCGTGCGGGCTTACCGCAGCCGGAACAAATACACGCTGGAACAGTGGGGGCTGAGCCGGGAAGACCTGGCCCGCCTGTGTGCCGGCGTGGCCGAGATGTACGGTTTCACGTTTTGATGGGGAGGGGCGGCAGTGAGGCGGTGAGTCAGTTAGTCGGTGAGACGGTGAGTCAGTTAGTCCATTGGTGGGTGGTGTCTGCGGAGGCTGTGCAATCTGTGGCTTTTCGTAACTGTTCAGCCCTGGAAAAACAGGCCGCGAATCACGCGGATAAAACGGAAGGCGGCGGATTTTTAGGTCGCCAGGCCGCCAAGGAACGGACGGGAGCGTTGGGCTTTTCAGCGTTTTTCCCAATCTGTGCTCATCGGTGCAATCGGTGGATGTTTTTCTGCGTCATCTGTGGGATGGTTCAAGAATGAGTAAACACTTTGCTCTACTGCCATGGAGCGCCCTCACCTTACCCCCGCTGCGCGCCCCCTTTCCTCTCCCACTGGGAGAGGAAAGGGAGCTG
>JALUXH010000255.1 GCA_027019065.1 Anaerolineales bacterium
TCGGCCTCGGCTTCGGCCTGCAAGGCGCGCCAGGGCAGTGCCCACAAGGCCAGGCCAAAAGCCGCCCAGGTGAAACCGGCCGCCAGCCTGACGTGATCTTGCAAGGTCGCAAACCAGACGCCGGAAAGGTAACTCAGCAAACTCGCCACGCCGCCGCTAAGCACAAACAGCCCGGCCAACGCAATCGTGCTGAGCATCAAGCGGTAGAGCGAGGCGCGGCGGGGGGCTTCCCAGGCGGAGGCAAAACGTGCCAGCCCGCGCTGCGCTGCCAGCCAGAGCGCCAGAGAAGGCACACCAGCCACCAAAGCCGTACGCGCCGGAGGGTACAGGCGATAGGCATCGCCGAGAAGCACGCTCAGCGCCCGCTGAACGGCCACCCCCATCGCAGCCACGGCGACAGCCAGACCTGCCAACGTCCACACGACCAGAAAACCGGCAATCACGGCTGACTGGCGGTCGCGCGGCCCGTTGAGGCTTTCCCGCCACCAGCGGACGCCCCACCCCACAACAATCAGCAGCCCTCCGGCTGCAAAGACGATCCCCTGCGCCACAAATTTGTTGAGCACCAGGGGGGCAAAGAGGTCGTCAGGGGGGGCAAAAACGCTGAGGAAATCATGCACTCCCAGCCAGAGCCACACCACGCCATAGGAAAGCCAGAGGTAGCGATACCAGCGTCGGGCGATGGCCTGGGCATCGGTCAGACCGGCGCGCGTGTCTTCCCGCAAGACGAAGGCAAAATATCCGCCCACCAGGCTATGAAGCACCCACACAGCCACGGTGCGCTGCCACGAGAGGCCGGGGAAGAGCGTCGTCCATTGAGGCAAGGGCAGCAGGCCTTCCAGCCCCCGGGCGAGCAGCGCCGCGGCTGCATGAAAGGCGGGCCCCCACGCCAGGGCTAACGCGAGGTAAAGCGCCCCAGCGCGGACCGCGGCGTGGCGTTCTTCCTCACGGGCTGCTGCATCGCGCTGCACCCAACGCCAGTGAAACACGAACACCGGCAAACCAATGATGAACGCCGCCAATGCCCCGGCCAGGTCTTCCGGACGGGCCCAAAGCGCCCCCCGCAGCGCTTTCGTGGTCAGGGAAACCAGGCTCCACAACCAGGCTTCCAACGCGGCCAGCGCAGCGCCGTAAGCATACAACCGCCGCAAACTTGCCATTACTTGCCTCCTTGCCCGCGCGGGCACCGGCCCTCAGGCCAGGGGGGAGAAAAAGGCCAAAACTCGGGGGGCAGGCGCACGATCTTCCATCGGCCGTTTTCCCGCCGAAGCATCACCTGCTCGGTTATCCCCGCACTTTCGGAAAAAAGGCCCTCATCGTAACGAAGGGTGATCGCCACCCAGGCACGGTCGCCCTGCTGCCGCACGTTGCTCCATGCCACCCCCAGATGAGGGGGCGTTTCCACACGGGTGCTGAAATCATCCAGCGAGGGTTTGCACGGTATGTCGCCCAGGAAACCATAGGCCACGTCGGGCTCGCCGCGGCGCAGCGCCAGCAAAAAATTGTAAACCACGGCAGCGGGAGTGTCATCGGTGCGATAAGCCACACGGCTTTGCCGCGTCCACGCCACAGCCAGCGCTGCGGCCGCCAGCAACGCCACGCCGCCGACCAGCCCCCAGAAGAATTTCCTTTCCACATGGTCTCCAGAGGAATCCATTTCACAGCCTCCCAAACCGCACCATCACGAAACTCAAAGCCTTTCATATTGTAACTGTTCAGCCTTATGAAAATGGTCTCGGCACGCCAGGAAATTAACGCAAAGACACAAAGGGAGCAAAGACACAAAGCGTGTTTCTGCGTTTTCGGTGCCATTTCTGTGTCTTCTGTGGTTTCAATCTGCGGAATCTGTGGTTTTTCCTTGCCAGCGCTGAATAGATACTTCATATTGTACAACAAACGACCGCCAGCCCCGTTCTCTCCGCTCCTCACACCGTGGCAAGGCTGCAGGAAAGCAAAACACCCCGCCAAAGGCAGGGTGTTTGTGCGGTCGCGGCCGGGCAAATTATCCAAAGCCTCCCGTGGTAGGATAAGGCGTAGGGGTATCCGTCGCCGTGGGAACAGGCGTATTGGTAGGATGTGGCGTGGGCGAAGGCGTGGGCGTAGGCGTCACGCGGGGGGTAGGTGTAGGCGTGGGCGTGGGGATATCCACTGCGCTACTCACCGTGCAGCCGCCCGCAAAGTGCAACGTGACGCGATAGAAGCCAAACAGCGGTGAAGGCACACCACCAAACCCTGCAGCCCAGTAATAGTTGGCGCCCGCGGGGAAAGCCTTGTTGGTGCTGGCGCTGGTCGGTGAAGAGTAATCCTTTCCATGGTAGTACGTCTTCCAGTTCCACTGGAAATAATCCACGTAGGAGCCGGGCACAAAAGTCTGCCAGGTCAGGCTTGAGCTAAGCAAGGGCACATTCACCGGATTATTGTTCCGCACCCGCACCTGCACTTTCTTCCCGTTGACATAGAGGGATTTGGAAACCGTGATCAGGGAACAATCAGGAGTCGGTGTAGGCGTTGGGGTGGAGGTCGCCGTGGGCGTATTGGACGGTGTGGGCGTATTGGACGGCGTAGGCGTATTTGAGGGCGTCGGGGTAATGGTAGGCGATGGAGTAATAGTGGGTGTCAGGGTAATGGTGGGTGTCGGGGTAATGGTGGGTGTGGACGTGGGCGTCGGCGAAGGCAACACAATACTCGCTTCAACGTCGCACATATTGTCAAACGTTAAGTGAACACCCAGCTCTCCGTAAGGGACGACATGGTGCCAGTTTTTATCAAACCAACCGGCGCCCCACCACCACCAGCCTCCATTGCCGATCTGCATTGTCCGATTCGTTTCAGTAGGAGAGCTGTAGTCCTGGCCGCTAAAGTAATTATTATTCAGTGTGATCCAGTCCAGAAAAACATCCGGCCGGGCAGCATCCAGGGTAGGCCACCACACCCGCGTATAGGTCAGATGAATAGGGGTAGGATTGTTGTTTGTTACCCACGCCGTCAAATTGCCACTGCTATCCACACGCAGATTTCGGATGCTCACCAGGCTGCAATCGGGCGTGGCCGTCGGCGTGGGCGTGGGCAGCCCCACCACAAAAGTGCGCTCTACCCATCGGCTGTACGCGCCGCCTGTGGAGCGAGCCCGGGCGCGCAAAATGTAGGTGCCGCTTTGCAAACCGCGCCACGTGCCCTTCCCCATTTTATTGCACGTGCTGTTGCCGCCAAACATGCAATAGCGCGCTGCTCCTTCCGTATGGCGCCGAATATGGCCGTTCGGGTACAGCAATTGGAAATAGACCTTGCTGATACCATCTCCGTTATTCGTGCCCACATTGGGATCCCATGCTACCGCCTCAAAGCGCGTCAATTCCCGTTGCACCTCATCCAAAGAGGTAATCACCAATCCAGGCTGCGGGTTGACAATTTCAATATGCAGCCCTCCCAAATGGCCGTTCAGGGTGCATGTCAATCCATTATCAAACTTAAAAGTGAGTGCAAGCGCATAGGAGCCGCTGCGGAAAGTATATTTATCAGGCCCGCCGTTGAAATCGGCAAGCCATGTCCCTCGCTGGCCGTTCCCTCCCAGTTTAATGGGCGAAGAAGGCTGCGCAGCCGTAGGTGAGTTGTGGTCATTCCCGTTGTAATAGCGATGGCCATAGAAAGTGAAATAGTTGACGTATTCCGAATCCTTTAACTTTTCCCAAGTGAGGGTGGAATCGGTCAGATACATAGGGACGTTGTTATGGTTGCGCACCGACATGCGGACATCATCCCCCCAGAAATACATATGGTATTCTATCAAATCGCAGCTCGGCGTCGGCGTTGCCGTGGGCGTGGGCGTAGGCGAAGGGGGCGGTGTGTTCGTCGCCGTCGGAGGCGGCGACGTGGGCGAAGGCGTAGGAGTCGGCAGTTGAATTTGGGGAGGAAGCCCCACCACTTTGGCCACCCGAAACTGTTCCAGAATGCCGGTACGCTCGGCATGGAGACGCACAAAAGGCGCAATGCTGCTCATCACCGGCAAAATGACCGGATGGTTAAAAGTCACCGAAACCAACACCCGCGTTGTTCCCAGGGCCGGGTCGCCGGCATCATCTTGCGGCTCACAATAATCATCTGGATAAGGGTGATACACGAAACCGGGGCGCGAACTGCACACCGTGACATGGAAAAAGCCGGGCTGGTTCTTGCCGGAAACATCATTGCGCATGATGCCCGCAGCAACACCTTTCACGACCGCTTTGATGCTTTTCACCCGCGCGGCATCGATCTCGGCATCCTTACTGGCACCACCACAAGGGGTATTATCGCCGTCCAGGTCCACACAATAGGCAGGATCGTATTCGCCCGTCTGAGCATAGCGCACACCATAGCGGGCTGCGTTTTCCACGACCACATAAGCCTGAAAGAGGCGTGCGACCTCAATCATCGCGAAAATCATGGTCAGCACAACCGGCAACAACAACGCAAACTCTAACGCACCCTGCGCTTTCCGGCCGCCGCGGCCTTTCACAAAAACCACCACCTTACGCATACGAACCTCCCTTCCCCTAATGGGTCAGGCGGGTAAACAAACGCGATGCAATATCTTCAAACACGCGGTCCAATTTGGGGCCGGTGGGTGAATAATAATAGTTACCGCACCACTTGGTGTAATCCGTAATGCCTGCACAGGGGTCGGTAGCAGGGTCCCCGTCATCACCCACCGCGGCAATATACCGCAAGAGCGCACCGCCGGCCGGCGGGCTGTTAGGGGGTGCGTTTTGCGGCACCGCGGTGACCAACGGCCCCAGCCCAATGGAAAACACCGCCGCACCCTGCCCTGCCGTTGAGCAGCCGGGGGCAGGATTGGAACTGCACGCCAGCCAATCGGCCATGTCCCGCGCATAGTCATCCGCGTCATAATTCGGGTTGCCATAAGCATGGCGGCTGGCCACGTTGTTGTCACGGCAATACGGCGGGGGTGGCGGATGATTATTGGACCAAGGGTTGAAAGTTGAAGGGGGGCAAAAGCCAATCGGCAATGATTGGAGGGCGTGTTTGTGCGTATCCAGTTTGTCGCCCGGCGCGGGCAACGTAGAATTCGCCGCCCCATCGGTCAGCATCACCACGATCCATAAAGCATTCTCGCGCCCGCTCTGTGCCAGCAACTGGGCTGCCCAAAACAGCCCGCCGCCAATGGCCGTTGTGGTGCAAGTGGACGGGTCATGATATTTAGGATTCCAAAACAAGGGGCAATTAAGCCCCAGGTACTGGCCGTTTTGATCGTACTGACGACAGGGGCCTAACTGGTCGCTCCCCCCCAGGTTCTGAGGGCAAACGTTCCCCGGGTCATAAACCTGCAGGTTATCCAACACCGTGACGGCGTCGGCATACTTATAAGTCCACGCCTTGCTCAGCAACGGATGCGCTCCGCTGCCGGGCGGAAAACGCAATCCCGTATCGCCTGTCCGCCAGCCGTCGGCAAAAGTTACAATCGCCAGACGGTCTTGTTCCTTGTTCGCGGGCAGGTTCAAAATGCGGGCGGCGAAATTCTTGGCCGCGCTCCGCACTTCCTCAAAAGGGTGGCATTGATGCCCCGGATTGCACTGCGAAGGGTCGCGCATGGGGTCGCCAGGGTTGGCGTCATAAGTCATTGATTCTGAGGTATCAATGACCAGCACGACGTCCATGGACGCCGCTTCGCCTACAGAAACAGCCCTCAGACGCAAAGTGTTGAGCCCGATGATTTGCAGGAACGCCGTGGGCATCTCTGCTTCAACTTCAACTTCCACTTTCT
>JALUXH010000256.1 GCA_027019065.1 Anaerolineales bacterium
TGGCGCTGCAGGCGGGAGGTTACGCCCTGGCGCTGCTGGCCGCGGGCGTGCATTTGGCCGTCCGCAAGCGCAAACCGGCCTGCGTGGTCGGCGCGCCGCTGGCGATGGCCACGATGCACCTGGCCTGGGGAAGCGGCTTTCTGTGGGGAGTGGTGTTTCCCCCGCACGCCGATTCGGCTGCTGCCGGGTAACACTGCCGGTACGCCGTGTTCGCCGACCGAATTTCTGTTGGAGGCCCTGCGAGACCACCATGCCGCCTGTGCAATCCACAACTTCCGGAACTTCCCCCCTGCGTTTGCGCCCGGCCGAACGGCGCACCCTGTTGCTGACCGGCGATGTGGCGGCCGTGCTGCTGGCCTGGGCTACGGCCGTGTATTTTTGGTGGGTGGGCGACCGGCTGGTGGTCGGCTTCCCCGGCCGGGCTTACATTGCCGATTTGCCGCTCTGGTTTCATTTGCTGCCGGTGTTTTGGCTGTTGTTACTGGTGGAACTTTACACGCCCCACAAGGCCAGCCGCTGGCGTGAAACCGTGCGCGGCGTGGTCATGGCCGCGCTGGCAGGCGGTGTGATTTATCTTGTGGTGTATTTCACCTCGCCGCCGCTTTCGCTGCCGCGTAAAGGCGTGGCGGTCTTTTTCATTGCGGCCACAATCTACACCCTGCTCTGGCGCTATGTTTACATCCGCGTGTTTAACGCGCCGCGTTTCATGCGGCGCGTGCTGGTGGTGGGGGCAGGCAAAGCCGGACGGGCAATTTTGCAGGCCATTCACAGCGTTGACCCTTCGCCTTTTGAAGTGGTGGGCGTGCTTGACGATGATCCGCAAAAGTGGGGCAACACCTTTGAAAGCGAGCCGGTGCTGGGGGGCAGCGACCAGCTGCTGAAGATTGTGCGCCGGGAACGCATTTCTGACCTCATCGTGGCGATCAGCGGCGAAATGCACGGGCGCATGTTTCAGGCGATTCTGGATGCCCAGGAACAGGGGGTGGAAATTGCCACCATGGCCGCGGTGTACGAAGAATTGTTGGAACGCGTGCCCATCAAGCATCTGGATGCCGACTGGCTCATCCGCTCTTTTGTGGATGAAGCGCGGGTCAGCGCGTTCTATTTGATGGGCAAGCGGGCGGTGGATATTCTCGGCGGGCTGGTGGGGGTGGTGCTGCTGGCCTGCCTTTTCCCGTGGGTGGCGCTGGCCATTGTGTTGGAAAGCGGCTTCCCGGTGTTTTTCAAGCAAACCCGTTCGGGAAAAGGCGGGCGGCCTTTCACGATGATCAAATTCCGCACCATGCGGCCGGTGCCGCCCGGTGAGGACGAAGGCAAATGGGCCGACGACGACGCCCACCGCATCACGGCGCTGGGAGCTTTTTTGCGGAAAACGCACCTTGATGAGTTCCCCCAGTTTATCAATGTGCTGATGGGCGATATGAGTGTGGTGGGGCCGCGCCCCGAACAGCCCGCCCTGATTGCCGATCTGGAAAAGCGCATTCCCTTTTACCGGGCGCGGCTGCTGGTCAAACCCGGCGTGACCGGCTGGGCGCAGGTCAATTATGGCTATGTGGCGTCGGTGCACGACACCGAAATCAAACTGGGATACGACCTCTACTACATCAAACACCGCAGTTTGCTCTTTGACCTGGTGATCATTTTGCGGACGTTGGGCACGGTGTTTGGGGGGAAGGGACGATGAGGCTGGCGCTGGTGACGGGCGGGGCGGGGTTTATCGGCTCTCACATTGTGCGCGCCCTGCTGGCGGAAGGTTTTCGCGTGCGGGTGCTGGACAATTTTTCCAGCGGCCGGCCGGAAAACCTGGCGGGGCTGGCGCGTACGCATCTGGAAGTGCAGGAAGGCGATATCCGCGACCCGGCGGCGCTGCAGGCGGCGCTGCGCGGGGCCGTGTGGGTGTTCCACGAGGCGGCGTTTGTGTCGGTGCCCGCTTCTATGGAAGACCCCCTGACATGCCACGCGGTCAACGGCACCGGCACCGTGCAGGTGCTGGAAGCCGCGCGCCGGGCAGGGGTGGCGCGGGTCGTGCTGGCCTCCAGCGCAGCGGTGTATGGCGATAGCCATGCCTTCCCCCTGCGGGAAAACCTGCCGCCGCGCCCGCTTTCCCCTTATGCGGCGTCCAAAGCCGCCAATGAACTTTATGCCCGCCTTTACACCGCCGCTTTTGACCTGCCGGTGGTGGCACTGCGTTATTTCAACGTTTACGGCCCCCGCCAGCGCCCCGATAGCCCTTACGCGGCGGCCATCCCCATTTTCGCGCGGCGGATGCTGGCCGGGCAGCCGCCGACGGTGTTTGGCGATGGCGGCCAGCGGCGCGATTTTGTCTTTGTGGGCGATGTGGCGCAGGCCAACCTGCGCGCTGCCGAAAGCCCCGCTGCTGCCGGTGAGGTCATCAATATCTGTACGGGGCGCGAGGTTTCGCTGCTGGAACTCCTCGCCGCGCTGCGAGGGCTGATTCCGGAGGCCCCGCCGCCTGTGTTTGCGCCGCCGCGGGCGGGCGATATTTACCGCTCGGTGGGCGACCCTGCCAAAGCGGCGAGGCTGCTGGGCTTTCGCCCCCAAACCCCTTTGCGGCAGGGGCTTGCCGAAGTGGTGGCCTGGTTGCGGGCTGCGGCCTGAAAAACACAGCCCGCCTGCACGGCGGGCCTGGGCGTGAGCACGGATAGGGGGTTAGAAAAGGGGGAGGGCGATTTTTTCGGTAATGAGCAGGCAGAACGACCCCAACATGCACATGGAAAGGAAAAACAGCACGGCCAGCACGAACCGCTGAGTGGGCGTCATGCCGAAAAGCAGGTCGCCCCCGCCCCCGTTCTGCGCGGAGGTTTCCGCGTCAGGGGATGTTGCCTGGGTATCGTCTTCCACAAAGCCGCCGCTCTCGCGGAAATCGTCTAACATGGTGGCCTCCTGGGGTGCATCATGGGCTGGTATAAGTTTATGGCAATTCGGTGTGGCTGTCAACCGGCCGCAAGTGGCCGCGCAGGGCATGGCAGGTGCCGATTTCGCCGGAGGGCAGGCGCAGGCGCAGGCCGCCGCGGGCGTCCAGCCCCAGCAGCACGCCGGTGGTGCTGCCGGCTCGCACGGTGCGCCCGCGGTAAGCCAGGCGGGCTTCCCAGGCTTGCAGGAAGCCGGGCGCGGTGAGGCGGTAACGCCACCGGAGCATTTGGCGCAGCACGGCGACCAGGAAGCCCCAGCGGGGCGGGGGGGCGCCGAGGGCGTCGGCTATGCTTCCGGCGGGGAAATCGGTGGTTTCGGGGGGCGGCACGGCTTCGGCAGCCAGGTTCACCCCCAGGCCGACGACCACCGCCGCGGGGCGGCTGCCTTCCCACACGGTTTCGGCCAGCACGCCTGCAATTTTGCGGCCTTTCAGCAGAATGTCGTTCGGCCATTTGATGGCGATTGCCAGGCCGAGGGCTTCCAGGGCTTCGGCAAGGGCGACTGCTCCCCATGCCGTGAAACGGGTCAAATGCGGGCGTTCGGCGGGCAGGGGGCGGGCGATGAGGGTGAAAGTGAGGGCGGCTTCCGGATGCGACCACCAGCGGTTGCCCTGCCGCCCGCGCCCGCGGGTTTGGCGGGCGGCGAGCACAAGGCAGCCTTCCGGAGCGCCGGCGGAAGCCCAGGCCAGTGCGTTGTCGTTGGTGGAGCCGGTGACGGGGTAGTAACGCCACGCCGGGAGGGGGAAGCCGTGAAGGGCCTGTTGCAGGGCGGGGGGGCCGAGATGCCAGCGGTCGGCCGTCATGGCGCACCTCCGCGGGCCGGAGGGGGCGGTATCGGCGGCGGGGTGAGGGGCAGGTGCCCCAGGGCGCGAAAGGCCAGCGGCCCCAGCAGGAACGGCAGCCAGAAGGTGATGCCGCGATAGGCCAGCGTGATGACGGCGGCCGCGCCCAGCGCCACGTTGAGTGAGTTGAGCGCCACGGTCATCACGCCTTCCACAATGCCGATGCCCGAAGGTGTGGGCGAGATGATCATGAACAGCATCGCGATGGCATAGCCCCCCACGACCGTGCCCAGCGAGTGCGGCACATGGAAGGCCAGGAAGACCAGCCAGAGCGCCAGCACTTGCAGCATTTTGCTGACCACGCCCAAAGTGGCCGGCAGCAGCACCGCGTGGGGCTGGCGGCGCAGGGCTTGCAGGCCTTCCCCGGCGTCAAGGGCGAACGTGCGGGCGCGGCTTTCGGAAAGATAGGGGCGGTGCAGCAGCGGCCACAGCAGGCGGTTGGCGCCCTGGGCGAGGGCGCTCAAGACCCGGGCCAGCAGCGGGCCGGAATAAGCCCCCAGATAGAGCAGCGCCCCCAGCCCTAAGGCCAGCCCGGCCATCAGGATGGAGGCGACGATGTCGGCAGGGGTGAGGTTGTTGCGGCGGATGAGCACGACCAGCCCCAGCCCCAGCACCGCCAGGAAGCCGGCATATTCAAAGAAAAGGTACACGACCCCGGCCACGGTTGCCCGGCTGGCCGAATAGCCTTGCTGACGGGCTTCGGCGATAAAGACCGTCAGCCCGCTCATCCCGCCGCTGGGCACCACGACCCCGAAGAAGTTGGCGCCCAATGCCATCAAAGCCAGGCGGGCGGGGCTTTCTTCCAGCCCCAGCGCCCGGTAGAGAATCTTGAGATTGTAACCGGCGTTGAGATACCATAAAACCTGTACCCCCAAAGCCAGGCCGATGAACCGCAGGTCGCCCTGCCGCAGGGTTGCCACGATGGTGTGAATTTCTGCCAGCCGTCCGATGAGAAAAATGACGCCCAGCAGCAGCGCCAGGGCAAAGAGAAGTTTGCGCATGGGGGCATTATACCAAGCCCGCCGGGAAATCGCGACGGGGCAGGATGCTTTCCTGCCCCATGCAAAGTTGCCCTTTCAGCCGTGCAAGGCTATGGCCGCGGCCGCTCGCCCAGAGTAACCTTCAGGGAAAGCGTTTTGCCTTCGCGCACCACTTTGAGGGTCACGGTTTCGCCGGGTTTGTGGCCGAAAAGGCTGTTGATGAAGGGGTGTTGGTCGTCAATGGGGGTGTTGCCGATTTGGGTGATGATGTCGCCGTGCTGCAAACCGGCTTTGGCGGCCGGGCTGTTCGCGGCCACCTGAACGACATACACGCCCCATTTCACCGGCAGGCCGTAGCGGGCGGCGATGGCGGGGTTGATGCCCTGCCAATCAATGCCGAGGTAGGGACGGGCAACATAGCCCTGTTTGATAATTTGCTCGGCCACGGCGCGCACGGTGTTGGAAGGAATGGCGAAGCCCAGCCCTTCGGCCACATCGCCGCCGCCGTTGCGCACGATGAGGGTGTTGATGCCCACGACTTCGCCTGCCAGGTTGACCAGCGGCCCGCCCGAGTTGCCGTGGTTGATGGCCGCGTCGGTCTGGATGAGGCCTTCCATCACGTAACCGCGGCCGGTATCCAGATTGCGGCCGGTGGCGCTGACCACGCCCACGGTCACGGTGTTGCGGAAAGCGCCCAGCGGCGAGCCAATGGCAATCACGGTTTCGCCGGGCTTGAGGGCGTCGGAGTTGCCTAACACGGCCACGGCGGGCACTTTGCCTTTCACCTGCAGCACGGCGAGGTCGGCGAAGCGGTCGGTGCCCACGATGCGGGCTTCCCGCCGGGTGCCGTTGGCGAAGATGACTTCCAGTTTTTGCGTGCCTGCCACCACGTGGTTGTTGGTGATGATGTAGCCTTTTTCGGAGACGATCACGCCCGAGCCGCTGACCTGTTCATCGGGCGTGGGGCCGAAGAAGGTCATCCGGCCGGGGATAAC
>JALUXH010000257.1 GCA_027019065.1 Anaerolineales bacterium
GCAACACACCCCCGACCACCGGCCACCTGACTGCCCGACTATCTGACGACCCGACTATCTGACGACCCGACTATCTGACGACCCGACTATCTGACAACCCGACTATCTGACTATCCGACGATTCCCCATAAAAAAACCATAAACAAATTTCCCTTTTCCATAGACGCATCGCCCCCTTCGCGATAAAATCGCCGCCAATTACAACCCGGCCAAAGCAGCAGCCGGGTGGTCGCATACAGGCACAACCAAGCCAGCGCAAGGCATCGCAGGAGTAGTAGGCCATCGGTCAGCGAGCCGGGGAAGGTGCAAGCCCGGCAGCGGCGCCCGCCGAGCGCCCCAGGCAAAGGCCAAACTCGCCTGCCGCCCGTCAGGGCAATGCCCCGCCCGTGAACCCCTTGCCGGGAAAGTAGCAGGCGGCGGGAAGCGCCCGTTACCGCGCCAGAGAGGTCGGCTGCCCATCGCGGCAGGCGCGCTGCCTGCCCGCGCGCAGCCGACAACCAGGGTGGTACCGCGGAGGCGAAACGCCTTCGTCCTTAGGGACGAGGGCGTTTTTTTGTTGCTTCCGCTTGATAATCCGACAAATTTTCAGGAGGTGCCCATGGCCGCCAAAGGTTGGGTAAAAATTGACGAAACACTCTGCAAAGGGTGTGAACTGTGCGTGGCATACTGTCCTGCAGGCGTGCTGACCCTCAACACCGAGCGGCTCACCCCCCATGGTTACCACCCGGCCGCCCTGGGCAAGGAAGGCTGCACGGGCTGCAATGTCTGCGCTGTGGTATGCCCCGAAGCCGCGATCACCGTTTACCGCGAAGCCAAAGCGCGCCCCCGCGCGGCGGCTGTTTCCTGAAGGAGGCTTCCCCATGACCCGACAACTGCTCAAAGGGAACGTCGCCATGGCCGAAGCCGCCATTCGCGCCGGGGTGGAAGCCTATTTCGGCTACCCCATCACCCCCCAAAGCGAACTGCTGGAATGGATGGCCAAACGCATGCCCGAAGAAGGCCGCGCCTTCCTGCAAGCCGAAAGCGAAGTGGCCGCCATCAACATGGTGTACGGCGCGGCCTGCACCGGGGCGCGGGTGATGACTTCCACCTCGGGCCCCGGCATCAGCCTGATGGCCGAGGGGATTTCTTACATCGCGGGCACCGAAGTCCCGGCGGTGATTGTGGACGTGATGCGCGGCGGCCCCGGCCTGGGCAACATCGCCCCCTCGCAGGGCGACTACCGCCAGGTCATCCACGGCGCAGGCCACGGCGATTTCTTCCCCCTGGTGCTTGCCCCCGCTTCGGTACAGGAAGCCGTAGACCTCATCGGCGAGGCCTTCGACCTGGCCGAGAAATACCGCACCATCGTGTTCGTGGTCGCCGACGGCAGCATCGGCCAGATGATGGAGCCGGTTTCCCTGCCCGAACCGCGCCCGCCGCGCCGCGAACGCCCCGACTGGGCCGTCGGCGGGGCCGAAGGCCGCCCGGCGCGCCGCCTGACCTCGCTCTACCTCAAGCCCGAGGTGGAAGAAGAGGTCAACCTGCGGCTGGTGCAGCGCTGGCAGGCAATGGAAGCCAACGAAATCCGCTATCGGGAATACTACCTTGACGACGCCGAGTACGTCGTCCTCGGTTTCGGCACGGCCGGGCGGGTGGCACTTTCCGCCGTGCGGGCAGCCCGCGCCGAAGGCATCAAGGTAGGTCTCTTCCGCCCGGTCAGCCTGCGCCCCTTCCCCACCGAGGCCATCCGCGACCTGGCGGCGCGCAGCAAGGCCTTCCTGGTGGTGGAAATGAACGGCGGCCAGATGCTCGACGACGTCCAGGCCGCCGCCCAGGGCCAGGTACCGGTGCGTTTCTACGGGCGCATGGGCGGTATGGTGCCCTTTCCCGATGAGGTCCTGGCCGAAATCCATGCCCTGGTTTCCGAGCCGCCCACCCCCGCCGAAGCCCCGCGCGCCCGCTGGCTGGCGCAAATGGTGTCTTAGGAGGCCATCATGACTGTTGCTGCTCCCACCAAACCCAAAACCACCCTGAAAATGGTCTATCAGCGTCCGGAAGCCCTGGCCGACACCCCCACCCATTACTGCCCGGGCTGCACCCACGGCGTAGCTCATCGGCTGGTGGCCGAGGTGATTGACGAAATGGGCCTGCGCGAAA
This sequence comes from Anaerolineales bacterium, assembly GCA_027019065.1. Classification (GTDB taxonomy): domain Bacteria; phylum Chloroflexota; class Anaerolineae; order Anaerolineales; family DRMV01; genus DRMV01. The sequence continues at coordinate 2,140 of JALUXH010000257.1, forward strand.
AGACCATCGGCATCGCCCCCGTGGGTTGTGCCGTGCTGGCTTACGACTACTTTGAATTTGATGGCGTGGAAGCCGCCCACGGGCGCGCCCCCGCGATGGCCACCGGCATCAAGCGCGTGCTGCCCGACCGCATCGTCTTCACCTACCAGGGCGACGGCGACCTGGCTTCCATCGGGATGGGCGAAATCGTCCACGCCGCCGCCCGCGGCGAGCGCATCACCGTGATTTTCATCAACAACGCCATCTACGGCATGACCGGCGGCCAAATGGCGCCCACCACCCTGCCCAACCAGATCACCACCTCCTCGCCGGGCGGCCGCGACGTCGCCGTGCAGGGCTTCCCCATCCGCATGAGTGAAATTCTCGCCACCCTTGACGGCGCGGCTTACGTCGTGCGCCGCAGCATGCACGACCCCGCCAACATCCGCAAGGCCAAAAAGGCCATTCGGCTGGCCTTTGAAGCGCAGGTGCGCGGGCTGGGGTTCTCGTTGGTGGAACTGCTTTCCACCTGCCCGACGAACTGGAAGATGACGCCCGCCGAAGCCATGAACTGGGTGCGCGACAACATGGTGCCCGCCTACCCGCTGGGCGATTACAAGGTTGCGCCGGAACTGCAAAAACTGCGGGTGTAAAGGAGGTACTCATGCAAACCGAAATTCTGATTGCCGGATTCGGCGGCCAGGGCGTGCTCTTCGCCGGGCAGGTGCTGGCTTATGCCGCCATGGACGCCGGGCACGAAGTGACGTGGTTCCCCTCTTACGGCCCCGAAATGCGCGGCGGCACGGCCAACTGCACGGTCATCATCGCCGACGAGGAAATCGGCTCGCCGCTGGTGGCGCACCCCCAAGTGCTGATGGCGCTCAACGCCCCCTCGCTGGACAAATTCGAGCCGCAGGTGCAGCCCGAAGGCCTCGTCGTCGCCAACGCCTCGCTGCTCAACCGCGGGGTCACGCGCACCGATGTGAAAGCCATCGCCCTCAAGGCCAGCCACATCGCCGAAGCCCTCGGCGACCGCCGCCTTGCCAACATGGTGATGTTAGGCGCGATGATGCCGCGCTTCCCCATGTTGACGATGGAACAAATCAAAACCGCGCTGAAAGGCCATCTTCCGGCCCGCAAACATCACTTGCTGGAAGCCAACTACCGCGCGTTGGATGCCGGCGCTGCGGCTGCCCAGGCATAAACGGCGCGCCCCCGCGCAAGACACCTCCAAAAGCCCTGTTGGATCAGCAAGACCCGGCAGGGCTTTTTCATCCCTCTGTCAGTTTCGCCACCGTTACCCCGTCGCCGCCTTCTTGCGGCAGGCCGGATTCCCAGGCGCGAACATGGGGGTGGCGTTCCAAGGCGTCGCGCACGGCGGCGCGCAGGCGTCCGGTGCCTTTGCCGTGCACAATCCGCACGAAGGGCAGCCCGGCTAAATAGGCCTGGTCCAGGTACTTATCCAGCCGCTCTAATGCTTCGTCGGCGGTCAGGCCGCGCAAATCCAGTTCCATGCCCGGCGAGGCCACTTCGGGCACCCGCACGCTGCTTTCGCCGCCCGCCGCACCCTGGGGCGGCGGCGGGGCGAGCACCCGCAAGTCGCGAATCGGCGTGCGCACCCGCAGCGCGCCGATGACCACTTCGGCTTCCCCGGCTTCTTCGTCCAGCGCGCTCACCGTGCCCTGGGCGTTGAGGCGTTCCACATGCACCTTCGCGCCCACGGTGAGGGGCGGAGGCGGCCCCGCCACCGGCGGCGGTTCGGAGGGCGCGGTTTCGGCTTCCAAGTCTGCCAGCGTTTCCTCGGCTTCGGCTTCCAGCGCGTCGGCAGCCTGCTGGGCGGCGCGGAGTTCGCTTTGGGCTTCCAGCGCCTCGGCGGGGGGCAGCAGGCGGCGCAGGCGGCGGCGCAGGGTGCGGATTTCTTCCCGCAGGGCTTCCACCTCGGCCTGCGCCTGACTCTGGGCTTCGGCAAGCACCTGTCGCCGCTCCTTGTCGATTTCCGCCAAACGCCGCGCCAGTTTCGCCCGCAGCGCCTCGGCACGGCGGCGGGCTTTTTCGGCGCGGCGGCGTTCCTTGCGCGCCAGCCGCCGCTGCCGGTGGATTTCGTCCAGCAGGGCATCGGCTTTCAGGTCGTCGGGGTGGAAACCGGCGCGGGCCGCGGCGATGATTTCTTCTGAAAGCCCCAGCCGTTGGGCGATTTCCAGCGCGTTGGAACGCCCCGGCAGGCCGACCACCAGGCGGTAGGTGGGGCGCAGGGTGTGGGCATCGAAGGCCATGCTGGCGTTAGCAACGCCGGGAGTGGCGTGGGCGTAAAGTTTGAGTTCGGGGTAGTGGGTGGCAACCAGGGTGGTCACGCCGCGGCGCACCAGGTGGTCAAGGATGGCACGCGCCAGCGCCGCGCCTTCCTGCGGGTCGGTGCCCGCGCCGAGCTCGTCCAAGAGCACCAGGTCGCGGGAATCCGCCCGCTTGAGGATGCGCACGATGTTCCGCATGTGCCCCGAAAAGGTGGAAAGCGACTGTTCAATGGACTGCTCGTCGCCGATGTCGGCGAAGATGTTGGCAAACACGCTCAGGGCGGAACCCTCTTCCACGGGCAGGTGCAGCCCCGCCTGCGCCATCAGCGCCAGCAGCCCGGCGGTTTTCAGCGTCACGGTCTTGCCGCCGGTGTTGGGGCCGGTGATGACTAAGGCGAAGGTCTCTTCATCCAGCACCAGGTCAATGGGCACTGCGGTTTCGGCGGGGAGCAGGGGGTGGCGCGCCCCTAACAGCCGCAGGGTTACGCCGGGGTGGGTGGGGGCAGTGTTTTCCGGCGTTGCCCTCACCTTTCCCCCTTGCCCTTCGCCCTGCTGCGGGCTTTCCCCCTTTCCTCTCCCAGGGGGCGAGGCAAGGGGGCGGGGCCTGAAGGGTACCAAGCGCGGCGCGGTGGCTTCCATTTGTTCGGCGAGGGCGGCTTTGGCGAAAATCACGTCCAGCCGGGCTAAGGTTTCCACGGCCTGCAGCAGGGTGTCGGCGTGGATGGCGACTTCCTGCGAAAGGGCAGCCAGCAGGCGGCGGATTTCCTGTTCGGCGGCGCGTTCCAGTTCCCGCAGGTGGTTGTTGATTTCCACAATGGGCAGCGGTTCAACAAACAGGGTGGCGCCCGAAGCCGAGCGGTCGTGCACAATGCCCTTCAGGCGGCCTTTGAATTCGGCTTTCAGAGGGAGCACATAGCGCCCGTCGCGCTGGGTGACGATGGGCTCCTGCAGCATGGGCACAATGGCCGGGTCGCGCACCATGCGTTCCAGGCGGCGGGTAAGGCGCTGGCGGGCCAGGGTCATGTCGGCGCGCAGGCGGGCGAGGGTGGGCGAGGCGCTGTCGGGGATTTCGCCTTCGTCGGTGAGGGTGCGGGCGATGGCGTCAATCAGGCCGAGGGGCGGCGGCAGCAGGGCGGCGATGTCGGCCAGGCGGGGAGCTACGACTTGCAGGCGCAGCAGGGCGCGGCGCAGGTCGCGGCTGCGGGCGAGGGTGGCCTTGATTTCCAGCAGGGCTTCGGGGGTAAGGGTGATGCCGCGGCGGGCGGCTTCCACATGCGGGCGGATGTCGCGCACGCCCCGCAGGCC
>JALUXH010000258.1 GCA_027019065.1 Anaerolineales bacterium
CATTTGGCGGTCACTTTGCTCCGGTAACATTATCATTTGGCGGTTATTTCCCTTCCGGTAACATTTTCATTTGACTGGACACGGTTTCACGCGTTCCAACACAGGGCAAACTCTTCTAAAATGTAACTGCCTACGCTGTGGTGCTCTCCATGTGTCTTGATGTGCTGCGCCTTTGTCATACCCCTCCCCTGGCTCCCCTCCCCGCATGCGGGGAGGGGACGGGGGTGGGGTTTATGCAACCCAGGGCAGTGTCCAAGGAAAACGCGGTGTGAAAACACGCCCGGCATTGCCATCGCTACGCTTTGGGTAGGTAATTACTTCGCAAGCGTTTTTTGGCGTGCGGCGTCTTGGCACCGCTTTGGAAAGCGGCAACCCGTCGCCGCACTCCCAAGAAAGACGGCCTCCCGAAGCCCTTTGCCGCCACGCACGCGGGTCATTACCCGAAAACACAGAAACACGCTGTGTTCATCGGCGCTTGATTTTTGCAGCCTTTGGGCTTACAATCTAAACTGACCGGTCAGTCAAATATCCTTAGGAGCCGCGCCCATGCCCCCCCGCCCCGATGTCAGCGAAGCGCGCAAAACCCAGATTTTGGATGCTGCCCTGCGGGTGTTCGCCCGTCGCGGATTCTACAAAGCCCGCATGGACGACATCGCCGAGGAAGCCCATCTCAGCAAGGGTGCCCTCTACTGGTATTTCCGCGGCAAAGACGCCATCTTGCAGGCTTTGGTGGACAAAATGTTCGCCCTCATTATGCGCGACATGCTGCACATCGCTGCCGACCACCACCAGCCGGTGCCCGAGCGCCTGCGGCAAATTGCTCGCAGCGCTGAAGAAAGCGTGGGCTTTTTTGAGGCCGCCATGTCGTTCATGCACGAAATCTATGCCCTCGCTACCCGGCCCGGCCCGGTGCGCACCGCCATGCAGGGTTATTACCGCCGCTACAAAGCCGTGCTGGCCGACCTGCTGGCCGAAGGCGTCGCGCGCCGCGAACTGCGCCCCCACGACAGCGACTTGATGGCAACGGCTTTCATCGTCCAATTCGAAGGCCTGCTCTTGCTGTGGGTGGTTTCCCCCCACGACTTTGACCTGCACGCTCACTGGCAGCCCATGGCCGAATTCTTCATCCAAAGCCTCACCTTGCCGCGACAAAATTAGAGGAGAAAAAATGTCCCCACTGATTGCACTTCAGGGTGTCACCAAAACCTACCGCCTGGGCGAAGTGGAAGTCCACGCCCTGCGCGGCATCAACCTGGAAGTCCCGCGCGGGCAGTTCGTGGTGCTGCTGGGGCCTTCCGGCTCGGGCAAGACCACCACGCTCAACCTGCTCGGCGGGCTTGACCGCCCGACCTCGGGGCAGGTGCTGGTGGATGGCGAAGACATCGCCCGCTACGACGACCGCCGCCTGACCGACTATCGCGCCCGCAAAGTCGGCTTCGTCTTCCAGTTTTTCAACCTCATCCCCACGCTGACGGCGGCGGAAAACATTGCCTTCGCGCTGGAATTGACCACGCGCGACCGCGCTGCTGTCCGTCAGCGCACGGCCGAATTGCTGGCACTGGTGGGGCTGGAAGACCGCGCTGACCACTTCCCCAGCCAACTTTCGGGCGGTGAGCAGCAGCGCGTCGCCATCGCGCGCGCCCTCGCCAGCCGCCCTTCCATTTTGCTGGCCGATGAGCCGACCGGCAATCTGGATGTGGAAACCGGCCGACAGGTGCTGCGCGCGCTGAGCGACCTCAACCGGCAGGAAGGCGTGACGGTGGTGCTGGTCACGCACAACACCGCCATCGCGCCGATGGCCGACCGGGTGGTGCGGCTGCACAGCGGCACGGTCGCATCCGACCACATGAACCCCGCGCCCCAGGAGCCGGAGAGCCTGAATTGGTGAACCGGCTGCTGGTTGCTTCGTGAGCGGCCCATTGGAGGAGAGTTTGTCATGACGCCGACCTTGTGGAAGAAAACCTGGCACGACCTGCGGGCAGCCTGGGCGCAAAACGTGGCCCTGATGGTGATTGTGGCGCTGGGCGTCATCAGCCTGGTGGCCCTGACCGGCGCCTATCGCGACCTGGGCACCTCCTACCACCACACCTACGACACCCTGCACTTCGCCGACCTGACCGTGCGGGTGCAGTCTACCCCTGCCGATGTGGCGGCGGAAGTGGCGCAGGTGGAAGGCGTGCGCGCCGTCACTGCCCGCCTCGTGATGGATACCGGCTATCTCTTGCCCAACGGCGAGCCCATCCGCGCCCGCCTCATCGGCCTGCCCGCGGCCCACCAACCCGCGGTCAATCAGGTGCACCTGCTGGAAGGCCATGACCTCTCGCCTGATGACCCCCATGGCGTGCTGGTGGAATCGCACTTTGCCGAAGTGTACGGCCTGCACCCGGGCGACACGGTCACGCCCATTATCCTCGGCCGAAAGCAAACCTTCACGGTACGCGGAATTGCCGCCAGCCCGGAATACCTCATCGTCAGCCCCAGCCGCCAGGACCTGCTGCCCTCGGCGCGCTCGTTTGGCGTGTTTTTCCTGCCGTTGAAGACCCTCCAGCGCCTCGCAAAGGCTTCCGGGCAGGTCAACGAGTTTTGCCTGCTGCTTGCCCCCCGCGCCAACCGCCAGGCCGTGCTGCAACGGGTGGAAGCCGTGTTGCAGCCCTATCATGTGGATTCGGCTACGTGGCAAGCCGACCAGGCTTCCAACGCCGCGCTTCACATGGATTTGGAAGGCTATCGCGAAATGGGCGAGAGCATTCCGGCGCTCATTTTGCTGGTGGCGGCGCTTTCGCTCTACATCATGCTGGGGAGGCTGGTGCGTTCCCAGCGCACGCAAATCGGCCTGATGAAGGCGCTGGGTTACAGCAACCGCGCCATCATGGGGCATTACGTGGCGCAGGCGCTCGTTGTGAGCGGCGTCGGGGCGGTGCTTGGCGCGGGGCTGGGAACCCTCGCGGCCGGCGGCATTACCGGCGCCTACGCGAACGAACTCGGCATCCCGCTGGTGCAGACGCGCGTCTACCCCGACCTGATGCTGCTGGGGCTGGGCATCAGCCTGGTGATGGCAGCATTGGCGGCATGGGGGCCGGCGCGGCACAGCGCCCACATGCGTCCGGCGCAGGCCATGCGGCTCGACCCCGCCGAGGCGCTTACGCGCGGCCGCCGCAGCCTGCTGGAAAGCCTGCTGCCGGCAACGACGCCGCTTGCGGTGCGCCTTCCCCTGCGGAATGTGTTTCGCGTGCGCGGGCGCGCTTTCGGCACGGCCCTTTCGGTGGTGTTTGCCTTTGTGCTGGTGCTCTTCTCGTGGGGCATGTTGGATTCTATGGGGTACATGCTGAACGATGTGTTCAACAGGGTGGAGCAGTGGGATTTGATGACGGTTTTCGGCCGGCCGCAAACCGAAGAAGCGCTGAAGCCGGTGGCCCAATGGGAAGGCGTGAAGGAAATCGTCCCGGCGGTCTTGCTGCCGGCCACCGTCAAAGCCAACGGTCGGCGCAAAGATGTCCTGCTCTATGCCCTGCCGCCGCAGCAAACCATGCACCGGTGGCAACTGGAAGACGGCATCACGCCGGAAGAAGCGCTTCGCGATGGCGGCATCCTGCTGACGCCGCCGCTGGCGCAGGCTTTGGGGCTGAAAGTGGGCGATCCGGTGCAGGTGCAGACGCCGTTTGGCGAGAAGCGCGCGGTGGTGCGCGCCCTGGCCGATGAAATTTACGGCTCAACGGCTTTCGTGAGCCTGCAAACCGCGCAGCAATGGGCCGGCGCGCCGGTGCCGGTGTTCAACATGCTGTACGTCCGCGCCGACCCGGCCCGCGTGCAGGCGCTGAAAAAGGCGCTCTTTCACCTGCCGGGAGCGGCAAGTGTGCAAATTCGCTCGGTGACGGTGCGCGAGTGGCGGGGTTTTATGAACCTGTTTTACCTTTTCATGGGCTTCATCATCGCTTTTGCCGTCGGAATGGCCTTTGCGGTGCTGTTCAACACCATGACGGTCAGCGTGCTGGAACGGCAACGCGAACTGGCCACCATGCGCGCCCTCGGCGCGCCGGTTTCCCTCATCGGGCGCATGATCGCGCTGGAAAGCGTGGTGCTGTGGCTTTTGGCTTTAGTGCCGGGGCTGCTCTTGGGCTGGTACACCACGGTGGCGCTGGCCAAAAGTTTCAGCACCGACCTTTTCTGGATGACGGCCTACATTGCCCCCCGCAGTTACATCATCACCGCCGTTGGCATTCTGCTGACCATGCTACTGGCGGCGCGCCCGGCCATTCACCGCATCGGGCGCCTCAACCTGGCCGAAGCCACGAAAATGCTGACCTGACCTCCGCGGCATGGAAACGGCGCGGTTTCGGGGAAATCACTCGGCCGTTTCGGCGTCGTTTTCGGCTTCGCCTGCCCGGTGATGATGCAGGTTGAGCCTGGGCAAGGGCTTTTCGGGCGCTTCGCCGCGGCTCATGGGGTCAAAAACCTCCTGGGCAACCCGCAAATGTTCGGAAGCCGCCGTAAAGGCCGCTTCGGCGTAAGCGCGGGCTTGTGCCAGCACGGCTTCCCGCGCTTCGGCGTTCAGGCTGTCCAGCCAGCGCTGGCGGGCTTCGTCATCGGGCAGGGCTTCGGCTTCCTTCAACAGTGCTTTCAGAGTGTCTTCGTCCATTCCGGCTCCTTGGGGCGGGTGTGGCTGCGGAGGCTTTTATACACCCAATGCGCCGCTTTTGCCAGGGGGAAAGCGTTCCCGGTCATCCCTGTGCAAAGCGCAGCAGGCGCAAGGCATTGAGCACCACCACGATGCTGCTGCCTTCGTGGAGCACCACCGCGCCGCTGAGGTCCATCCGGCCGAAAACGGAGGTTGCGAGCAGCAGGAAAATCACGCCGAGGGAAACGGCCAGGTTTTGCCGGATGACGGCGCGGCTGGCGCGGCTCAGCCCCACCGCGAAGGGCAGTTTGCTCAAATCGTCGGCCATCAGGGCCACATCGGCGGTTTCCAGCGCCACGGCTGTGCCCGCCCCGCCCATGGCAATGCCGACGGTCGCGGTGGCCAGGGCAGGGGCGTCGTTCACCCCGTCGCCGATCATCGCCACCGCCCCGTGCTCGGCCTGCAGTTCGCGGATGGTTTCCAGTTTCTGGTCGGGCAGCAGGCCAGCGCGCACATCGGTCACACCCACTTCTGCGGCAATGCGGCGGGCGACGGCGGGGTTGTCGCCCGTCAGCATCACGAGTTTGCGGATGCCCAGTTCCAGCAGGGCCTGCAGCGTGGCCCGGACGCCGGGGCGGGGGGCGTCGGCCAGCGCCAGCACCCCCAGGAAGCGGTCGCCAGCGCGCACGGCCATGGTGGTTTTGCCTTCGGCTTCCAGCGCGGCCACGGTTTCGGCCAGCCGGTCGGGCGCACCGCCGTCCATCTCCTGGAACAGCCGCAGCGAGCCAACCCACACGGGCTGGCCTTCCACTTCGCCGCGCACGCCGCGCCCGCTGATGTTTTCCACCTTCTCGGCCACGGGGAGTTCCAGCCCGCGCTCGCGGGCGGCTTCCACCACGGCCTGCGCCAGCGGGTGGCCGGAGCCTTGCTCTACCGCGCCGGCTGCCCGCAGCAACGCTTCGGCGCTGGTGCCATCCAGGGGGAACAGGTCGGTGATGGTGAATTTCCCCTCGGTGAGGGTGCCCGTTTTATCAAAGGCCATCACCCGCAGCGTGCCCAGGTTTTCCAGGTGCACGCCGCCTTTGATCAGCACGCCGTGCCGCGCGGCCTGAGCGATGCCTGCCAGCACGGCCGCCGGGGTGCCCAACGCCAGGGCGCAGGGCGATGCCGCCACCAGCAGCAACATGCCGCGGTAGAAACTTTCCCGCAGCGGCATCCAGCCGACCAGCGGCGGCACGGCGACCACCGCCAGCACGAACAGCAGCACGGCCGGAACGAAGCGGGCGGTGAATTTTTCCACGAACCGCTGGGTAGGGCTTTGCTGGCTCTGGGCTTCGGCGACCATCTGCATGATGCGCGCCAGGGTGGTGTCTTTGGCCCGGCGGGTTACTTTGACTTCCAAAACGGCATCGTGGTTGACCGTGCCTGCGAAGACCTCGTCGCCGGGGGCTTTGGGCACCGGCACGCTTTCACCGGTGATGGGGCTTTGGTCAACCGCGCTGTGGCCTGCCACCACTTCGCCGTCCACCGGCACGCGGTCGCCGGGGCGGACGATGACGTGGTCGCCGATCTTCAGGCGGGCGACCGGGCGCACGACGATGCGTTCCCCCTCTTTGACGCGTGCGGTTTTGGGCATCATTGCCCCCAGCGCGTTGACCGCATTGCGGGCGCGGTCTAAGGCGTAGTGCTCGCCGGCGTGCCCCAGGCCAAACAGAAAGAGCAGGAAGGCGCCTTCGGCCCATTGCCCCAACACGGCGGCTCCTGCCGCCGCCGCCAGCATCAGGACGTCGGTGTCAAAATTGCCCCGAAAAAGCCCTGGAATGGCGTGGGTGGCGATGTCGTAGCCGCCGGTCAGGTAGGCCAGCAGGAAAAAGGCCACGGCCACGGGTTCCGGCAGCCCCAGGAAGGTTTGCCCCACCCAGCCCGCCATCAGGAAGCCACCGGCCAGCCCCACCAGGAGAAGTTCCCACCGCTCCCGCACCCAGTGAGGCAGAAAAGCGGGGGCGTCATGGCCTTCCTCGTCGGGCTCCGGCGGCCAGTCCACAGGCCGGATGTTCAGCGCCTGCATGGCGGCGGCAATTTGCTGCGGGGAAAGCACCTCGCCGTCGTAAGCCACGAAGGCCAGCCCGGCGGCGTAGTTGACATCGGCGTGCAGCATCCCCGGCAGGCGTTCCAGGGCGCGGCGCAGGGCAGGGGCTTCATCGGCGCGGCGCATTCCTTCAAAGGGAATGCTATCATGGCGGTAACGCGCCAGCAGTTGCCCGCCGACGTCCTGCGCCATCCGGCGCACGGTTTCCAGCGAAACCCGCCGCGGGTCGTAGTGAATGCACACCCGCAAAGGCTGCTTGTCGCGTTCCAGGTGCACATGCACAATGCCCTTGCGCGCCCGCAGGGCATCGGCAAAACGCACAAGGCATTCGTCGGTTTCGTCTGCAATGTCCGGCAAGACCAGAGTGGCCTCGACTTCTACGGTTTTTTCCTGCACTGGTCGTTCCCTTTGGAAATGCGGGGGTCAATCGTGGCGGATGTGCGCCAGCCCGCGCTGGAACAGATCCAGGACGTGTTCGTCATCCAGGGCGTAATACACCTCGCGCCCTTGCTTGCGCGCCCGCACCAGGCGCATTTGCCGCAGGTTGCGCAGTTGATGGGAAGCCGCCGACTCGCTGATGCCCACCATCGCCGCCAGTTGCCTGACGTTGACTTCGCCATCCTGCAGGGCGGCGATGAGGCGCAGGCGGGTGGGGTCGCTGAGGGTGCGGAACATTTCGGCCAGCCGCTCGGCCGTTGGTATTTCCAGCAGGGGGGTCATCGTGCCTCCTTCAAACAGCATGAATATATGAGCACATATTCATATAATAACATCAACCGGCCGAGAAAGCAAGGAAAACCGTAGCTGTTCAGCCCACCTGCGATGAGAACGCCAAGGCACACAGGAAACCCAAAGGCTACAACGGCGTAACGCCAAGAGCGCAAAGGGAACAAAGACGCAAAGTAAACTTTTGTGGTTTCTGCGACGCTTTTGTGCTTTCTGGGGTTGCAATCGGTGCGAATCTGTGGAATCTGTGGTCGGTTTTCTGCGAAATCTGTGGTTTCTCCTTACCGAGGCTGAGCAGTTACGAAAAACCCCTGAACTGGAGCGGCCCCATGGGGAAATTGGGGGGTGCACATTTCCCCGTTTTCTTCGCCGCCCTGCCGCGAGGGGGTAAGGGCAACGGCTTGCGGTATAATAAAGCGCTGTTTTGAATCTGAAAATTTTTATGGAGGTTCGCTCATGCCCACCGCGCTCATTACCGGCATTACCGGTCAGGATGGCTCATACCTGGCAGAGTTTTTGCTCAACAAGGGCTATCGCGTCGTCGGACTGGTTCGCCACAGCAGTGACCCCAGCTACCAGCGCCTGCAACACATCCTTGACAAAATAGAATTAGTCCAAGGCGATCTGCACGATCTGGGATCGCTCGTGAATGTCATGGAAGAATACCGCCCTGATGAAGTTTACAATTTGGCAGCTCAGTCCTTTGTGCCTACTTCGTGGAGCCAGCCTTTGCTCACTGCCGAGGTTAATTCGCTCGGCGTCACCCGTCTTTTGGAAGCCATCCGCCGCACCAACCCCAAAACCCGCTTCTACCAGGCGTCTTCCAGCGAGATGTTTGGTAAAGTGCGGGAAGTCCCCCAGCGCGAAACCACCCCTTTTCACCCTCGCAGCCCTTACGCGGTCTCCAAAGTCTATGCTCACTGGATTACGGTAAATTACCGCGAGTCCTACGACATGTTTACCGTTTCTGGCATTCTGTTCAACCACGAAAGCCCTCGCCGCGGGCTGGAATTCGTGACCCGCAAGGTGACCCATGGCGTGGCGAAAATCAAACTGGGGCTGGCTAAAGAACTTCGCCTGGGCAACCTGGAAGCCAAACGCGATTGGGGCTTTGCCGGCGATTACGTCCGTGCAATGTGGCTGATGCTGCAACAGGATCATCCGGACGACTTCGTGGTCGGCAGTGAGCATACCCATTCCGTTCGCGATTTGTGCGAGGTTGCTTTCGGCTACGTCGGGCTTGACTATCACGATTTTGTGGTCCAAGACCCGCGCTTTTACCGGCCTGCCGAGGTAGACCTTTTGATTGCAGACGCGACCAAGGCCCATCAAAAACTCAACTGGTACCCCAAGGTCTCTTTTGAGGAAATGATCCAAATGATGGTAGAAAATGACCTCGCGCTGCTGAAGAAAGAACACGACCTGTAATATCATTTGAATTTGTCCATCACCAGAGGTGTGATCATGGAAAGTGTGAACTTTTGGGCAAACAAGCGCGTCACCGTCACTGGCGGGGCGGGCTTTCTCGGCTCGTTTGTGGTCGCCGAACTGAAAAAACGCGGCGCCACCGAAATTTTCGTCCCCCGCCGCAAAGACTACGACCTGGTCAGGCACGAAGATGTCGTCCGCGTGCTGGAAGACGGCCGTCCCGACGTCATCATCCACCTCGCCGCGCACGTCGGCGGCATCGGCGCCAACCGCCTGCACCCGGCCGAGTTCTTTTACGACAACCTGATGATGGGCGTGCAACTGATGCACGAAGCCTGGAAGCGCGGCGTGGAAAAATTCGTCGCCATCGGCACAGTGTGCGCTTACCCGAAATATACCCCGGTGCCTTTCAAAGAAGACGACCTCTGGAACGGCTATCCCGAGGAGACCAATGCCCCTTACGGGCTCGCCAAGAAAATGCTGCTCGTGCAGGCACAGGCTTACCGCCAGCAATACGGCTTCAACGCTATCTACCTGCTGCCGGTCAACCTCTACGGCCCGGGCGACAACTTTGACCTGGAATCCTCCCATGTCATCCCGGCGCTCATCCGCAAGATGGTTGAGGCACAGGAACGCGGCGACGACGAGGTCGTGTTGTGGGGCGATGGCTCGCCGACGCGCGAATTCCTCTATGTGGAAGACGCCGCTGAAGGCATTGTGCAGGCCGCCGAACGTTACAACGGCCCCGAACCGGTCAACCTCGGTTCCGGCCAGGAAATCAGCATCAAAAACCTGGCCGAAACCATCGCCCGCGAAACCGGCTTCAACGGCAAAATTGTTTGGGATACCACCAAGCCCAACGGCCAGCCGCGGCGGGCGCTGGATGTCTCCCGCGCGAAAAAGTATTTCGGCTGGCAGGCGCACACGCCCTTCTCTGAAGGGCTCAAGCGCACCGTGGCGTGGTTTTCCCAACACCGTGCTGAAATTGCCTGAGATTCCCTCTCGTTGACTGATGAATCTTATCGCTATGGTTTCCGGGTTTGATCTCTCCCTACCCCCGCTTCGGCAACGCGGTAGCGTCGCCGAAGCCGCCCCCTTCTCTCCTTAGTAAGAGAGGGAAGGGGGCCGATGAGCCGAGCGCCTGGCCTGAGCGAAGCCGAAGGCCAGGCGAGGCTCATCGGGAGATAGGAGAGATTGGGCTACGGGGCGGCGCTTTGTCGGTCAATCGGTATTCTCACCAGAGCATCGTTTTATGCCTCCCTCTTCTCCTGCTGAAGAATTAACCGTGTTGCGCCCTTCCCGCGGGTGGCTGGACCTCAACCTGCGGGAAGTATGGCGTTACCGCGAACTGGTCTATTTCCTGACCTGGCGCGACATCAAGGTGCGCTACAAGCAGACCTTTTTGGGCGCCGCGTGGGCAATTATTCAGCCGTTCTTCACGATGGTGGTGTTTACGCTGTTTTTCGGGCGGCTGGCCAAGGTGCCTTCCGATAACGTCCCCTACCCGATTTTTTCTTACGCGGCGCTGCTGCCGTGGCAACTCTTTTCCAAGGCCCTTAGCCAGGCCGGGCGCTCGCTGGTTTCCAGCCGGAGCATTATCACGAAAGTGTACTTCCCGCGGCTCATCATCCCGCTGGCGACGCTTTTCGGCGGGCTGGTCGATTTTTTCATCGCTTTCGTCGTGCTGCTGGGGATGATGGCCTATTACCACGTCGCCCTGCTGCCGCGCATCTGGACGCTGCTCCCCTTCCTGCTGCTGGCGCTGGCCACGGCGCTGGGCGTGGGGCTGTGGCTTTCGGCGCTCAACGTGCTTTACCGCGATGTCGGCTATACGCTGCCCTTCCTCACCCAGTTCTGGATGTTCATCACGCCCATTGCCTACTCGTCCACCCTGGTGCCGCCGAAATGGCGGCTGGTTTATGCCCTCAACCCGATGGCGGGAGTCGTGGACGGCTTCCGCTGGGCCCTGCTCGGCACGCCGACCGGGCCGGGGCCTTCCCTTTGGGTTTCCACCGCCGTCGCCGTGCTGGTGCTCATCAGCGGCCTCTACTTCTTCCGCCGCATGGAACGCCAGTTCGCCGACCGCGTCTAACCACCCGACCACCCGACGACCCGACCATCTGACTACCCAACTATCTTATGTTCGCCCTCCGCGTTCACGACCTCGGCAAGCGATACACCTTAGGCGCGCAAATCAACGCCTACGACACCCTGCGCGATGTTCTGGCTGCCAGGCTTTCCCTGCGCCACAAGCCGCCCGCGGCTGCCAACGGCGACGACGCCATGCACATTTGGGCGCTGCGGCATGTTTCTTTTGACGTTCCCCAGGGCAGCGTACTCGGCATCATCGGCAAAAATGGCGCGGGCAAGTCCACGCTGCTGAAAATCCTTTCCCGCGTCACCGAGCCGACCGAAGGTTATGCCGAAATCCGCGGCCGGGTGGGTTCCCTGCTGGAAGTCGGCACCGGCTTCCACCCCGAACTGACCGGCCGGGAAAACATTTACCTCAACGGCGCCATTCTGGGGATGCGCCGCGAGGAAATTGACCGCAAGTTTGACGAAATTGTGGATTTTGCCGAAATCGGCCGCTTCCTGGATACGCCCGTCAAGCGCTATTCCAGCGGCATGTATGTGCGCCTCGCGTTTGCCGTGGCCGCCCATCTGGAGCCGGAAATTCTGGTGGTGGATGAGGTGCTCGCGGTGGGCGATGCCGCCTTCCAGCGCAAATGCCTGGGGCGGATGAGCGACGTCGCGCAGGGCGGGCGCACGGTGCTGTTTGTCAGCCACAACATGTCGGCCATCCTCAACCTGACCCGAGAGGCCATTGTGCTGGATAAGGGCCGCATTGCCTTCCGCGGCCCCACCCCGGAAGCCGTGGATCATTACCTTTCGGCCACCATGACGCGTTCCGGCGAGCGGGTGTGGCAGCCCGAAGAAGTGCCTGCCGCGGCAGTGCCCTTCCGCCCGCTGGCCCTGCGGGTGAAAGATGCCCGCGGACGGGTTACCGACGCCGTCCGTTCCGTTGACCCCGTCGCCATTGAGGTGGAATATGCCCTTGACGCCCCCATTCAGGGCCTGCGGGTAGGCATTTATCTGCTCAGCACGCGCGGCGAATACGTCTTCACCTCCTTTGACACCGACGAACAGGAAACCTTCCGCCGGTGGGAAACCCGCCCCGCAGGGCGCTATGTCAGCCGCTGCACCATCCCCGCCGACCTGCTCAACGCGGGGCGCTACCTGGTTTCGGTCAACGCCAGCGTTTACAACGTCAAACGCTATTTTCAGGAAGACAACGCCGCGGCCTTCACGGTGGACGCCACAGGCGCGCCGGGCAGCCATTGGGCGGAACCGCGCCCCGGCCTGGTGCGCCCCCGGCTGGATTGGGAGATAGAGCATGAGGCCTGAGCACGCCCGCCAGACCCTGAAAACCTGGCTGGGGCGGGTGCCCGGGCTGGTGGAACTGGACTGGCACATCCGCCGCCGGCGTCCGCCGCTGCGCCGCCACCTGGGTGCGGCCGAACCTTACCTTGCCCAATGGGGCCCCTGGGCGGCAGAGCAGGCCCGGCGGGCCCCGAGAGGGCGCAACATCGCCATCTTTGCCATGCTTTCCCCCTGGCTGGCGCAAACCTCGGTGCTCGGCCTTGCCCTCGCCGCCCTGGGGCATCGCGTCAGCCTGGGCTACCTTCCTTACCAGGATTGGTGGCAGCCCGACGACCCGTGGGGCTGGCGCAAATGGTCGCTGCACCTGCGCGCTTTCCTGGAACCCGCAGCGCCCGCCCTTCAGCCCGTGCCCCTGCTCAACGAGCCGCGCGATCCCGTGCCGCAGCACTGGGAAACCTTCCTCGCCCGGCTGAGCGCCTACGATGTGGAATACACCCGCCAACGGGAAAGCGCCGCCGAAACCGACCCCCTCTACCCCCTGCGGCTGGCGCGCAACCGCGCTGCGGCGGGGGCGCTGGCCCACTGGCTGCGCCGCACCCGCCCCGACGTCCTCATCGTGCCCAACGGCGCCATTCTGGAATTCGGCGTCGCTTACGAAGTCGCCCACAGGTTGGGCATTCCGACGGTGACGTACGAGTTTGAATACCAGCGCGAACACGCTTGGCTTTCGCAGGGCCTGCCGGTGATGGAACTGGACACCACCGACCTGTGGCAGGCAGTATCGCAAAAGCCGCTTACGCCGCAGCAACTTGCCCGCTTGCAGGAAATGATGACCGCCCGCCGCGGCGGCCGCACCTGGGAAACCCACGCCCGCGCCTGGCAAAATGTGGGGCGCGCCGGGCCTCAGGCCGTGCGCCGGCGCCTCGGCCTGGATGACCGGCCGCTGCTTCTCATCGCCACCAACGTCTTCGGCGATTCCGTCACCATCGGCCACCAGGTCTTCACCCGCGGCATGGGCGATTGGCTGACCGAAACCCTGCGTTTCTTCGCCCGCCGCCCCGACGTGCAGGTGGTGGTGCGCATCCACCCCGGCGAAGCCAAACTGGCCGCGGGAGGCACTTCCATGCTGGCGGTCATTTCCCAAACGTTCCCCCGCCTGCCCGAAAACATCAGGGTCGTGCCGCCCGAGGCCGACGTCAATTCCTACGACCTGGTGGCAATGGCACAGGTGGGGCTGGTGTACACCACCACTTTGGGGCTGGAAATGGCGATGGACGGCCTCCCGGTCATTGTTGCAGGGCGGGTGCACTACCGCGGGCGCGGCTTCACCCTGGATCCGGATTCCTGGGAAGCCTATTTCCGCCTGCTGGAACAGGCCGCGGCGCAGCCTTCCACCCTGCGCCCCTCACCCGAACGGGTTGAGTTGGCCCGCCGGTACGCCTACCACTTTTTCTTCACCTATCCCCGCCCTTACCCCTGGCACATCATTTTCTGGCAGGAAGACCTGCAACGCTGGCCCCTGCCCCAAGTGCTGGAAGAAGCACGTTTTCGGGAAACCTTCGCGGGCTTTGCCGGTGAACCGCTGCGGTGGGTTTAGTCTCAGATTGCGCGGCCAAACGGGAAGCAGGTTGCGGAAAGCGGGAGGCGTTACTTCGTCAATTCGTGAAAGATAACGCCGCGCGGCATTGACAGGCTTCCCTCTGCGCCTTTGCGCCCCTCTGCGTCTTTGCGTTACCCACCTCTGCGCCTTTGCGCCCCTCTGCGTCTTTGCGTTATCAACTTTGTTCACAGGAGATAACAATGGATTGGTCCCAACAAACCGTCCTCGTAACCGGCGGCACCGGTTCCTTTGGCAAAAAATTCATTGAAATCATGCTGCGCGAATATCAGCCGCGCAAAATCATCGTCTTCAGCCGCGACGAACTCAAACAGCACGAAATGCGGATGGCCGGTTTTGACCACCCCAGCCTGCGCTATTTCATCGGCAACGTGCGCGACGCCGACCGCCTGCGCCGCGCCATGCACGGGGTGGATATCGTCGTCCACGCGGCAGCGCTCAAGCAGGTGCCCGCGTGCGAATACAACCCCATGGAAGCCATCAAGACCAACATCCTCGGCAGCGCCAACATCATTGAAGCCGCCCTGGACGCAGGCGTAAAAAAAGTGCTCGCCCTGAGCACCGACAAAGCGGTCAACCCCATCAACCTCTACGGCGCCACCAAACTGGCCGCCGAAAAACTTTTCGTGCAAAGCAACGCCTACGCTGCGGGCACGGCCACCCGTTTCAGCTGCACCCGCTACGGCAATGTGGTGGGCAGCCGGGGCAGCGTGGTGCCCGTTTTCCTGAAGCAGCGGGCTACCGGCCGCCTCACCATCACCGACCCGCGCATGACCCGCTTCTGGCTTTCGCTGGAACAGGGCGTGCGCTTCGTCATCCGCTGCATTGAGCAGATGGAAGGCGGCGAAGTGTTCGTGCCGAAAATCCCCAGCACCAAAATCACCGACCTGGCGCGCGCCATCGCCCCCGAAGCCGAAATGGAAGTCATCGGCATCCGCCCGGGCGAAAAACTGCACGAGGTGCTGGTCAACGAAGACGAAGCCCGCCACACGGTGGAACTGGACGACATGTTCGTCATCCTGCCCAGCGACGAGCAGGCCTGGTTTGCCCAAAGCTGGAAACCGCGCGGCAAGCCGTTGCCGGAAGGCTTCCGCTACGCCAGCAACACCAACAGCGAGTGGCTGACGGTGGAACAGATTCAGGAAATGGTGCGGCCGATTGAAGAAGCCTATGAGCAGAAAAAATAACCGTTGCCGGGGCATTCAGTGGGATCCCAACCTGCTGCCGTCAGAAATTTGCCGTTCCCCTCGGAGAGCAATGTCGTGGGTCTATCGGCGGTTGACTTCCCGTTGGCGCGGGCTTCCTCAAGTTTATATTGCCGGTGTCAAAAAAGGCGGAACTACCTCGCTGTTCCATTACTTGCTGAAACATCCGCGAGTGCTGTCGCCTTTCCGCAAGGAAGTCAAATTCTATCTCTACATGTATAACCACCAGAGCGTGAGGTGGTACCGCGCCAACTTCCCCTGGGCTTCGCAATTGCAGCAGGGCTACTTGACCGTGGATGCCACGCCGAATTATGCGTACCACCCACGGTTTGTGGAGCAAGTGCAAGCCGTTGCCCCTGATGCCAAAATCATCCTTTTGCTGCGAAATCCTGTGCAGCGCACCCTTTCGCACTATTTCCAGAATCGGCAGCGAAATCTGGAGCCTTTGCCGTTAGAGGAAGCCTTGAAAGCAGAGGAAGAGCGGCTGAGCGAGGAAAAGCGGCGGCTTTTGGAAGACCCCTGCTATATCTCATGGCGCTATCATCGCTTTGGCTATTTGGCAGAAAGCCGCTACATAGAGTATGTCAGGCCAGTGGTAGAGAATATTCCTTCTGACCAATTGCTGATTTTGCGTAGTGAAGATATGTTTCACAACCCTGCAGGGGTGTTGCAGCAAGTGGCCGATTTCCTGGGTCTGGAAAGTTGGACTTTTGAGCCCAAGGTGTATAAAGCGGGGCGTTATCAATTGCAACAGGAACACAACTCCGTGGTGGCGTGGCTGTACTCGTATTTCCGGCCATACAATCAACGGCTCTACGAACTGCTGGGGCGTGACATGGGATGGGACGCGTGAAACTGCTCATCACCGGCATTACGGGATTGCTGGGTGTCAACCTTGCCTGGGAAGCATGGCAGGCCGGGCACGAGGCGGTGGGTGTGGCCAGGCAGCGCAACCTGCCCAGGGCCCCCTTTGCCGTGCTGCAGGCCGATTTGAGCCAGCCCGAAGCCGCAGCGCGGGTGTGGCGGGCGGCGCAGCCTGAGGCCGTCGTCCATGCTGCCGCCCTGGCCGATTTAGACGCCTGCGAGCGCCGGCCCGCCCTGGCCGCCCGTCTGAACGCCGAACTCCCCGGCGAGATCGCGGCGCTGGCCGCCCGTGACGGTGTGCCGCTGGTGCACATCTCCACCGACGCCGTCTTCGACGGCGAGCGCGGCGACTACACCGAAGACGACCCTCCCCGCCCCCTGAGCACCTACGCCCGCACCAAACTCGCCGGGGAACGGGCGGTGCTGGCAGCCTACCCCGCCGCGGCAGTGCTGCGGGTCAATTTCTTCGGCTGGAGCCTGAGCGGGAAGCGCAGCCTGGCCGAATGGTTCCTGAACAACTTGCAAGCCGGGAAGCCCGTGCGCGGTTTTAGCGATGTCTTTTTCTGCCCGCTGCTGGTCACGCACCTCGCCGACCGAGTCCTTGCCGTGCTGGAACGCCGCCTGAGCGGCCTTTACCACGCCGTCAGCCCGCGCTGCCTGAGCAAATACGCCTTTGGCGTGGCGCTGGCACGCCGTTTCGGTTACGACCCTGCGCTCATTCACCCCGCCTCGGTGGCGGAAGCCGGGCTGGCTGCCCGCCGTGCCCGCAACCTCACCCTCCGCAGCGACAAACTGGCGCGCACACTGGGCCAGCCCCTCCCTTCCTGGGAAGACGGCCTGGCTGCTTTCCACCGCCAGCACACCGAAGGCTACCCGCAACGCCTGCGGGCGTGGGCGAGCCTGCCGTGATGCCCGGATACCCGCTGGCTCCGCACGCTGATTCGCCGATCCGCCAACTCGCTGACCCGCAACTTTACGGAGCCCTCATGACCACCTTGCGTTCAATGGACGACTGGAAAGCCCACGCCTCGTTTCTCGTGCTGGGCGCGGGCTCCATTGGCAAACGCCACATGGCCAACCTGCGCGCCCTCGGCGTGGAACACATCGGCGTGTACGACCCGCAGGCCGGGCGGATGGCCGAAGCCGAAAGCCGCTGGGGCGTGCGCGCTTTCCCCTCGCTGGAAGCCGCCCTGGAAACCCGTCCTCAGGCCGTGCTGGTCTGTTCGCCGCCGGTCTATCACATCGCCCAGGCGCTGGCCGCAGCCGAAACAGGCGCGCACCTCTTCCTTGAAAAACCCCTCGCCGCCAGCCTGGACGGCGTGGACGACCTCATCGCCGCGGTGGAAGCCCGCGGCCTGCGCACCCTCGTGGGCTGCAATTTCCGCTTTCACCCCGGCATGCAGCGCCTGAAGGCTTTGCTCGCCGAAGGCGCGCTGGGCGAAGTGATTTTCGCCCGCGCCGAATTCGGCCAGTACCTGCCCGACTGGCACCCGTGGGAAGACTACCGCCGCGGCTACAGCGCCCGCCGCGACCTCGGCGGCGGCATCGTGCTGGATCGCATCCACGAACTGGACTACCTCGTGTGGCTTTTCGGCCCGGTGGAACAGGTGCAAGGGCTGGTGCTGCACACCGGCACCCTGGAGATTGAGACGGAAGATCTGGCCGAAGGCTGGCTGCGCTTCCACAGCGGCGTGACGGCTTCCCTGCACACCGACTACCTCAACCGCCGCTACACCTGCCGCGCCGAAGTGCTGGGCACCAAGGGCACGGCGTGGTGGGATTTCGGCGAGCACACCCTGCGGCTTTACCGCGCCGAAAGCGGCGAAATGCTGTCGTGGTCATGGCCCCGTTACGATGTCAACGCCATGTATGTCGCCGAAATGGCGCACTTCCTGCGGGTGCTGGCAGGTGAAGAGAAAAGCATCAAGGATTTAACGCAGGCAAGGCACATTTTGGAAGCGGCGTTGCGGTTGAAGATGCCCTGATGAGGGCATCCCCTCATCCGGGCATCCCCTCATCCGCGCATCACCAAGGAGCGCTTTATGACAGGAATCATCGGCATCATCCAGGCCCGCACCGGCTCCACGCGCCTTCCGCAGAAGGCTTTGGCCGACCTGGCAGGCGCGCCTTTCCTCGCCCGCGTGATTGAGCGCATGCGCTACTGCGAAACCCTGGATGCGCTGGTGCTGGCCACCACTGCCGAGCCTTCCGATGACCCCCTGGCCGACCTGGCCGCCTCGCTGGGCGCGGCCGTCTATCGCGGCGCGGTGGACGATGTGCTGGACCGCTTCACCCAGGCCGCCCGCATGGCCGACGCCGCCCTCATCGTGCGTATCACCGCCGACGATCCCTTCAAAGACCCTGCCGTCACCGACCGCGCCGTGCGCCTCTGGCTGGAACGCCCTGCCGAACTGGACTACGTCAGCAACACCCTCAAGCCCACCTACCCCGAAGGGCTGGATATTGAGGTTTTCACCCGCGAGGCATTGGAACGCGCCTGGCGGGAAGCCCGGCTTCCCTCGGAGCGTGAGCATGTCACGCCCTACATCTGGAAGCACCCCGACCGTTTCCGCGTGCTCAATTTTGAGCATTCGCGTGACCTCTCGCACCTGCGCTGGACGGTGGACTACCCCGCCGACCTGGAATTTGCCCGCGCGGTGTATGCGCGGCTGTACCGCCCCGGCGAGGTCTTCTTGATGGACGACATCCTGCGCTTGCTGGAAGCCGAGCCGGCGCTGGCACAAATCAATACGGGATTTCAACGCAACGCCGGTTACATGAAATCCCTGGCCGAGGACCAACGCGCCCGCGAGGCGCCATCCGAGGAGGAAGACAATGCTCAATGAGCGTACCGACCGCATCAGCAGCCGTGCTTATCAGTACGTCTGCGAAGTGTTGGCTTCGGAGTTTCGCGGCTCCAAGAGCGGCGGCATGATGAAGCGGCTGGAACGCGCTTTCGCCGAACGCTTTGGTGTTGGCTACGCCATCTCTTTCATCAACGGCACCGCCACCCTGCACGCCGCGCTGGCCGCGGCAGGCGTTGGCCCGGGCGATGAGGTCATCGTCCCGCCGCTCACCATGGCGAGCACGTCGTTCGCCGTGCTGCACGCCGGGGCGGTGCCCGTTTTCGCCGACATTGACCCCGACACCTGGACGCTTTCCCCCGCGTCCGTCGCCGAGCGCATCACCGAGCGCACCAAAGCCATCATGCCGGTCGCCATCTACGGCCTTTCGCCCGACATGGATCCCATCATGGCGCTGGCCGAAACGCATGGCCTCTTCGTGCTGGAAGACGACGCCGAGTGCTTCTTAGGCACCTACAAAGGCCGCCTGGTGGGCACGCTGGGCCATGCGGCAAGTTTCAGTTTCCAGAGTTCCAAACACGCCACCAGCGGCGAAGGCGGCATGGTCATCACCAACGACCCCGACCTCGCCAACCGCGTGCGGCGCTTCGGCAGCCTGGGCTATGCCGCGGTGGGCGCGGGCGAGGGCAAAATCTCCAAAGAAGACATCCAGGACCCCGGCTACGCCCGCCATGTGGAAATCGGCTGGAACTACCGCATGCCCGAGCTGTGCGCCGCGGTGGCGTTAGAGCAGGTGGAGCGCCTGGACGAACTGGTCGCCTGGCGGCAGGAGTCCGCCCGCCTCTATGCCGAAGCCCTGGAAGGCTGCGACTGGCTGACGCCCCAGGCCGTGCCCGAGGGCTACGGCCATGCTTACTGGACTTTCGTCGCCCGCCTCAACCGCGACGATATCACCTGGCACGACTTCCGCCGCAAGTTCCTGGAATTTGGCGGCGAGCCGTTCTACGGCGCCTGGCGGCTGACCCACCTGGAGCCTGCCTTCCGCAACCGCCGCTTTGCCGACTACCAGTGGCAGGAATTCGCCCCCGGCCTCTGCCCGGTGGCCGAAGCCACCCAGCCCCGCCTGATGCAGTTCACCACCAACGCCTACGACCGCGCCGAGATGGAGCGCCAGGCCGAGGCGCTGGCGAAAACCGTAGCCTATTTCTCGTAAGCGCACCTGCGCTTGCGCCTCCGCATTCTCACGAGGTACTTATGCCCTCTCAACAAACCGTTGACCTTTTACTCACCAACGCTATCGTGCTGACGATGGATGCCGACTTCCACATTTACGAACCCGGCGCGGTGGCCGTGCGCGGCAACACCATCGTGGCCGTCGGCCCGGAAGCCGAAATCACCGCGGCTTACGGTGCGGCCGAAACCCACAACTGCGGCGGCAAGGTGCTTTCCCCCGGCCTGATCAACGCCCACACCCATGTGCCCATGACGCTGCTGCGCGGCCTCGCCGACGACCTGCGGCTGGATGTCTGGCTGCTGGGCTACATCATGCCGGTGGAACGCGAATTCGTCTCGCCGGAATTCGTCTATCTCGGCACCAAAATCGCCACCGCGGAACTCATCCGCTCGGGCGTCACGGCCTTTGCCGACATGTACTACTTTGAAGAGGAAGTCGCCAAAGCCACCGCCGAGGCCGGGCTACGCGCCCTGGCCGGGGAAACCATCCTCAAATTCCCCTCGCCCGATGCCCGCTCTTACGAAGAAGGGCTGGCATATGCCCGTGACTTCATCGCCCGCTGGAAAGACCACCCCCTCGTCATTCCGGCAATCGCCCCCCACGCGCCTTACACCGTTACCGACGAAATGTGGCACGCCGCCACCCGCCTGGCGCTGGAATACGACGTGCCCATCCACACCCACCTGGCCGAAACCGCCCAAGAAGTGGAAACCATGCGCGCCGAAGCCGATATGCCGGTGATTCCCTATGTGAAAAAGCAGGGCGTGTTTGAAGCCAAAGTGCTGGCTGCCCATTGCGTGCACATTGATACCGGCGAAATGCACACCCTGGAACACTGGGGGGCGGGCGTGGCGCACAACCCCTCTTCCAACCTCAAACTGGCCGACGGCATTGCACCCGTAGCCAAAATGCTGGAACTGGGGCTGAACGTCGGCATTGGCACCGACGGCCCGGCTTCCAACAACGACCTGGATATGTTTGAAGAAGTGCGCCTGGCCGCCCTGCTGGCCAAAGGCGCCACCGGCGACCCCACCGTGCTGCCGGCCAAACAGGCCTGGGCCATGGCCACCCGCCTGGGCGCGCAGGCGCTCCACATGGGCGAGTTCACCGGCTCCCTGGAACCCGGCAAGCGAGCCGATTTCATCCTCATCGCCATCTCGCCCGTGCACAACGCTCCCCGCTTCCGCCGCGACCCCGAGGGCATCTACGCCCAACTGGTCTATGCCGCCAAGTCCACCGACGTCACCGATGTGATGGTGGACGGCAAATGGCTGATGCGCAACCGGGAACTGCTCACCGTGGACGAAGCCGAACTGCTGGCCCAGGCCGACGATTACGCCCGCAAAGTAGATGCCTTCCTCATCCAGCGCGAGCAGTCGGTGCTTTCCAAACTGGTAGCCATTGAAGAAGCCAGCGAGGCCGAAAGCTTTGAGGTGCAACTCAAGGTCAAAATCGGCGACCCCGCCGCGCTGGCCAAAGCCGTGGAAGGCGCCGAAGGGCTGGAAATCCTCTACCGCCGCCATTACCGCGAGTACGATGTGTACTTCGCCTTCGACGACCCCCAGCAGGGCTATCTGCGCTACCGGGAAGACGAATTCGTCGAGCCGGATGGCAACGTGTCGCGGGTGCGCTACCGCCTGACGCTCATCGGCCCGGCGCACGAAGATGCCTTCCCCGGCGCGGTGGTGCTCAGCCGCAGCCGCTACCTGGCCTCGGCCACCCACAGCCTGCGCTTCTACCGCGAATACTTCCAGCCCGCCGGCGAGCGGGTGGTGGAAAAAGACCGCCTGCGCTGGAAGGTGCGCTTTGAGGGCACGGAATTCTTTATCAACATAGACAGCCTCAAACAGCCTCCGCTGGGCGCGTTCCTGGAAATCAAGAGCCGCACCTGGAGCCGCAGCGACGCGGAGCGCAAGGCCACCCTGGCCGCCGACCTGCTGCGTGTGCTCGGGCTGGCCGACGCCCAGCCGGTGGAAGACGACTACATCGCCCTGACCGGCGACCAGGTAACCAAGTAACCAGGTAACCAGGCAACCAGCCCTCAGGCCCTTCCATGTCCCCTCAAAGCAACCCTCGCGACGACTTCCCTTACCTGCCCGTGCTGGCCGTGTCGGCCGGGCATTTCGTCCACGATACCTTTTCGGCCTTTCTCGCGCCGCTGCTGCCCTGGCTGCTTGACAAGTTCGCGCTCACTTACACCGAAGCCGGGCTGCTGACGGCCTTCCTGCAAGCGCCTTCCATCTTCAACCCCTTCATCGGTTATTTGGGCGACCGGGTTTCGCTGCGCTATTTCGTGGCCTTTGCCCCCGCCACCACCGCGACGGGCATGGCGCTGATGGGTGTGATGCCCAACTACTGGGCGCTGGCCGCGCTGCTGCTGATGACCGGCTTCAGCGTGGCCGCTTTCCACGCCCCTGCGCCGGCCTTCATCGCTCACCTGGCCCCCAAACGCACCGGCCGCGGGATGAGTTTCTTCATGGCCGGGGGCGAGATGGGGCGCGTCATCGGCCCGATGCTCGCTGTGTGGGCAGTGGGCCTGTGGGGGCTGGAAGGCATGCCGCGGCTCTTGCTGCTTGGCTGGGCCATGTCGTTCATCCTCTTTCTGGAAGTGCGCCGTATCCACATCAAGGTGGAAAGCAGCCCGCTGAGCGAGTTGTGGCCGATTTTGCGGCGGCTGGCGCTGCCCCTGACGGTGCTGGTGCTGGGGCGCAGCATGTTGCTGGGGGCGCTGGGCACGTTTTTGCCCACCTTCCTCAGCGAAACCGGCATGACCAAAACGCAGGGCGGGCTGGCCTTTGCCCTGCTGTATGAACTTTTCGGCGTGGTCGGCGCGCTCATCATCGGGCCGTGGAGCGACCGCGTCGGGCGGGTGCCTGTCATCGTGGGGGCAGTGCTGGCTTCCGGCCTCGCGGCGGCGGGGTTCCTGCTCAGCCACGGCTGGTGGCGGCTGCTCTGGCTGCCCCCGTTGGGCTTTTCGGCGCTTTCCTTCCAGCCCGTGCTGATGGCCCTGGTGCAAGACTACGCCCCCAACCACCGCGCCACCGCCAACGGGGCATATCTGGCGCTGAGTTTCTTATCGCGGCCGGTGGCGGTGGTCATCGTGGGCGCGCTGGCCGACCTGTGGAGCCTGCACACCGCTTTCGCCATCAGCGCCGCGGCGGCGGTGATGGCGCTCATCGCCCTGCGCGGCCTGCCCGAACCCCAGAGCGCGTGACTTTCTCGCATTTCTAACCCCAATCGTAACGCTTCAGCCTCGGCAAGGAGAAACTGCAGATAACGCAGATTCCGCAGAAAAAACATCCACCGATTTCATAGATTAGCGCCGATTGGAAACACAGAAGACACAGAAGAACCACGGAAAACACGTCATTACCTACCCAGACAGCGCCACGGATAGCCTTGTGCCTGTGAACGCTCACACAGAGGACACCCACACGCTTCCCTTTTTTGCAGGCGCTTTTTGGAGTGCGGTGCCTGGGCACCGCTTTGGAAAGCGGCGACGAGTCGCCGCACTCCAAAGAAAAACTGCCGCCAGAGGCGTTTTGCCACCACGTAGGTAATTACGAAGACACAGAAAAATACTTTGCGTCTTTGCTCCCTTTGCGCCCTTTGCGTTGATGGAATGTGTAGGTGTTCCCCCCGGAGCGATCGTCAATGGCTTCTTCTTCCCTCCCCCTTTTTGCCCAGGGGCTGGCCTTACAGGTAGGGCGGGCGTTAGCGCGGCGCTTTGAGGCTGCCCGCAATCACCCCCGCCGCAAGGCCGACCACACCCTCGTCACCGACGCCGACCTGGAAGCCGACGAGCGCCTGACCCGCGCCCTGGAAACCGCCTTTCCCGGCGTGCCGGTGCTCAGCGAGGAGCGCGCCACCGTGCTCCCCGACACTCCGGAAGCCTGGGTGATCGACCCGCTGGACGGCACCACCAACTTCGCCCTCGGCCTGCCGATGTGGGGCGTGCTGCTGGCTTTCCTGGAAAGCGGGCAGCCCACCGCGGCGGTGGCGTATTTCCCGGTGATGGACGAAGTGTATGTCGCCATGCGCGGCAAAGGCGCTACCCGCAACGGGGAAAGCATCCACACCCGCGGCGTAGATGCCGCCCACGAAACCGCCTTTGCCCTCATCTGCTCACGTACGCCGCAGCGCTACCGGCTGGACTGGCCGTGGAAACTGCGCATCTTAGGCTCGGCGGGCTACGAAATGGCCATGGTGGCGCGCGGCGTGGCCATTGCTGCGCTGGAAAGCACCCCCAAAGTGTGGGATCTGGCTGCGCCTACCCTCCTCGTGACCGAGGCCGGGGGACATTGGGGCGTCCTTGAAGGCGCATCACCGTTCCCCTTGCGGCCGGGCGTGGATTATCGGGAAGCCGACTTCCCCATGCTGGCGGCGGCTTCCCCCCTCTTGTGGCAGCGCCTGCGGCAAGGCGTGCATGCCCGCACCACCGAAAGCACAAAGCACAGCCCTTAGCGGCTGTGCTCGGGTGTGGCACGCACCGGAACAGCCTCAGCCCACCTTGAGGATTTTCACCCTGAACGCGCCGTCCGGCGCTTCCACGGTCACTTCATCGCCCGCCTTGTGCCCCAGCAGCGCCTGCCCCAAGGGAGATTCATTGGAAATCAGCCCCTCGCGCGGCGAGGCTTCCGCCGCGCCGACCACGGTGTAGGTTTCCTCGCTGCCGTCATCGTAACGTACCCGCACTTTGTTGCCGATGCTGACCTCATCTGCGGTCGTCTCGGTCACCACGCGGGCATTGGCCAGCAGGTATTCCAGCTCCTGGATGCGGCCTTCCACAAAGGCCTGTTCGTTTTTGGCGGCTTCGTATTCGGCGTTTTCAATGAGTTCCCCCCCTTCGGCCAGAGCCTCATGCAGGCGCTGGGCCACTTCCTTGCGCCGCACCGTGCGCAGGTATTCCAGTTCCTCTTCCAGTTTCTTGTAGCCTTCGGGTGTAAGGTAAGTTGTGCTCATAGCCCCTTCCTGTGGCTGCAACCAGCCGGAATAGATAACGAAAAGCGGTGGTGAGGCTGCTGCCGGTCACACCGCTGGGCGTGCATTATAGCCAAAAAGCCCACCAAAAACAAGGGTTTTGCCCACCCCATGCGGCAGAAAGTCGGGTAAAATAAATCACCCTTTCGCCATCATCTTGAGTTTATCTTCAGGAGGCAATCATGAGTAATCCCCAGGCCATCAAGGATATTTTTGCCAAGGTCGCCGAGTTCACCGAGGCCAAAGAGGCCATTGAAGGCGGTTATTACCCCTACTTCCTGCCGCTGGATGAAAACGAAGGCACCGAGGTGGACTATCAGGGGCACCGCCTCATCATGTGCGGGTCCAACAACTACCTCGGTCTGACCACCCACCCCAAAGTGCGGGAAGCCGCCATCGAGGCCATTCGCAAATACGGCACCTCCAACACCGGTTCGCGCTTCCTCAACGGCACGCTGCGCCTGCACAAGGAACTGGAAGAGGAACTGGCCGACTTCGTGGGCAAGGAAGCCGCCTTAGTGTTCAGCACCGGCTACCAGACCAACCTGGGCACCATCCAGGCCGTGGTGGGGCGGGAAGACGTGGTGGTGCTTGACCGTGCCGACCATGCCAGCATCGTGGACGGTGCCATCCTTTCCCAGGGGCGCATCGTGCGCTTCAAGCACAACAACCTGCAAGATCTGGAACGGGTGCTGAGCAAAATTGACCCCGACCGCGGCCGCATGGTGGTGGTGGACGGCATCTACAGCATGGACGGCGACATTGCCCCCCTGCCCGAAATGATAGAAGTTTGCAAAAAATACAACGCCCGCCTGATGGTGGATGATGCCCACAGCATGGGCGTGCTTGGGCCCCAGGGCAACGGTACTGCCGCCCACTTCGGCGTCACCGACGGCGTAGACCTCATCATGAGCACGTTCAGCAAGTCCTTCGCCTCGTTAGGCGGCTTCATCGCCGGCGATGCCGACACCGTGCAATACATTCAGCACTTTGGGCGTTCCATGATTTTCAGCGCCAGCATTCCCGCAGCCAACGCCGCCGCCGCCCGCGCTGCGCTGAAAATCATGAAAGAGGAGCCTGAGCGCCGCGAGCGCCTGTGGGCCATTGCCAAACGAGTCAAGCGGGAACTCACCAACATGGGCTACGACACCGGCACCAGCGAAACCCCCATCATTCCCATCATCATCGGCGACCACATGAAGACCATTTTCGTGTGGAAGCGGCTGTTCGACGAAGGCGTATTCGTCAACCCGGTGCTGCCGCCCGCCGTGCCGCCCAACCGCTCGCTGCTGCGCACTTCCTACATGGCCACGCACACCGACGAGCAAATCGACCGCGTGCTGGAAGCCTACTACAAAGTGGGCAAGGAAACCGGCGTGCTCTAACCCCCAACGCTCAAACGGCCCTCTGCGCCCCCGGCAGGGAAGACCCCCCGGGGGCGTTTTTTACGTGCCTGCGGTCTTTATTCTGCCTCATGGCCCAGCCCCACAACGCCCCGCGCCGCCAGGGCGCGAATGTCCTCCTCTTTGTAACCGACGCCGCGCAGAATTTCGGCGCTGTGCTCGCCCAAGGCAGGCGCGGGCGGGCGCTCGCGGCGGGGCACAAAGGGGAAGGGCGAAGCAATGCCCGCCGGGCGGCCTTCGTCGTCTTCCAGCACTAAGCCCCGGTGGCGGATTTGCGGGTGCTGCAGCGTTTCTTCGTAATCCAGCACCGGCTCAAGGCACATATCCACCTTGTCGGCCAGGGCGACCCACTCGGCTAAGGTGCGGGTGCGGAAAAGCGCCTGCACTTCGGGGATGAGGTCGGCATCCCACTGGCGGGGCTGCCACTCCTCGCGCCCCACCGCACGGCAGAAGTTGCCCCACAGGTGCGGCTCGATGGGCGCGATGGAAACATAGCGCCCGTCGGCGGTTTCGTAGACGTTGAAACACGGCAGCCCGCCCGCGAGGGGCATTTTCCCGCGTTCAGGGCGGATGCCTTCGGCAAAAAACGGGCCGCCCGCCAGCGGCGCCATCCACGCCACCACCGCGTCGGCCAGGGCCATGTCAAGATACATGCCTTCGCCGGTGCGCCCGCGCCCGATGATGGCCGCCAGCACCGCGATGGCGGCAAAGGTCGCCCCGCCCAAATCGGCCAGCGGAATGGAAGGCGGCACCGGCGGCCCGCCCGCGAGGCCGTTCAGCCCCAACGAGCCGCCGATGGCCTGGTAGTTCAGGTCGTGCCCGGCGCGGTCGCGGTAGGGGCCGGTTTGCCCATAGCCGGAAAGCGAGAGATACACCAGGCGCGGATTGATTTCCCGCAGGGTTTCGTAATCCAGCCCCCAGCGTTTCACCGCGCCCGGCCGGAAGCCTTCCACGAACACATCGGCCTCGGCCACCAGCCGGGAGAGGATTTCCCGCCCCTCGGGCTTGCGGTGGTTGACCGCGAGGCTTTTCTTGCCCGCGTTCACCGCGGGGAACAGCCCCGCGAGGCCGGTTTCCGGCGGCGCGATGCGGGCGTAATCGCCCACGCGCGGGGTTTCCACTTTGATGACCTCTGCCCCCAGGTCGGCCAGCAGTTGGGTGAGGTACGGGCCGGGCAGCAGGCGGCTGAGGTCAATGACACGGACGCCCTCCAGCGGCAGCGATTGGTCATGGGTTGACATGGGAACTCCCTTTTTGCGAAAGTGATGACGGTGTGCGTAGTATAATTTGAAGGCATCCCTTTGGCAACCGAAAACCGCCTTTGCGGAAAATTCCTTTCAAGGAGCGACCGATGAGCAATCCTTTTGCTGCTGCCCGTGATGTGCTGAAAACGCCGCACGGCAATTTTGTCATTTACCGCCTTGATTACCTTGAAAAGCAGGGCCTGACCAACCTCGCCAAACTGCCCTATTCCATCCGTGTGATGCTGGAATCGGTGCTGCGGCAGGCCAACGGCGTGGAAATTACCGAACAGGATGTGGTCAACCTGGCCGGCTGGAAGCCCCAGACCGACCACCGCCCCACTTTGCCCTACCGCCCCGCCCGCGTGGTGATGCAGGACTTCACCGGCGTGCCCGCGGTGGTGGACCTGGCTGCGATGCGCTCGGCGATGGCGC
>JALUXH010000259.1 GCA_027019065.1 Anaerolineales bacterium
CGATTATAGCACAGGGGCGGGGGGCGGGTGTGGGATGGCCTCTCATCAGGAGAGGGCCCTGTTTAGCCTGGCCTGTAAATGCTCACAAAGAAAAACTGCCGCCAAAGGCGTTTTGCCGCCACGTAGGTCATTGCGTTTTCTTTTGTTATACTTGCGGAGAACATCTTGGAGGAGGTTTTGCGATGAGCAAAGCAGGCTGGCGTGAGATTTCAGCAGCATGGACGGGAAAGGGGCTGGCTTTCATCGGCTCCAACGCACAAGGGGGGACGGTGCAAATGGGCGAACTGGAGGGCGTGCCGGGCATTCCCCCGATGGAATTGCTGTTGGTGAGTGTGGCGGGCTGTACCGGCATGGATGTGGTGCATATTTTGCGGAACAAGAAGCGGCTGCCGGTGCGGGATGTGCGGGTGAAAGTGCGCGGGCGGCGGCGGGAGGAGTATCCGCAAATTTACGTGGAAGTGCATGTGCATTACGAAGTGTGGGCCGATGGCCCCATTTCGCCAAAGGCCGTTGAGCAGGCCATTCAGCTTTCCCAGGAAAAGTATTGCTCGGCCAGTGCAATTTTGAAAGCGGTGGCCGAGGTGAAGTACGACTACACGTTGCACCAGCCGGAAAGCGCGTAGGCGGTTTTTCGCATAGCCATTTGGGAAGCCGAAAAAGCCAGGATTTCGTATAGCCACTTTTCTCAAAGCACCACCAACCCCCAACAACATCAACCCACCACACGCGCCACCCGAGCCCCCAACTGCTGCAACTTCCGGTCAATCCACGCATACCCGCGATCAATCTGCCCAATATTGCGAATGACCGACCGCCCATGCGCCGCCAACGCCGCCAGCACCATCGCCATACCGGCGCGGATATCAGGGCTTTCCAGCGTCTCGCCGACCAACTGCGCCGGGCCGTTGACAATGACCCGGTGAGGGTCACAGAGCACAATTTGCGCCCCCATGCCCACGAGTTTGTCGGTAAAAAACATCCGACTGGGATACATCCAGTCGTGAAAAAGCACGCTGCCCTTCGCCTGCGTTGCCACAACAATGGCAATGCTCATCAAGTCGGTGGGGAAGCCCGGCCACGGCATCACGGTAATCTGGGGGACGGCATTCCCGACATCGGGGCGAATTTCCAGCGGCTGCCCGGAAGGCACCACAATATCCTCACCATCGTCTTCCCAGGAAACCCCCAGACGATTGAACACCAGCCGAATCATACCCAGATACTCAGGCGCCGCCCGGCGGATGCGGATGCTGCCCCCCGTGACCGCCGCGGCCCCAATGAAACTGACCACCTCCAGATAATCCGGCCCAATGGTAAATTCCGTGCCGTGGAGCCGCTCCACGCCCTGGATGTGGAGGGTATTGCTGCCGATACCTTCAATGTGGGCGCCCATCGCGTTCAGCAGGCGGCAAAGCTCCTGAACATGCGGCTCGGAAGCCGCGTTGCGGATCACTGTCTCACCCCGGGCCAGCACGGCTGCCATCACCGCGTTTTCCGTGGCCGTCACCGAGGCTTCATCCAGCAAAATCTCTGCTCCGTGCAGGCCGCGGGTACGAAACACAAAACGGCGCTCCAGGCGCTGATACTCAGCCTCCGCGCCCAAAGCACGCAAAGCCAAAAGATGGGTATCCACCCGCCGCCGCCCGATCACATCTCCTCCCGGTGGGGGCAACGCAAGCCCTCCGCTGCGGGCTAACATCGGCCCGGCCAGCAGAATAGAAGCCCGTATGCTGCGGCACAACCCGGCATCCAAAGCCGCCGGGCGAATTTCCCCTGCCTGAACACGCCAGCGCCCGGGCGCAAGCTCGCTGATGTGCACCCCCAGGCTTTCCAGCAGCGCCCGCATGGTATCCACATCGCGAATGGCGGGCACATTGTTCAACACCACCGGCTCATCGGTAAGCAAACAGGCCGCCAACAAGGGAAGCGCCGCGTTCTTATTGCCCGAGGGCGTCACTTCGCCATGCAAAGGCACACCGCCTTCAATCACAAAGGTTTCCATTATTCGTTTTCCTCTGCGTGTTTTTCATCTTCAAGTGCATGGGCCAGCGTTTCCGAAAGCAGCGTTACCGGCGCGCCGTCGGCCAGCCGCAACACTTCCGCGGCACTGCGGCGGCGGGCCACAATTTCCACCATGCCGCTGCT
Organism: Anaerolineales bacterium; assembly: GCA_027019065.1. Taxonomy (GTDB): domain Bacteria; phylum Chloroflexota; class Anaerolineae; order Anaerolineales; family DRMV01; genus DRMV01. Next base: position 2,146 of record JALUXH010000259.1, read on the forward strand.
GCCCACCAGGGCCGCGACAGCCCCAGGCGGCACATCGTCAAACGTCCGCACCACCGGCAGCACCTGCCCATCGGGCAGCCGCACCGCCGCAGGAGCAAAATACTGCGGTTCTTCCCCCTCATGAAGCCACGGAAACAACAGCCACTGCTCGCCATCACGCCGAAAAGCCCCCAAAGAAGTAATCAGATTGCCAAAACGGTCGGCATGTAACACTTCACCGTGCAGCATTTCCCCCTCGCGCGCCCAGCGGGGCAAAGAGAAGCGCTGCAACGCCGGCACCATCGGGCCAAAAGCCCGCCCCGGCACCCCCAACGCTGCATAGGCCGCCGCCGGAGCGAAAATATCGCGCCCGTGGAAAGTCGCACTGGGCATGTGCAACTGAAAAGCCGGATTCGCCAGCGCCCAGGCCCGGCTTTCAGCCCTAAGCACATAAGTCAGCAAGCCATTATCAGGAGCGATGAAGCGGTAGCCCTCGCTTTCCACCATCACCGGCAAGCGGGAAGCCCCCACCCCCGGGTCCACAACCGCCAGAAAAATCGTGCCTTCCGGAAAAAAGCGGTAACTCTGCCACAGGGCAAAAGCCCCGCGGCGAACATCGCCGGGGGGAATTTCGTGCGTCAGATCCACAAGCGAGGCATCCACACGCTGCAAAATCACCCCTTTCATAATGCCCACATAAGGATCGCGCGAGCCAAAATCGGTGAGCATGGCAATCAAAGCAGGCACAGCGACCTTCCTTTTAGAAAACAGCGCAACGCTTGACAAAAACAGAAATATGACCTACAATTGCTTTAGAAATCCTAAAGGCCTCATCAAGAAACACAAAGCACACTTCGGCCGCACACTCACCCTAATTTTACCATCGCTTGAGAAGGAGAGAACCTCATGGCAACACAAGAAGAAAAACTGCGCATTCTTCAAATGGTCGCCGAAGGCAAAATCAAGCCCGACGAAGCCGCAACCTTACTCGCGGCCCTTGAGCAAGGTGGGGAAGGGGAAACCCCAACAGCCGCAGCCACCGATCCCGCAGGGCAGGGGCACTGGCTGCGCGTGCGGGCCGAGAACGGCGCGCAAAAAGTCAACATCCGGCTTCCCTGGCGCCTGCTGGATATCGGCCTGAAAATTGCCCGCCGCTTCGCGCCCGAAGAAGTAGATATAGACAAAATCCACGCCGCGCTGAACGAAGCCCTTGCCAACGGCCTGCCGGGCAAAATGGTGGAAGTCCACGACGACGAAGGCACCCAGCACGTGGAAATCTGGATCGAATAGTCCCCGCCCTGCGATGAAACGCCGAGGCAAAGCCAACTCCTGCGCGTGCTATGGTTGCAAGCGGGGCTAATTTGTGAAATCTGGCATCTATTCAGCCCTGGTGAGGAGGAGCCGCGGATTTCGCAGATTCCGCAGAAAAATATCCACCGACGGGCAGCCCGGCAGGGTCAAGCTGCGGCGGCTTTCCCACACGCCCCCGAAACACCCAAACGCACGGCGTACAGGGCCGCAGCCAACGCCGACGCCACATTGAGCGAGCGCTTAAACCCCTGCATAGGCAGGGACACCACAGCATCGGCCCGCGCCAACAGCGCCGGATCTACCCCCGCGACCTCATTCCCGACCACCAGCAACAGGCGTTCCGGCACTTCCCGCGCCAGCAGCCACCCCAAAGGCACAGCCTCCGGCACGGCTTCCAGCGCCCACAACACCCAGCCTTCGGCCTGCAACGCCGCCGCCAGCCGCACCCCGTTGGGATGCCTGCTCCAGGGCACGTGCCGTTCCGCACCCAGGGCGGTTTTGGCAATGCCGCGGTGCGGCGGGGCAGGGGTCATCCCGCCAAGATAGAGATGGGCCACCCCGGCACCGTCGGCCGTCCGGAAGGCAGCCCCCACATTGTAAGCCGAACGTAGATTATCCAGCAGCACCGCAAGGCGGGGCCCCGAAGCAGGGGAGGGAGCCGGAGCGCTTTCCATCTCGGGCTCGGAAGAAGCAACCACCGCCGCGGCCGCCGCCGGCCCGCCGCAATGCGGGCAACGGCGGCCGCGCCATGCCTGCCAGGGGGCTTCCACGTAACGCAGCCCGCATTCCCCGCACTCCCAGAAAACAGCCCGCGGAGGGTCAGGGCTCATCCCGCCCTTCCTCAAAAATGCGGTAATAGCCGCGGTCCAGTTCATCGTCGGAAAGATGAGCATAACGCTGGGTCACGGCAATGTTGCTATGACGGGCCAGTTCCTGCGCCAGTTTCAAATTGCCGCCGCTGCCCATAAGGACCGCCGTCACAAAGTAATGCCGAAACGAGTGCGGCGTAATCGTGCCCACGGCCTCCGGCCCCAGGGCTTCCCGCACGCGGCGAGAAACGATATTGCGCCCGGTCGCCGTGCTGACGGGCAGCACCTTTTTGCCCGCCCCCTTGTCATGCCGGGCAAAGAGCGGCAGGGCCCGCAAGGGGCGTCCCGATGCGCCGTCCAGTTCGCTGCGCGCCTGAAGGTAATCTTGCAAAGCCCGCAGCGCCCGCTGCGAAAAACGCACCACGGCCTGCTTATCGCCCTTGCCGATGATCACGGCGCGCCCTTCATGCCAGTCCATATCGCCGCGGCGCAAAGCACAGGCCTCGTGCACCCGCAGGCCGGTATCGGCCAGGGTCAGCAGGAAGGCGCGGTCGCGCAGGTCACGCAGGCGCGCGGCGGGGTTTTCCTCGCTTGCGGCGCGCTCGGCCAGCGATTTCGCATAGGTAAGCACAGCCTCAATGGCCTCGCGCGGAAACTGCGGCAGCCGGATGCCGCTGCGCCGCCCGCGCTGGCGGATCAGCAAACGCACCCGCGGCAAATTGACCCGCGCCAGATTTTCCGCCGCCAGGTACGCAAAAAAACCGGCCACAGCCGTCAGATACAAACGTTCGGTGGCCGGCGCCAGCCCCTTGAGCGCAGCAGCAAACCATGCCACGGCATCTTCCGGCAGCGCGGCAACCGGCGTCGTTTCCGGCGGCAATCGGCGTTCGTCCAGCGTCTGGCGAAAAGCGCGCAGCGCATTGCGGTACGTGCGCGCCGTGTTGGCACTGCGCGCCAGCGCCACCGTATCAAGATAAGCCGCCAGCGCCGCGGCAATGGTCATTGTTTCAGAAACCGGCGCCTTTTCCGCACCGTGCTCGGAAGACGCGAAGGCCCCTGCAGGCTCACCGGCCGCCCGGCCCTCCGCCGCGCCGGCAGACGGCTGCAATTCCACCAATTCCATGCACTTATTATAGCACCCCCCTGCCGCCGCCGCAATGCTTACGATAATGATAGTTATCAAAACCAACAAAGGCAAAACAGGGCGCCCCCGCCCTCCCCCGCAGGCCAAACGCTCTTGCCCAATAACTCCGGAAAATCAGCCCCGCTCAGCCTCAATCTGTGCTCATCTGTGAAATCTGGTAATTGCCTAGACCCCACCCCCATCCCCTCCCCGCATGCGGGGAGGGGAGCCAGGGGAGGGGTATGGCAAAGGCACAGCGCATCAAAACGCATGGAGGGCACCCCA
>JALUXH010000260.1 GCA_027019065.1 Anaerolineales bacterium
CTCCCCGCAAGCGGGGAGGGGACGGGGGTGGGGTTCCCACAGCACCGGGCGGTGCCAAAGAAAAACGCGGTGGGAACCCCTGCCCAGGGTTGCCATCGCCGCGATCTGGGTAGGTAATTACCCAAGATGCCGCCAAGCGCCAAGAAATGGAAGTGAGCGTTGCACTTTTCGGCGTTTTTCGCTCAATCAGCCCCAATCTGCGCTAATTTGCGGAATTTGCGTCTCTGTGGTTTCTCTTGACTGAGGCTGAACAGATACAAAACGCCGCTTTTTTCAAAGGGAACTGTCCGCCCCTGAACCCTGATGGGCGAGCAGCGTGTTCTTGTGGAACCGCGACACCGAAGCTGCTATTTTTCGGCCGTTTCTTCTTCCAGCGCGGTCAGTTCCTGCACGCGGCGGCGGAAGCGCACGAACAGGCTGGCGATATACAGCGCCATGCCGCCTAAAATGACGGCATAGCCGGCAATCATGTAATTTCCGGTTTGGGGTGTGGGCATGAGAAAACTCCTACTCGCTGAGCTTGAGGCGCAGACGTTCAATGTGTGCGGTCAGTTGGCCCAGGCGCACGCGGTGCCAGAGCAATGAGACAAACAGCACGCTGAAGGCAAACAGACTGAACATGAAAGTTTGCAGCATTTTTGGGGAAAGTTGGGCCTGGCTGCTGGTGATGACCACGGGGTGGATGCTGCGGAACATGCGGATGGAGAGGAAAGTCAGCGGCACACTGAGAAAGCCGACGATGGCGTAGACCGCGGCGTAGCGGGCGCGGCGGTCGGGGTCCTCAATGCCGCTGCGCAGCATGAAATAGGCAATGTAAATGAGTTCCATCACCGTCACGGTAACAAGGCGGGGGTCCCAGGTCCACCAGGTGTTCCAGATGGGACGCGCCCAGATAGAGCCGCTGACGATGCCGATGAGGGAAAACGCCAGACCGATTTCCACGGCGGCTACTTCAATCACATCCCATCGGGGGGTGCCTTTGGCGAGGTAGATGCCTCCGGCGACCGCGGCAACGAGAAAGCCCAGCATGCCCACCCAGTTGGCGGAAACGTGAAAGTAGAACACTTTTTGCACCAGCCCCATGGTGCGTTCCATTGGGGCATAGCCGAACACCAGTGCCAGGGCAGCCGCGATGAGCAGCGCGCTGGCGGCGTCCAGAATTTTCAGAGCCGTTGGTGTTGATTTCATGCGCTATTCCTCCACAATAAAGTCAAAGACCATGAAAGCCACGGTGATGAAAATCACATCGTACACGCCTAACAGGTTGAGCCAGGGGATGATTTCTTCCATCGGCAGGCCGCCGAGGTAGCCCGCGCTGGCCTTCACGGCGGCAATCAGCACCGGCAGGGCCACCGGAAACAGTAAAATCGGCAGCAGCATGTCGCGCGTGCGGGCCTGCACGGCCATGCTGGAAAGCAGAGTGCCCACGGCCACATAGCCCACCGAGCCGAGGACGACTGTCAGCAAGAGGCCGGGCAGGAAGAGGTTGACATTGTAGAGCACGCTGTAAAGCGGGAAGACGATGGCTTCCACAATCAGCATAAAGGCCAGGTTGGCGATGGCTTTCCCGAAATAAATGGCGCTGCGGTCTATGGGCGCCAGCAACAGTCCGTCCAGGCAGCCGCGGTCTTTTTCGGTAGCCATGGAGCGGTTAAGCCCCAGCGTGCCTGCGAAGATGAAAGTGACCCACAGCACGCCGCTGGCTACGCTGCCGCGGGTTTTGGGGTCCAGGTCAAGGGCAAAGTTGAACGCCAGGATGACCAGCAGCGCAAACACCAGCATGGCCGAAAGCAGTTCACGGCTGCGGCGTTCGGCGGTCAGGTCTTTCCAGGCGATGGCGCGGGTGGCCTGCCACAGGCTGGTGATGGGGGCGTCGCCGCTCATGAGGCTTCCTCGGCGATGGCTGTGCGGTAGAAGGCCAGCAGTTGGGCGTCGGCGAGGTCGGCGCGCGAGGCTGAAGCCGCAATGCGGCCGCGCGCGAGGACGTCAAAACGGGAAGCCAGCGCCGCGACGCGGCTGAGGTCGTGCGAGGTCATCACCACCGTGCGTCCCTGGGCGGCCACTTCCTGCAGCACGGCATCCAGCATGGCGCTGGCGTCCTGGTCAAGGCCGGTGTAGGGTTCATCCAGCAGCAGCACGTCCGGGTCGTGCAGGATGGCGCGGGCAATGGCCAGCCGCTGCTGCATGCCGCGGGAATAGGTGCGCACCAGGTCGTGGCGGCGGCGGGCCAGCCCCACCAGCGTCAGCACTTCGCCGATGCGCTCTTCCGGGGCGGCGAGGCCGTAAAGCCGGGCGAAAAAATGCAGGTTTTCTTCGGCGGTCAGGTCGCCATAGAGCAGCGGTTGGTGGGAAACCACCCCCAGCCGCCGCCGTACCGTGGCGGCTTCCCGGGGCAGCGCCGCGCCGCCAATGCGCACCTCGCCCGAGGTGGGGCGGCTCAGCGAGGCCAGGATGCGCAGGAAAGTGGTTTTTCCGGCGCCGTTGGGGCCGAGCAGCGCCACAAATTCGCCCTGCGCGGCGGTAAAGTTCAGCCCCCGCAAGACGGTTTTCAGCCCAAACCGCTTGGTCAGGCGGTCAACGGCAATCGCGGCGGTCATGCTTCCGGCTCGTCCTCTGTTCCGTCTGCCGCCAGCAGGGTTTTCAGGCGGGCTTTGAGCGCCCCCCGGCGGCGCCGGTAGGCCGTTTCGTCTATTTTGCCTTCTTCGTAAAGGTCATCCAGCGCCAGCACGGCGTCCAGCAAAGCATCGGGGTCGTCGGCAATATCGGCGGGCACGTCGGCGGGGGCGGGGGGGCGTTCCCGCCGGGTCAGCACGATGGCAATGGCGATGAGCGCGGCTCCCAAAGCGAGCAGCCCGATGGCCAGCCCGGTTTTACCGCTGCCGAGGGGCAGGGCGCGGCCTTCTTTTTTCACGGTGAAGCGCAACGTGTCGCCTGCCTGCAAAGGGGTGGTGAGGTTGTACACGCGGAAAGTGTTGCCGCTTTGGTCTTGCTGCACCCCGCCGTCGGCCAGGCCGCTGCCGCTGATCACCAGTTGGCCTTCGGGCGCCATCAGCACCGTGGCGGAAACCGGCAGCGGCACCGGGTGGGCAATTTCCTGCGGCTTGCCGGTGAAGGGCAGGGTGTAGGCAAAAACTTCTTGTGTGGTCCGCTGCGGGTAAATGGGCAGGACATCGCCGAAGCCGTGGTCGGTGGTTACATAGCGGCCGCCCAGGCTGCCTTCCTGGAATTGCAGGTGGGCTGCGCCGGGGGGCAGGTTGAAGGTCAGCACGGGTTGGCCTGCCTCGGGGCTGACCAGGGTGCGGTCGCCGTCGTTGGTGATGATGTACATTTCTATGACCTGAATGGCCTGGTCGGTTTGCGGCATGACGAAGACATGCAGCCGTTCAATGCGCACCTGGCCGGGGTCGGTGGTGGTTTCGTAGATGGTCACCGGCAGGTCCAGGGAGGTGTTGCCGGGCAGCGCGGTGGCCGTATGCGAGCCGTAGAGCACTTTGGCGTGTTCGGCGGTCACGAAGAAGAAGCGCTGCTGGCCGGCAGGCACGTTGTGGAAGACGAATTTGTTTTGGCCGTCCAGGGAAGCCGAGGCCCTGAAGACTTCCTTCAGGGTATCTTTATCGTAGCCGTGCAGGGTTACTTGAAGGCCGGCCGGCACACTGCCCCCGGCAGTGCCGTTGGTCACCTGGCCGGTGATGGTCAGGGTGTTGGCGGCCGGGGTGGGGGCTGCTGTGGGCGTGGTAGAGGCCGCGGCTTCCGCGGTGTTGGCGGCTGCGGGCGTTCCTGCCGGGGCCGGCGTGGCCGTTGGGGAAGGCCCGGCGGCTTCCGGTTGGACGAATGAGAGGGTGCGGATGTAGGCCGCCAGCGCCAGGCGGTCGGTTTCGCCGAGGCCGGCGTAAACTTTTTGGGGGTGTTGCCGGCCGGTGATGGCGGCCGCCAGCGCGGTGTCGGAGGTTTGGGCCATGCGCTTCTGGGCGGTCAGGTTTTTGCCGCTGCCGTCGGGACCATGACAGGTTGCACAGCGCGCCGCGTAGAGGGTTTTGCCGCGCTGCAGGGTTTCCGGCGCGATGCTAAGGGTGTACACGTAGGCCAGCACGTCCCAGCGCTGCCGCTCGGTGAGCACCTGGGCAAAGGGGGGCATGCCGGAGGCCATTTTGCCCTGGGTGAGCACGGCAAAGCGTTGGGCGGGGATGGCCTGGCGGGCTTCTGCAGGGTCGGCCAGGGCGGCGGGGGTGATGCCGAGGGCGGCTGCCTGAGACCCGTTGCCCAGCCCTTTAGGCCCGTGGCATTTCTGGCAGTGTTGTTGGTAAAGGGCTTGGCCCGCCGCGGGGTCGGGCGGCAGTGCAGGGTAAAGGTCGGCGATGTTGGGGGTGGGCGGCACGGGGGTGGGGTGCCAGCCGGGGGGCGGGGTTACATCGCCGGCCAGGCTGAAGTTGCACGCGCCCAGGCCCAGCGCCAGGGCAAGCGTGAAGAAGACCAGCAGGCGGAGGGGTTTGGAGAAGGTGTGCATGAAGCGCCTCGGGAGTGGGGATGCGAAAATGCCCGGCGGGAGGGTCAGGACTGAAGAGGGGCGCCGCAGTGGGGGCAGAAACGGTCGCTTTCCAGCACGGGGGCGCCGCAGTGAGGGCAAAAACCGGCGGCTTTCTGCCCTGCGCGGGCGCGTCGGCGGGCGGCAAGCAGGGCTTCTATTGCATCGTCGGGGTCGGCGTGGGAAAGCATATCCCGGCGGCTGCGGCGCGGCTGAAGCCGCTCTTTGGGCGGCGCAGAAGGCCTGATTTCGTCCAGCCGTTTCAGAATGGTGGCGGCTGCTTGCATAAGGGCCTGCCGCCGCGCCTGATAGTAGGTTTCGTCTACTTTGCCGGTGTGGAAATCAAATTCCAGTTCGGTCAAAGTATCCAGCACCTGTTCGCGCCGGGCCAGCAGGGCGGAGCGTTCTTGCTCGGCGGCCGTAACCTGCCGCCCTTGCCGGCGCAGAATGGGCAGGGCCAGATACAGCCCTGCCAGGGCGGCCAGCGCCAGCAGAAAGAAAAAGGCTCCCCAGTCCATAGGCTATTTCTCCAGAACGGCCGTGATCGCGGTCATGATTTCGTTGAGATCGCGGAAAGGGCCGATTTTTTTGTAGGCCAGGCGGCCGTTGCGGTCGATGATGTAGGTTTCGGGCACGCCGGTAATGCGGAACGTTTGTGCCCAGCGGGTGGCTTTATCGGGGCCGTTGGGGTAGGTGATGTGGTAGCGCTGCAGGTAGGCTTTGGCGTCCGGCTCGGTATCTACGTAGTCCAGCCCGAGGAAAACGACGTCGCCGCGCGGCTGCAGTTGCTGCCAGGCCTGTTCCAGTGCAACGGCTTCATCTTTGCAGGTGGTGCACCAGGAAGCCCAGAAGTTGAAAAGCACCACTTTGCCTTTCAGGTCGCCGATGCGGTAGGTGGTGCCGCCGAAAGTGGTTACGCTCAGGTCTGCGGGTACGGGGTCGCCCACGGCCACGCCGCCTTTCTGGGCGCGGTTGAGCATCAGCCCGATGATGGCCAGCAGGGCAATCAACCCGCCCCACACGATGATTTTCCCCCAGGGCAGGCCGTTTTTGGAAGGCGGAGCAGCGGCCTCGGCGGCTTCGGCGGGGGGCGTGGAGGGGGTGGGTTTTGCTT
>JALUXH010000261.1 GCA_027019065.1 Anaerolineales bacterium
CGGCTACCGGCTGGAGGCCGAGGTGCATATCATCACGGCTTCCAAAGCCTCGGTGGCCAATTTGCGGGAATGCGTGCAGCAGGCCGGGGTGGAGGTTTCCCATTTTGTGCTCAACCCGCTGGCTTCGGCCGAAGCGGTGCTGACCGATACCGAGCGTGAGATGGGGGTGGCCGTGTGCGATATCGGCGGCGGCACCACCGACCTGGCGGTGTATATCGGCGGCGATGTGTGGCACACCGCGGTGCTGCCCGTGGGCGGCAACCACGTGACCCGCGACCTGGGCTACCTGTTCCACCTGCCGCTGGAGCGCGCCGAAGAAATCAAGGTGCGCCACGGCCACAGCGACCCCCAGGCCGTTTCGGCCGAAGAGGTGATCACCGTGCGGTCGTTCGCCGACCACGAAGCCGTGCAGGTCAACCGGCGCGAAATGGCCGAAGTCATTGAGGCGCGGGTGCGGGAAATGCTGGAGATGGTGCGACACGAGTTGCACCGCTCCGGCTACGATGGCCTGCTGCCCGCCGGGGTGGTGTTTACCGGCGGCAGCACGCTGCTGAAGGGTTTTGAGGCCGTGGCGCGGGAAGAACTGGGCCTGCCGGTCCGCGTGGCCCGGGCCGAAAAGGTGTTTGGCATGGTGGACCGCATCCGCAGCCCGGCTTTTGCCACCAGCGTGGGCTTGTTGCATTGGGCGCAGCTGCTTCAAACGGCGGCGTTTGTGCCCGAAGCCCCGCGGCGGCGCGAAAGTGTGGATTCCTGGGAAAAGGTGAAGGCTTTTCTGCGTTCCCTTTTGCCGTAAGAGAGAGGCAAGTTTTCGCCCCACAGTTCGTTGAGGAGGTTCGTATGTTGGAAAATGGTGGTTCCCCCCTGGAAGGCGAGTCCTTCGCCCGCATCAAAGTGGTGGGCGTGGGCGGCGGCGGCGGCAATGCCGTCAACCGGATGATTGAAGAAAGCGTTCAGGGCATTGAGTTTGTGGCCGTGAACACCGACGCCCAGGCGCTGCTGCTTTCCCAGGCAGGCACGCGGGTGCACATTGGCGAAAAAGTAACCCGCGGGCTGGGCGCAGGCGGCGACCCTGAAGTGGGCCGCAAGGCTGCCGAAGAATCGCAGGAAGAGCTGTATCAGGTGCTGGACGGTGCCGATATGGTTTTCATCACGGCCGGAATGGGCGGCGGCACGGGCACCGGCGCCGCACCGGTGGTTGCCAAAATTGCCCGCGACATCGGCGCCCTCACCATTGGCGTGGTGACCAAGCCCTTTTCTTTTGAGGGCTCCCGCCGCATGAAGGCCGCGGAAGCAGGCATTACCAACCTCAAGGAAAACGTAGATACCCTCATTGTGATTCCCAACGACCGCCTGCTGCAAATTGTAGATAAAAAAGCCGGTTTGCAGGAAGCCTTCAAAGTGGCCGATGACGTCCTGCGCCAGGGCATTCAGGGCATTTCGGAACTCATCACCGTGCCCGGCCTGATCAACCTGGACTTTGCCGATGTGAAGACGGTGATGTCGGAAGGCGGAGCGGCGCTGATGGCGGTGGGTGAAGCCGAAGGTGAAGACCGCGCCCGTCTGGCGGCCGAGGAAGCCATTTCCAGCAAACTGCTGGATATCACCATTGACGGCGCCCGCGGCATTTTGTTCAACATCACCGGCGGCTCTGACCTCACCCTTTTTGAAGTCAATCAGGCGGCGGCCATTATCAAGGAAGCCGCGCACCCCGATGTCAACCTCATCTTTGGCGCGGTCATTGACCCGAACATGGGTGACAAAGTGCGTGTCACGGTGATTGCCACGGGTTTTGATTACACGGGCATGTCGCGGCATTTGCGCCGGGCCCGGCCGGCAGCGGGCAACCGCGCTGCCCAGCCCTCCGCGGCAGGCATGCCCCAGCCCCGGCCTCAGCCGGCCGAGTTTGCGCCGCGGACCTTTGACACCGACGACCTGGATATTCCCACCTTTGTACGGAAACGCCTGAAGCAGTCGCAGCGCCGGTAAGCGCGCTTCAAACGGGATAGTCCTTGTTCACCCTGCCCGCGGTGCGTGCAACAGCGCGAAACTCCGCCCCGGGCTCTCTTCCTCGCGTGCGGGGAGGGGGCGGGGGCCAACGCGACATCGTGGGTCAACTTCGGCACCGACCGCGGCGGTGCGGCGTAGGCGCGCCGCAGGCTGTGTCGGCCCTCCTCCCGACGCGGACGCGCCGGCGGGCGTGGTTGCACGCCCGGCGTGCGCCGCGGCGGTGTCCGTGGGGCGTATCCGAGGGGCTGTCTGAACGGCAGCCCCTCGGCGCGCGTTTCTCCTGCTCCCTTCCGCAGGCTTGCGTTGAGGCCGTGCGCGTCGGTCGGTAACTGCCTATGCTGTGGCGCTCTCCATGCGTCTTGATGCGTTGCGCCTTTGTCATACCCCTCCCCTGGCTCTCCTCCCCGCATGCGGGGAGGAGACGGGGGAGGGGCCCACGCAACGGCGGCGGTGCCAAAGAAAAACGCGCTGGGAACACATGCCCAGGGTTGCCATCGCCGCGATCTGGGCAGGTAATTGCGTCGGTCGGCGGATGTTTTTCGCGGCGCTGCCGGCTGCGCTGGCGGGGTTGAACAGGGGGCCGGGCCAGGCCGAAGGGCGCATGTGCGGGGCGTCAGTTCCCTTTGCTGCGGGGCTTGTGGATGCTTCCATCGGTGGGGCGGATGACCAGCACCACTTTGCCCATGATTTCCACCTGCGCCGGATCGTCAATTTCAATGGGGTGCATGGTGGGGTTGGCCGGTTTGAGGATGATTTTTTCCAGCCGTTCCTGCCGCGCATCGTACACCGGCTGGTACTTTTTTAGCGTGCTTTCGTTGGTGTGTTTGAGCCATACGGCGACCATTTCGCCCGGGGCGGCTTCTTTGGTTTCTTTGAGCACCACGATGTCGCCATCGCCGATGAGCGCGTCTATCATGGAATTCCCGCTGACTTCCAGCGCATACAGCCCTTCGGTGTTGCGCGGCAGGAAGGCTTCGGGGATTTCCAGGGTGTCGTCGGCGGTGTAGCCTTCCGGAAAGGCGGGAATCGGCTCACTGGCGACAATGCGGCCTGCCAGCGGCAGGGAAACCACCCGCGGCGAAGGCGTGACCGGCAGGCTGCGCCCGAGGCCGCGGGGTTTGCGGGGTTCCTTTTGCGGGGCGCGGGCGCGCCCTTGCGCGGCCAGCAAGGCCAGGTCGGCGCTTTCGGCGCTGGTGTCCACTTCGTGCGGCTGTGCCAGCCGCGGGTGCAGGCGCAAGTTGCGGGCTTTCCGTTTGTCGCCGGCTTCCCGCACGATGAAGTTCAGCCGTTCTAATTTCTTCAAATGATAGTCCACCACCGAGGTGGACGAAGCCCCGACTTCCTCTTTGATTTCTCGCACGGTGGGGGGCAGCCTTTTTTCTTTCAGCCACCGGTAGATGGTCGCAAGGATCTGTTCGTCCAGGGTGTCCAGCGTGGTTTTGGGTTTCCGTGGAGACATGCGTATCCCCTTTCTTGGGAAAAGGCGAAAACCGGCTACCGTAATGTTATCAGAACATCCGTTCTTTGTCAAGCGCCGCTATTTCTGGTGATTACCCAAAACTCGGAAGAAGGGTGATCTCACCCCTCCCCCAAGCCGCCTGCGGCGGCTTTTCCCCCTCCCCTCCCTTTGTAAGGGAGGGGAGGGGGAGGCCCCGGCGGGGCCAAAGCTCCGCCGGGGCGGGGGTGGGGAGAGATCTGGGTAATCACCGGCCGCTATTTGCGGTAAACTTGAGGAGTGCATCATTCCCTAACTTCAGGAGAACGCAAATGACGGTTTTGGCGGTGATTGGCGGCACGGGCAGGGAAGGCCGCGGTTTGGCTTACCGCTGGGCGAAAGCCGGGCACACGGTGTACATTGGCTCGCGCACGCCCGAAAAGGCAGAGCGCATGGCCGAGACCATTCGTTCCCGTTTACGCGCCCCCGATGCGCCGGTGTTCGGCGTGGGGCATCAGGAAGCCGCCCGGCGCGCCGAGGTGGTGGTGCTGGCCGTGCCTTATCGCGCCCATCGGGCAACGCTGGAAGCCCTGCGCGCGGCGGTGCAGGGCAAAATTGTGGTGGATGTCACCGTGCCGCTCAAGCCGCCTAAAGTGACGCAGGCCTGGTTCCCGCCGGCGGGCAGTGCAGCGCTGGAGGCGCAGGAGATCCTCGGCCCCGATGTCGCGGTGGTAGATGCTTTCCAAAACATTGCCTATACCGTGCTGTGGGAGGACGGGCCCATTGCGGCCGAAGTGCTGGTGGCCGGTAAAGGCAAGGCCAACCGCCGGAAAGTGATGGCGCTGGTGGAAGACGCCGGCCTGCGCGCCTGGGATGCCGGCCCCCTCGCCAACACGCCGGTGGTGGAGGGGCTGACCAGCGTGCTGATTTACCTGAACCGGTCTCTCGGGGCGCGCCATGTGGGCCTTCGCATTGTGGGCGGGGAGGAGGCGTAACCATGCCGCCGCTGACACTGACCCCCTTGCCGGGGATGCCTTTTGTGCGCCAGGGCGATGATTTGGCCGCACTGATTTTGCGGGGGCTGCGGCTGGCGCACATCGGGCTGGAAGACGGCGATGTGCTGGTGGTGGCGCAGAAGGTGGTTTCGCGCGCCGAAGGGCGGCTGGTGGACCTGCGCACGGTGGTGCCTTCGCCGGAGGCCGAGGCGCTGGCTGCCACGGTGGAGAAAGACCCGCGCCTGGTTACATTGATTTTGCAGGAAAGCCGCGCCGTGCTGCGTGCTGTGCCGGGGGTGCTCATTGTGGAGCACAAGCGCGGTTTTGTGTGCGCCAATGCAGGCATTGATCATTCCAACGTTTGCGGTGATGACGAGTGCGTGCTTTTGTTGCCCGAAGACCCCGACCGTTCGGCGGCACAACTGCGCCGCCGCCTGGAAGAAGCCAGCGGCAAGCGCCTGGGCATGATTGTCAACGATTCGCACGGCCGGGCGTGGCGGTTGGGCACCATGGGGGTGGCTATTGGCCTCAGCGGCGTGCCCGCGCTGGTTGATTTGCGCGGCCGCCACGATCTGGTGGGGCGGGAACTCCTCGCCACGCAGGTGGGCGCGGCCGACGAACTGGCCGCCGCGGCTTCACTGGTCATGGGGCAGGCCGATGAGGGCATCCCCGTGGTGCATGTGCGCGGCTTCCCTTACCCCTTGCGGGAAGCCGCCTTGCACGAACTCATCCGCCCGCGCGAAAAAGACCTCTTCCGCTGAGAGGTGCCTCATGCAGTCCATGACCGGACGCTGTTTCCTGTGCGGCCGCACGTTCTCTCAAGACGCGATGGCCGCCCACCTGTCGGCCTGCCGCCCGCAAACCGGCGGCGGGCAGCCCCTGTTTTTGTTCCAGATCCGCGATGCCTATTTCCCCGAAACTTTTTGGCTGTTTCTGGAGATGCCGCCGGCGGCGCCCCTCGCTGCCCTGGATGAGGCGCTGCGGCAGGTGTGGGTGGACTGCTGCGGCCATGCCAGCCGGTTTGTTATCGGCGGGGCCACTTACGGCCGCCGCCCCCGGGCTTCCATCGTGAACCTGGTGCTGGATGAACAAACGCACGTCGCGCCGATGAGCCCGCCGCT
>JALUXH010000262.1 GCA_027019065.1 Anaerolineales bacterium
CCGCCAGGTCGCGGGCAATTTGGGGCAGGGCCTCTGCCGGCACCGCGGTCAGCCGCACATCCACCTCATAAGCCGGCTGGTCGCCGGCCAGCAGATAACCGTCGCGGTCGTAAATCAGCCCGCGCGGCAGGGCCACGCTTTCCGCATAGCCTTCGCGCACGCCGCGGGCCAGCCAGTTCCGCTCGGCGCCCGTTTGCAGCAGCACCAGGCGCGCCACCACCACCAGCCCTAAAGCCAGCACCCCTCCCGCCGCGAAGGCATAGCGCCACAGCGCCACCTCGGGCGCAGAAGCAGACCTGGAAACAGGAACGGTGGGAGCGTTCACGGCGTCGGCTCCAGTAAAAGATAACGGCTCAGCCAGTGAATCAGCGAGATGGTGTAGGCTTCCGGCAGGGGCGGTGTGTCGGTCAGCGGTTGCAGCGCGGCCTGCGGCACCGCCACTTCGGCTTTGGGAAGGGCATTCGGCGGCACGGGCACAAAATGTTCCTGCGCCGGGCTGACCGGCCGATAGCCGCGGGCTTCCGCCTGCCGGGAAAGCGCATCTACCGACCGCATCGCCGCCAGCCGGGTTTGCAGCACCACGATATCCTGTTCGTCATTCAGGGTCTGCTGCTGCAACGCGCGCAGGCGGTAATCCAGCACGAGCGCCTGCGAAGAAAGATGCACCTCAAAGGCAAACACCAGCGCCACCACTAATGCGGCGGCCAGCACACCCACCAGCCAGCGGACTCGCCGCCGCCAGGGCAGTTCCCGATAGGCCTGGGTCATCCGGTGAAAGCGGTTCATCTCTGGCATCCTTGCAAGCCCTATGCCAACTTTTCGGCCACCCGCAGGCGGGCGCTGCGTGCGCGGGGGTTGCGGGAAGCCTCTTCCGGGGCAGGGCGTATCGGGAAGGGCTTCAGCAGCCGCACCCGCGCCGGGCGGTCGCAGTCGCAGTGCGGCATTTCAGGGGGGCAAACGCAGTAACCGCTTTCCGCCCGCAAAAAATGCTTGACGATCCGGTCTTCCAGCGAGTGGAAGGCAATGACCGCCAGCCGCCCGCCCGGCTTCAGGGCCTCCACGGCCTGGGGCAGCACGCTCTCCAGATTCTCCAGTTCCCGATTGACGGCAATGCGCAGGGCCTGGAAGGTGCGGGTTGCGGGGTGCCTTCCCCGACGGCCGGAGCGGGTCGCGGCCGCCACCACGGCAGCCAGTTCGCCTGTCGTGCGGATGGGGCGGTGGCGCACAATGGCCCGCGCCACCCGCCACGAATGGCGCTCTTCGCCATAACGCCAGAGGATATCGGCCAGCGCCGCTTCGTCCAGCGTATTGACGAGGTCGGCCGCCGTGAGGGGCGCGGCAGGGTCAAAGCGCATATCCAGCGGGGCATCGTGGCGGAAGGAAAAGCCCCGTCCGGCGACATCCAGTTGCATGGACGAGACGCCCAAATCCAAAAGAATGCCGTCCACGCTTTCCCAGCCCAAAGCCCGCAGATGCCCGGCAAGGTCGGCATAAGAACCCCGCCGCAGGGAAGCCCGCGCGCCAAAAGGGGCAAGCCGCTTTGCGGCCAGGGTCAGCGCATCAGGGTCCACATCCAGCCCCAGCAAGAGGCCGTCGGGGCTGCTGGCTTCCAGGATGCCCGCCGCATGGCCGCCGGCGCCGAGGGTGCCATCTACATAGCGCCCGCCCGCGCGGGGCCGGAGCGCCTGCAACACTTCATGGTAAAGTACCGGTTGGTGCGGCCAGAGCACCGGGGCCTCCTACGGCGCAGGAGGGGTGTCGTCGCCGGTGGAAAGGTCCAGGGCTGCAAAGCGGCGGGCGTTGGCTTCGGCGTCTTGCAACAGGGCGTTTTGGGCATCCCAGTCGTGCGGCGGCCAGATTTCAAAATAGTCGCCCACACCCACCACCACCGCTTCGCCATCCAGCCCCACGGCTTCCCGCAGGTAAGGCGGAATGAGGATGCGGCCGGCCGTATCCACTTCCACCGGACTGGCCGCGGAGAAGATGAGACGCTTGAGTTGCCGCGCCACCGGGTCGGTCATGCTGAGGGCATTGACCCGACGGTAAATTTTCTGGAAGACCGGCGGGGTCAGCACCATCAGGTTGCGGTCAAAGCCCTGCACGAGGTAAGCGCCTTCGCGCAGCAAGTCGCGGAAGCGCGCCGGGATGGTGAGGCGTCCTTTTTTGTCCAGACTATGGCGATAGCGTCCCAAGAACATCTGTTCGCATCTCCCAATTAAAGCAGAAACGCCGCTGCCCGGCGCTCCACTTCGCGACACTTTGTCCCACAACCACCCACAGTATAAAGGAATTTACGCAAAAAAGCAAGTCCCCCAAAAGTACGTCTCCCCAGGCGCGATATACTTGAGCCGCCGCTGCACTGCGCCTTCCGCTCAACACGCCGCGGCAGCGGCGCCATTTTGCCCCCCTGCCCCAAGAGCGCCCGTATGCCCCCTCCGCCCTCCCAAAGATGCCCCCGCTGGATTGACCTCCGCCGCGACCTGCCGGGCGTCGCCGACCTGCTGGCGACGGCCTTTGCCGACCGCCTTGACGAAGACGGCCGCGCCGCGCTGCGCCAGCTGCGCCGTATTGCCCGCAGCCGCAGCGCCCAACGCGCCTATGCTGCCCGCGAAATTCCGGGCGCACCGCTTTACGGCTTTGTGTGGGAAGAAGCAGGGCGCATCGTGGGCAATGTCAGCCTGATACCCCTGCGGGCGCAGCCCAAACAATACCTCATTGTCAATGTGGCGGTGCATCCGGCCCACCGTCGGCAGGGCATTGCCGCGGCCCTCATGGAAGCCGCCCTGCGCCATGCCCGGCAGCAAGGCGCACGCGCCGTGTGGCTGCAGGTGGAAACCTGGAATCACGGCGCCATTGCCCTCTATCGCCGCCTGGGCTTCGCCGACGGCGAGGTTGTAACCCTGTGGAAAGCCCCGCCCGATGCACACGCCCGGGCGCCCACACCGCCGGGGCTGCAAATCCGCCCCCGCCTGGCGCGCCGCCGGGAATGGCCGGCGGTCAAGGCCTGGCTGCAGGCAGCCTACCCGCCGCTGCGGGCATGGCATCGCCCGCTGGCCTCATGGCAGGCGCTGGCGCCCGGCTGGCGCGGCTTCCTGTGGCGGCTGTTTCATCCCCTGGCTTTCCGGCAATGGATGGCCACGCGCGCCGGGCAGCCGCGCGGCGCGGCGATCTGGCTTCCTGCAACGGGCGCCCCCAGCGACGCTTTCCTGCTGGCGGCGCCGCCCGACCTGCCTCCTGCCGAACTGGCCGCCCTGCTCACCCCTCTGCGCCGCCAGGCCCACCGCCCGCTGCGCGGCGAACTCCCGCAAGGCTTCCTGGCCGAAGGGCTCACAGCCGCAGGTTTCCAGCCCACCCGCCATTTGCGCTGGATGCGCTGGACACCGCTTACAGAAAGTTAACCTCGGCGTGCTACAATGAAAACACAAACACCGACGCCCTGCACCACCCAGGGGGCCGTTTCTCTGCCCCTAAGGAGGCCATCATGCGCATCACATTCCACGGCGCAGCCCGCACCGTCACCGGCTCTCGCCATCTGCTGGAAGTCAACGGCCACCGCGTGCTGCTGGAATGCGGCCTTTACCAGGGCCGCCGCAAAGATACTTACGAACGCAACCTGCACTGCGGCTTCAACCCGCGCAGCATTGACGCGGTGGTGCTTTCCCACGCGCACATAGACCACAGCGGCAACCTGCCCCTCCTGGTCAAAAACGGCTACGAGGGGCCGATTTTTGCCACCTCGGCCACGGCGCACCTCGCCAACATCATGCTGCTGGATTCCGGCCACATTCAGGAATACGACGTCAAGTACCTCAACAAAAAGCGCCGCCGCAAGGGGCTGCCGCCGGTCGACCCGCTCTACACCATTGAAGACGCCGCCCGGGTAGCCGAGCACTTCATCTCCATGCCCTACAACTACACTTTTGAGGTCGTGCCGGGCGTACGCGCCAGATTCGTGGATGCCGGGCACATCCTCGGCTCGGCGGCCGTGGTGCTGGATTTGGAAGAAAAAGGCCAGAAGGTGCGGCTGTGGTTTTCCGGCGACATCGGCCGCCGCCACATTCCCATCCTGCGCGACCCCGTCCTGCCCGACCGCGCCGATTACCTGCTGATGGAATCCACCTACGGCGACAAGCCCCACCGCGACGTGCAGGCAGCCTTCAACGAACTGTGCGAGGTCGTGCGCCGCACCATCAAGCGGGGCGGCAAGGTCATCGTGCCTTCCTTTGCCGTTGGCCGCACCCAGGAACTCGTTTACGCCCTCCACCGCATGATGGAAAGCGGCGACATCCCCGAAATCCCCATCATTGTGGATAGCCCCCTGGCGGTCAACGCGTCGGAAATTTACCACGCCCACCAGGAATGCTACAACGAGGAAGCCCGCAAGATGCTGCTGCGCGGCGACGATGTGCTCGGCTTCGGGCGCGTGACTTACATCCGCTCGGTGGAAGAATCCAAAGCCCTCAACGATCGCCACGAACCGATGGTCATTCTCTCGGCTTCGGGCATGGCCGAAACCGGTCGCATTCTGCACCACCTGAAGAACAACATCGGCGACCCGCGCAACACTGTGCTCATCGTGTCGTGGCAGGCGCCCTACACCTTAGGCCGCCGCCTGGCCGACCGCGAGCCGGTGGTGCGCATCTTCGGCGAGGAATACGAAGTGCGCGCCGAAGTGGCCACCATCAACGGCTTTTCGGCGCACGCCGGCCGCAACGCCCTCATCAATTATGCCCTGCGCCTCAAAGGGCAGGCCAAACGGGTGTTCATCGTCCACGGCGAGCCGCGCGGCGCCGAGCCGCTCATCGAAGCCCTGCGCGAGCACGGCATGAAAGTGGAATACCCCAACCTGAACGACAGTTTCACTTTCTAACGTAACTGTTCAGCCCTATGAATTCACAAGCAGTTAGCGGTTGGCCCGCTCTCACCCGTTCTCTAGGGCATCATCAACACAGATACTTGGGTTTAGGCTCTCCGGCAGTGCTCAGTCACCTGGCTTGATCTCTCCCTACCCCCGCTCCGGCGAGGCTTCGCTTTCGCTCATCCCGCCGGAGCCGCCCCTTCACCCCACCCCCGTCCCCTCCCCGCACGCGGGGAGGGGAGCAAGGGGAGGGGTTGAGGGAAGGGGGCAGATGAGCCGAGCGCCTGGCCTGAGCGTAGCCGAAGGCCAAGCGAGGCTCAGCGGGGGATGGGTGAGATCTCACCCCAGGCGGGGCAGATGGCGCCTTCTGGGATGACCAAAATCTTGTTTGAGAATGCACCAGGGCCTTGCCCATAGCGGATTGGTATTGATTGCCTGGTGTCTTTGCTTCCCTGGCACCCTCTTTGCGCCCTTTGCCTTCTTTGCGGCCTTTGCCTTCTTTGCGGCCTTTGCGTTAACTTTTTGGCGTCATCCTGGCGTCCCTGGCGACACAAAAAAAATCCGCGTCTGTCCGTTTTATCCGCGTGATCCGCGGCCTACGCTCTCAAGGCTGAGCAGTGGCCTTCTAACAAGAATAGCAGCCATCGCCAGGATGGCTGTTGTTTTCCACAAATCCCTTGAACGGAGGTTCGTATGTCTCCCATTCGCACCATCATCATGGGCGCCGCAGGGCGCGATTTCCACAACTTCAACGTTTTCTTCCGCGACAACCCCGACTACGAAGTCGTGGCCTTCACCGCAACCCAGATTCCCAACATTGAAGGCCGCACCTACCCGCCCGAACTGGCGGGCAAGCAGTACCCAAAGGGCATCCCGATTTACCCGGAAAGCGAACTTTCACGCCTTATCAAGGAACTCAAGGTTGATCAGGTGGTCTTTGCCTACAGCGACGTGCCCCACGAATACGTGATGCACAAGGCTTCGGAAGTCATCGCCGCCGGGGCCGATTTCCGGCTGATGGGGCTGAAAAGCACCTTAGTTTCATCATCCAAGCCGGTGGTTTCCATCGGCGCGGTGCGCACCGGCTGCGGCAAAAGCCAGACCACGCGGCGGGTTTCCTTGATTTTGCGCGACATGGGCTACAAAGTCGCCGTCATCCGCCACCCCATGCCCTACGGCAACCTGGCCGAGCAGGCTGTGCAGCGCTTCGCCACTTACGAAGACCTGGACAAGTACAAGTGCACCATCGAAGAGCGCGAGGAATACGAACCGCACCTGGACAACGGCATGATTGTCTTCGCCGGTGTGGACTACGAAGCCATTTTGCGCCAGGCCGAGAAAGAAGCCGACATCATCCTCTGGGATGGCGGCAACAACGACATTCCGTTCTACAAGAGCGATTTTCACATCGTGGTGGCCGACCCGCACCGCCCCGGCCATGAGATGAAGTATCACCCCGGCGAAGCCAACGCCCGCATGGCCGACCTCTTCATTATCAACAAGGTCGACACCGCCGACCCCAACGCGGTGCTGGAAGTGCGCGAGAACCTGCACGCCCTCAACCCCGACGCGCCGATTCTGGAAGCCGCCTCGCCCATCTTCGTGGACGACCCGGCGGCCATCCGCGGCAAGCGGGTGCTGGTGGTGGAAGACGGCCCCACCCTGACCCACGGCGGCATGGCCTACGGAGCGGGCTGGGTGGCGGCCAAACGCTTCGGCGCAGCGGAAATCGTGGACCCGCGCCCCTACGCGGTCGGCTCGATCCGCGACACCTACGCCAAATACCCCACCACTGGCACGGTGCTGCCCGCGATGGGCTACGGCGAAACCCAAATCCGCGAACTGGAAGAAACCATCAACAGCGCCGATGCCGACCTGGTGATCATCGGCACGCCGATTGACCTGCGGCGCGTGATGAAAATCGACAAGCCCAGCGACCGCGTGCGCTACGAATTGCAGGTCATCGGCACGCCGACGCTGGAAGACTGGCTGAAAGAGCGCTTCGGCCGCTAACCATCCTTGTATTCTCAAACATGGTTTTGGTCATCCAGAAGGCACAATCATGTTTGAGAATGCATTAAGCCCCCTCTGAAATTCTGACACAACGGGCTTGCTTCTCACCTTTCCCACCAAGGTGGGGAGCAAGCCTGTCTTTGTTCAATGCGGGCAAGGCCGAACGATTATCCCCTTTTTATGTTAGAATAAGGCCGCCCCCACCCGGGCAAACATCGCCCAACGCGCCAGGCGCACGAGTTGGTAGGGGGGTATTTCATTCATTTCTTAGGAGGAAAAACCATGAGCATGTGGCAAGAATTCAAGGCTTTCGTCGCACGCGGCAATGTCATCGACATGGCAGTAGGCATCGTCATCGGGGCGGCGTTTGGCAAAGTGGTCAGTTCCTTTGTCAACGACCTTCTCATGCCCCCCATCGGCCTGCTCCTGGGAGGCATGGATTTCTCTAACCTTGCCATCACCCTCAAAGCCGCCAGCGGCGATACTCCCGCTGTGATGCTGCGTTACGGCAATTTTATCCAAATCACCATTGACTTCCTCATCATTTCCCTCGCCATTTTCCTGATGGTCAAAGGGCTTAACGCCCTCAAACGGCCGGAAGAAGCCCCCGAAAAGGAAACCCCAGCGCCGCCCCCGCCGGAAGTCACCCTTTTGGAAGAAATTCGCGACCTGCTGAAACAACAACGCTAAACAACCTTCTCCCCCCACAAAAGGTAAACCGTGCCTTCAAAGGCCTCTCTCCCCGAAAACTACCGCGCCGGTTTCGTCGCCCTTGCCGGCCGCCCCAACGTCGGCAAATCCACGCTGATGAACGCCCTCTTAGGGCAGAAAATCGCCGCGGTTTCCCCCCGGCCGCAGACCACCCGCAAGCGCCAGTTGGGCATCTTCACCACCGAGCGCGGCCAAATCATCTTCGTGGACGCCCCGGGCATCCACAAGCCCCACCACAAACTCGGCGAGGCCATGAACTATGAGGCGCTTTCCACCTGGGAAGACGTTGACCTCATCCTCTTCATGGTAGACGGCGCCAACCTGCCCCACCCCGAAGACCGCCTGGTGGCCGACTTCCTGCAGCAGACCGCCAAAGACCTGCCGGTGCTCATCGTTTTCAACAAGGTAGACCTCACCCCCAAAGACCGGCGGGAAGCCTACCAGGCCATGTACCGCGAACTGCTGCCCGGCGCGCCGCTCATCCCGATTTCGGCGCTCACCAACGAAGGGCTGGACGCGCTGCTTGAAGCCATTTACGACCGGCTGCCGGTCAGCCCGCCCTACTACGACGAGGAAACCCTCACCGACCTCACCGAGCGGGAAATTGCCGCCGACCTGATCCGGGAAGCCGCCCTGCTGCACCTGCGGGACGAAGTGCCCCACGCCCTTGCCGTGCGGATTGACGAATTCAAGGAACGCGGCGAGCGCGGCGCTTACATTGCAGCCACGCTGTTTGTGGAACGCGACTCGCAGAAGGGCATTGTCATCGGCAAAAGCGGGGCGATGCTGAAACAAATCGGCACCACCGCCCGCGAGGCCATTGAGGCGATGAGCGGGCGCAAAGTGTTCCTGGACCTGCGGGTGAAAGTACGCAAAAACTGGCGCAACGACCCTGCCACCCTGCGGCGGTTCGGCTTCCGCCTGCCGCCTGCAAAGAAGGAGCGCTGACCATGTGGACCACCTGGTGGGGCGCTGCTTTCGCCGTGGCGTTGTGGGACTGGTTCGCGGTGGCGCTTTCCCGCCGCAGGCTGGGCTATTTCACCAAACCGGCGGTCATCGCGGCGCTGTTGGGGGCGGTGCTGGCCGCCATCGCCGCGTTGGGGAAGCCCGCTGCGCTGCTTTCGTGGGCGGCTGTGGCGCTGGTTTTCTCGCTGGCGGGGGATGTCTTCCTCATG
>JALUXH010000263.1 GCA_027019065.1 Anaerolineales bacterium
CCCAAAGAGCGCTTCATGTGGGGGCTGGGGGCCTTCCTGATGGCGCATGTGGCCTACCTGCTCGCCTTCAGCCTCACCGCCCCGCCCTTCAACGCGTGGACGGCCGGGCTGGCCATCGGCGTGGGCATCGTGGCAGGCCAGTTTTACGAACGGCTGACGAAGGCTTTAGACGCCGCGGAAAAGGGCTTCCTGAAAAAGCCCGTTGCGGCCTACACCCTCGCCATCAGCCTGATGGTGCTTTCGGCGCTGATGCTGCCCTTCCGCGCCGACATCTCTCGCAGCGGGGCGTTGACCGTGGCCGCCGGGGCAGTGCTCTTTTTTGCTTCTGACGCCCTGCTGGCCTGGAACCGCTTTGTGCATCCGGTGCCCCACGGTCGGCTGTTCACCCGCATCCTCTACCATGCGGGGCAGCTCGCCATGGTGCTCGGCGTGCTCCTCATCTCGGGCGCACCGCTGCCATCCTGAAAAAACCGTGCTATAATGACAAAAATCGTCAACATGCCCCTGGGGGCATCTCGCAAAATTCCTTTCTTTTTCTTGACAAGGAGCAAGTAATCATGGCCAAGTTAGAAGTTGTTGAAGGCATCGGCGATGTCTATGCCCAAAAACTGCGCGCCGCCGGCGTGCGCGGCACCAACGATTTGCTAAAAAAAGGCAGCACCAAACAAGGGCGGCAAACGCTGGCCGAACTCTCCGGCGTGAGCGAAAAACTGGTGCTGGAATGGGTCAACCATGCCGACCTGTTCCGCATCAAAGGCGTCGGCCCCGAATACGCCGACCTGCTGGAAGAAGCCGGCGTGGATACCGTGCCCGAACTGGCCCAGCGCAACCCCGATAACCTTTACGCCAAAATGGCCGAGGTCAACGCCGCCAAAAAACTGGTGCGCCGCCTGCCCACGCTCAACATGGTGAAAGCCTGGGTGGCCCAGGCCAAAGAACTTCCCCGGATCATTGAATACTGATCTTCTGCTGCCATCACACCTTTCGGGGGGCGCGCCTGCGCCCCCCGCGGCACGTCCGGAGGCCCAATGAGCAACACCCTGTCCGGCAAGCATCGGGGGGCCATCCGCCGCGGGCGCGGCGAACTGGACATTGACCCGCAACAACTGGCCGAAATCTGGCTGCGTCAACAGCAGGAAGGCAAAGGGCTGATCGGCGGCGACCCGGCGCGGCGGCCCCGCTGGAAACACCCCGCGCCCCCCGAACCGGCGCCCTGGTACCGCCACGGCCTGGCCTCCCCAACGCACACTCAAAGGCTATACGAATTCCTCGCTGCCGCCCCCCTGGAAGTGGAAATCGGCGCCGGCGACGGGCGCTTCATCGTCGCCTGGGCCCAGCGCCACCCCCAGCGCCACTTCCTCGCCTTTGAAGTGCGCTGGAAATACGCCCGCCGTATGTACGCGCGCGCCCAAAAGCACGGCCTCACCAACCTCTGGGTCAGCGACAACGACGCCCGCGTCGTCATTCCCGAAGTGCTGCCCGACGCAAGCGTGGAGGTCTTCCACATTCTGATGCCCGACCCGTGGTGGAAGCCCAAACACCAGGCCAAGCGGCTGCTGGCGCCGTGGTTCCTCAGCATCCTGGCGCGCAAACTCACCCCCGGCGGCATTTTGCGGGTGGAAACCGATGTGAAAGGCTACCCCGAATTCGTGGAAACCCTGGCGGCCTCCGAACCGCTCCTGGCCCTCCACAACCCGGCGCTGGAAGCCCGCTTCGCCGACGCGCCCCTCACCACCCGCCAGATCTGGTGCCGCGACCACGGCGTGCCGGTGTACCGGCGTTTTTTCCGGCGGCGCCTTGCGGCTTCAGCCCGCCTCACACCCCCAAAAAAGTAGGGCGGGAAGGCATCCCGCCCCACACATCGGGCAGGGCAAGGCTTACTCTGCAGAAGGCGGAGGAGCCGGGGAGGCCCCATCCACCACGGGCGCGGTGCCGCCTCCGGAAGGATTCCCGCGCTTTTGCTGCCAGGCTTCCCAGGCCACCAGCAACACTGCGCCCAACCCCAGCGCCCCCGCCAGGAAGCCGGGAATCCAGCCCACGCAGGGGACGAAACCCAGGGCTGCCGCCAACAGCGTGAGCAGGAACGTGCCGATGGCGCCGCTCAAAGCGGGATGCCAGCCGGCCCCTTGCGCGCCCATGCCGCCCACGGCGGCCATGCGCTCGCCGAGCAGCAGCCCCAGCACCACCCAGCCATACAGCGCCGCGACGCCCGCGACGATGGCGAGCACCACGGCCAGCGGCAGGAGCAGCAAGGTGATGGCCAGGGCCAGCAACACAATCGGCAGCAAGGCCACCGTCAGCAGCCCCACGCCCCCCGCGACCAGGGGGGCTTCCTCTATTTTTTGAATGGTGCGCCGGGCGGCTGTGTCGGGGAAGAGAAACACGACCGCCGCCAGAGCCGCCAGCGCCAGCGCCTGCAGCACCGCCAGCATGCCCCGCCACAGCCAATGGGCCAGGAAATCCACCGCCCCGATGGGGACACTGTGCGCGTGTTGCCACGGCCAAAAGAACGCATGCTGCGGCCCTTCCATAAAAATGCGTACCTGCGCCCCCGACATCATCTGAACGCCACCGCCGACGACATGCACCTTGCCTTTGACCACTGCGTTTCGCTCGAAGTGAACCTTGCCCCCAATCAGCCGCACGTCGCCGTCTACCGGCCCGTCTATCCACGCCTCTCCGCCGGTGACGGTCACGTTCCCCTCCACCGCCCCCTTCATCACCAGCGTCCCGCCGATGATCTTCGCATCACCCGTCACCGCTGCCTGCGGCGCAATGGTTGCCTTCCCGCCCACCACCGTCAGGTCGCCATCCAACACCTGGCCGGCAGGCAAAATGTATTCCCCGCCGAACACGACTTTGCCTTCGGGCAAGCCGCGCGCCTCCGCCGGCGAGACATGCCACATCCCGACGGCCAGCAACAAGAGCAGCCACCATCCTGAAAACCGGAAAATGTTGCGCATCGCACCCTCCTTGACATTGCACGAATTTTCGGCCTGCTATGTTTCATCATACCACGAACGGAACCCTTCGCCAAAGGCTTCCGCAGCATGGCCCACGACCAGAAAAGCGCGGGGGTCGGCTTCCCGCACCAGGGTTTTGAGCGGCCCGATTTCGGCACGCGTCACCACGCAATAGAGCACGGTGCGCTTGCGGCCGGTGTAAGCGCCGCGGGCATCCAGCAGCGTTACCCCCCGGTTGAGGTGCTGCAAAATGCTCGCCGCCACCTCGCCCGGCCGCTCGGTGACGACCAGCGCCGTGCGCACCACATTAGAGCCTTCCGTCACGGCTTCGGCCGCCACCCCGGCAATGTAAAGCGTTACAATGGCATACAGCGCCTGGTCCCAGCCGAAGGCAACCCCCGCGAGCAGCATCACCGCGGCGTCTGAAAAGAGGTAACTTTGGGAAATCGGAATATGCCGCCAGCGGGTGAGGATGCGGGCAAGGATGTCGGTGCCGCCGCTGGTGCCGCGGCCGCGGTAGATCAATCCGGCCCCCAGACCGCCGATGACCCCGCCATAGAGCACATTCAGCATCGGGTCAGCCGTCAGGCCGTGGGGCGGCAAAAATGGCGCCAGGCCGTCCACCAGCACCGAAAAAAGCACGGTGGTCACGGCCGTGCGGGTTGCGAAGCGCGCCCCGCCGAGAAAACGCCACCCCAGCGCAAACAGCGGGATGTTGAAAACCAGCGTCAGCGCGCCAATCGGCCAGCCGGTGTAGTAGTTGATGATTTGCGCCAGCCCGCTGACGCCGCCCGCCGCAAGATGGGCAGGCACAAGGAACAAATCCAGCGAAAGCGCCAGTAACAACGCTCCCACGGCAAGGTAAGCATAATCTCGCGCGTTCCGCCATGAAAAAACGCCTTTGAAATGTACGGTCACGGGAGCACCTCGAGGATCGTCGTTTCGTCAGGCCGCCGGGTGGCCAGGCGGGAGCAGGGCACCACGTCCGTCCCTCCGGGCATCCTGGCATCCGGGCATCCGGGCATCCGGGCATCCAGGCATCCAGCCATCCTGGCATCCTGGCACCCAGCCATCCGGGCATCTGAACACGCCCCACACATTGGGCTCACAATGCGGGTTAAGCATACCCGAAGATGCGTTACAATAGAAGCATGGAAGTGCAAATTGCCGTTGCCAAAGTCAAAAAATACGCCACTTCGGAAAGCGGCGACACGCTGGAAGTGGTGGAACGCCCCAACGGCGGCCTGTCGGTGGTACTGGCCGATGGGCAGAGTTCCGGCCGCGGGGCCAAACGCATCTCTAACATGGTGGTGCGGAAGGTCATCAGCCTGCTGGCCGAAGGCGTGCGCGACGGCGCCGCGGCACGGGCGGCTTCCGACTACCTCTTCACCGAGCGACAGGGGCGGGTGCAGGCCACCCTCAACATCCTCTCCGCCGACCTGCAAACCCGCACCCTGGTCGTTACCCGCAACAACCCCGCACCGGTGCTGGTGCGCACCGGAGGCCGCCTGCACCACCTTGCTGAGGAAAGCACGCCCGTGGGCATCTACCGCGGCACCCGCCCGGTCGTTACCGAACTGCCGTTGGAAACCGGCATGACCGTCATCATGTTCACCGACGGCGTGGTTCACGCCGGCGCCCGCTATGGGCGCAAACTGGATCTGGAAACCACCATTCAGGCGCTCTGCGCCCCGGCCGAAGAAGATGAAGACGGCACCCCCT
This sequence comes from Anaerolineales bacterium, assembly GCA_027019065.1. Taxonomy (GTDB): domain Bacteria; phylum Chloroflexota; class Anaerolineae; order Anaerolineales; family DRMV01; genus DRMV01. Next base: position 4,686 of record JALUXH010000263.1, read on the forward strand.
TGCTGCCTTCCGCCGAAACCCTCGCCGAAGCCCTGCTGCAAAAAGCCCTGCGGCTGGATGAAGGCCGCCCCACCGACGACATCAGCGTGGTGGTGCTCCAGGTCGTGCCGCATCAGGAAGAACCACGCATCCGCCGCATGTTGGTGCGCCTGCCGTTATAGCAGGCGCTCCTGCCCCACGGGAAGACGCCATGAAGCAGCCGCTCGTCGGCATCGTCGGCCCGTGCGCCGCGGGCAAAAGCACCCTCATCCGGAACCTCAGCGGGCGCGGCTACCGGCTGAAACACATTGCCCAAGAGCATTCCTACGTCCCCGACATGTGGCAGCGGCTCACCCGCCCCGAGGCCCTCATTTTCCTTGACGTCTCTTTTGAGGAATCCAACCGCCGCCGTCCCATGCCGTGGCGGGAAGCCGACTACCTGGAACAGCAGCGCCGCCTGCGCCACGCCCGCGAACACGCCGACTTCTACCTGCTCACCGACGGCCTCACGCCGGAAGAAGTCGCTGCTCAGGTGGCGGCTTTCCTGGAAAACTTCGCTTCCCACCCCTGAGCGCCTGGGTGCCTGGGCGCGAAGGGGAAGCCACAGAGCGCACAAAGATTTCGTAACTGCCTGCGCTGTGGTGCTCTCCTTGCCTCTTGATGCACTGCGCTTTTGTCATACCCCTCCCCTGGCTCCCCTCCCCGCAAGCGGGGAGGGGACGGGGGTGGGGTTCAGGCAGCACGGCAGTGTCCAAGGAAAACGCGGTGTGAAAACACGCCCGGCATTGCCATCGCTACGATTTAGGTAGGTAATTACGAGATTTCACAGCAATCTGCGGCTCTGACCTCAACCTTTCCCCAACACGTCGCGGCGCGCCCGACGGCGCGCTTTCCTTATGATGGAACCTCATGCCTGCAACCGTTTTGCTTTCCCCCCAGGTTATCCAAAGCCGCCTGGAGCGCATCCTGCCCACCGTCATCCGCCCCGGACGCTACACCGGCGGCGAGGTCAACCAGGTGGTCAAAAACTGGGCGCGCATCGCCACCAAAGTGGCCCTCGTCTTCCCCGATATTTACGATATCGGCATGTCTAACCTCGGGCTGGCCATCCTCTACGACCAGATCAACCGCCGCCCCGATGCTCTCGCCGAGCGCGCCTATGCCCCCTGGACAGATATGGAAGCCGCCATGCGCCGGGCCGGGCTGCCCCTCTACAGCCTGGAAACCAAGCACCCGCTGGCCGACTTCAACATCATCGGCTTCACCCTGCCTTCCGAAACACTGTACACCAACGTGCTCACCGTGCTGGACCTGGCGGGCCTTCCGCTGCGCAGCGCCGACCGCGACAGCCGCCACCCCCTCATCATCGCCGGCGGCCACGCCACCTTCAACCCCGAACCCATGGCTGAGTTCATGGATGCTTTTGCCATCGGGGAAGGCGAAGAGGTCATCCACGAGATCATTGAGGCCTACCAGGCCTGGCAGCGGGCGCACACAGGCCGCCGCGACCTGTGGGAGCGGCTGGCGCGCATCTGGGGCGTGTACGTGCCTGCTCTCTACCGCCCGCGCTACGACGCGGCAGGTGCTTTCCAGGGCACCGAACCGACCGCCGAAAGCGCCCCCCGGCAGGTGCTCAAGCGCATCGTGCCCCAACTGCCGCCGCCGCCCACCCGCCTCGTTGTGCCCTACATTGATACCGTCCACAACCGCCTGGCCATTGAAATCATGCGTGGTTGCACCCGCGGCTGCCGCTATTGCCAGGCGGGCATGGTCACCCGCCCCATTCGCGAGCGCCCCGTGGAAGAAATCATCACCGCGATTGAAGAAGGGCTGGCCGCCACCGGCTACGAAGAAGTGGGGCTACTTTCCCTCTCTTCCACCGACTACAGCCACGCCCTGGAACTGGTGCAGGAAGTCCACCGGCGCTTCGGCGGGCGCGGCATCAGCATTTCGCTGCCGTCTTCCCGCATTGAAACCTTTACCGTGGAACTGATGGACGCCCTGCAAGTTACCCGCCGCAGCGGTTTCACCCTCGCCCCCGAAGCGGGCAGCGAGCGGATGCGCCGCATCATCAACAAGCCCATCCCCACGGCGCAATTGCTGGAAATCGCGGGCGAAATTTACAGCTGCGGCTGGACGACCATCAAACTCTATTTCATGATCGGCCTGCCCCACGAAACATTGGAAGACGTCCGGGCCATCGCCGACCTGGCGCACGCGGTGCTGCGGGAAGGCCGCAAGCGCATCGGTCGGCGCGCTAAAGTCCACGTCGGGGTGAGCACCTTTGTGCCCAAAGTGCAAACGCCCTTCCAATGGGCGCCCGCCGCAACGGTGGAAAACATCCGCGCCAGGCAAGACCTGCTGCGCCGCGCCTTGCGGGGGCGGGGCTTCAAACTCAGCCTCAACCGCCCTGAAGAAACCATGCTGGAAGCCTGGCTCTCGCGCGGCGACCGCCGCATGGGGGAAGTCATCTACCGCGCCTGGCAAAACGGCGCCAAATTTGACGCCTGGCGGGAACACTTCGCTTACGACCGCTGGCTGGAAGCCTTCCGGCAGGTCAGCCTCTCCCCGTGGGACACCATCCACCGCCCCCTGCCGCTGGACGCCCCCCTGCCGTGGGAGCACATCAGCCCGGCGGTCAGCAAGCGTTACCTCACACTGGACTACCGCTGGAGCAAGCAAGAGCGCACCCGCGACGACTGCCGCAATCAGTGCTACGCCTGCGGCATTCTGCCCACCTTTACCGACATCCGCCGCGCCCACCCGGGCGAGGTGTGGAAATGTCCGGAAGTCAAGCGATGAATGGAGCCACCACCCCATCCCAAACCTCTCCCATGCCCAAACGCCCTCTGCTCGTAATGACCTGCCCAAATCACGGCAATGGCCATGCCAGGCGTGTTTTCCCCCGGCATTTCTCTTTGTTACCATCCGGGAGGGCGTTGACCCCACCCCCGTCCCCTCCCCGCATGCGGGGAGGGGAGCCAGGGGAGGGGTACGGTAAAGACAAAGCGCATCACGCCCTGAGGACACGAGCGCACAAGCAATTACTTCTGCTCTTGCTTCCGCTGTTGCTGTTTGGCCTGACGGCCTGTACCTTCGCCGCGTCTGCAGGCACGCCGCTGCCTACGCCCCTTCCGGCCAACGCCGTACCCACGGTGATTGCCCTGACGGCGCGGGCGCTGGCTTCCCCCACAGCCGCGGCCGCCACGCCCCTTTCCGCGGCTTCGCCTTCCCCCACGGCGCCGCCCGGCGCCCCCACAGCCACACCCTTCCCCATCACCCTGCCGACCGTGACGCCCACACCGCAGCCGACCTTGCCCCTACCCGGCACCGGCTACGGCGTGCTGCAAATTCTCTACCCCGGGCGCGACTCCCGCGTGGTCTCGCCCATTCGGCTGCGCCTGGCCGTGCAAACCGGCTACACCGATGCCGTGCGGGTGGAACTGCTCGGCGAAGACGGCAGGCTGATTTACCGCCGCTTGCTGCGCCTGAGCAGTAACCAGCCGCCCCACGGCCTGCTGACCTTCGCGCTGGAAATTCCCTTTGAAGTGCGCGGCGAGGCCGAAACGGCGCGCTTGCAGGTGCTCGCCAACGACGCCGATGGCCGCCCGCTCTTCCAGAATGCCATCCGCCTGACGCTGCTCACCGAGGGGCAGCCCCAAATCAACTACCGCGCCGCCGACCGCAGCCCAATCCTCTTCCAAAGCCCTCAGCCCCGCCAGACCATCCAGGGCGGGCAGCTCGTTGTGGTCGGCAAAGCCCTGCGCCGCGCCGACGCCGTAGAAGCCCTGCTGATAGACGGCCGAGGCAAAGTGCTGCTCTATCGGTCGGCCCCCCTCGGCACTGCCGACGCCGACGGCTACGCCCCCTTCACTTTCCACATCCCCTACAAAGTGAACGAGGCCTTGCGCGTTCGCCTGGTGGTGCGCGAAAACGCCATCACCCCGCCCGGCGTGCTCTACCTCAACAGCCTGCCGCTGACCCTGACCCCCTGACCCCACCGGAGTGTCTTTCATGCCGCCTGCACCCTCTGCTGACAACCCGGCCCCCAACACCTGGCGTGCGCTGGACCCCAACGCCGCGTTGCAACACCTCGCCACATCGCCCGCAGGCCTGACCGCCGATGAAGCCCGCCGCCGGCTGGTGCGCTACGGCCCCAACCGCCTCGCCGAAGCCCCCCCCACGCCTCTCTGGGTCAAACTCTGGGAACAATTCAACAACTTTGTGGTCTGGCTGCTCATCGTGGCCGCCATCGTGTCCGCCGCCCTCGGCGACTGGGTGGAAGCCGCCGCCATCCTCGCCATCGTCATGCTCAACGCGGTGCTGGGGCTGGTGCAGGAATCGCGCGCCGAAGAAGCGCTGGCAAAACTGCAGCAAATGGCCGCGCCGGAAGCCCATGTTTTTCGCGACGGCCGCCGCCGGGTGATTCCGGCAAGCGAGGTCGTGCCCGGCGATATCGTGCTGCTGGAAGCCGGCAACTACGTGCCCGCCGATGTGCGCCTGCTGGAATCCATCAACCTGCGGATTGACGAATCGGCGCTCACCGGCGAATCCTCCCCCGTCACCAAAGACGCCACCATCGTCATCCGCGACAACGTGCCCATCGGCGACCAGAAAAACATGGCCTTCATGGGCACCGTGGTTGCTTACGGCCGCGGCCGCGGCGTGGTGGTCAGCACCGGCATGCGCACCCAACTGGGCATGATCGCCCAGATGCTCCACGCGGTGGAAATCGAACCCACCCCGCTGCAAAAACGCCTTGACCGGTTAGGCCGCACCCTGGGCTGGGGGGCGCTTGCCATCTGCGGGCTGGTCTTCGTCGTCGGGTGGATGCGCGGCTTCAACCCGCTGGAGATGTTCCTGATTGCCGTCAGCCTGGCCATCGCCGCCGTGCCCGAAGGGCTTCCCGCCGTGGTGACCATCAGCCTGGCGCTGGGGATGCGCGAAATGGTCACGCGCCACGCGCTCATCCGCCGCCTGGCCTCGGTGGAAACCCTCGGCTCCACCACCGTCATCTGCTCCGACAAAACCGGCACCCTCACCCAAAACGAAATGACCGTCACCCGCCTCTGGGTCGACGGTCATCTTTTTGAAGTTACCGGCCAGGGCTACAACCCCGAAGGCGAATTCCGGCTGGAAGGCCGCCCCGCCACCCCCTGGGACTATGCAGCGCTGACCACCGCCCTCTGGATTGCCGCCCTGAACAACGACGCCGCGCTGGAAACCTCCGGGGCCTCCGACATGCGCCAGACCTTCCGCCTCATCGGCGACCCCACGGAAGGCGCTTTCATCGTGGCAGCGGCCAAAGCCGGCGCATTCAAAGAAGCCCTGGAACACCACTACCCCCGCGCACAGGAAATCCCCTTCGACCCGGCGCGCAAGCGCATGGTCACGATTCATGCCCTCCGCGAGCCGCACCCGGAAGATGCTTCCCCCTTCACCAGCGAAAAAATCAAAGGCTATGCCATCACGGTCAAAGGCGCGCCCGATGTCGTCCTCGGCCTGTGCAACCGCTACCAGCGCATGGACGACGTTTCCGAGCCCCTCACGCCCGAAAAGCGGGAAGAAATCCTGCGCGCCAACGACGCTCTCACCGGTCAGGCGCTGCGGGTGCTGGCCGTGGCCTACAAAGTGGTGCCCGGCCTGCCGGAAAAAATCACCCCTGAAACCGTGGAAAACGACCTGATTTTCGTCGGCCTGTTCGGGATGATAGACCCGCCGCGGCCGGAAGTCATCCCCGCGCTGGAAAAAGCCCGCCACGCCGGCATCCGCACCGTGATGATCACCGGCGACTACCCCAACACCGCCCGCGCCATTGCCGAGCGCATCGGCCTGCTGCGGCCGGGGCGCAAGGTGCTCACCGGCGCGCAGTTAGACGCCCTGCCCGCCGAAGCATGGCCTCAGGCCGTGGAAGAGGCCGATGTGTTTGCCCGCGTGTCGCCCGAGCACAAACTGCGCCTGGTGGAAGCCCTGCAGGCCGACGGCGAAGTGGTGGCCATGACCGGCGACGGCGTGAACGACGCCCCCGCCATCAAAAAAGCCGACATCGGCATTGCGATGGGCATCACCGGCACCGACGTCGCCAAAGAAACCGCCGACATGGTGCTCACCGACGATAACTACGCCAGCATCGTGGCCGCCATTGAGCAGGGGCGGGTGATTTACGGCAACATCCGCAAGTTCGTCTATTACCTGCTTTCCTGCAACCTGGCCGAAATTGCGGTCATCTTCCTGGCCACGCTGGCCGGGCTGCCTTCCCCCCTGACAGCCATTCAACTGCTCTGGCTCAACCTGATTACCGACGGCGCGCCCGCTCTGGCCTTAGGCGTAGAAAAAGGCGACCCCGACATCATGGAACGCCCCCCGCGGCCGCCCGAAGAGCCCATCATCAACCGCCCCATGTGGCTGGGCATCGTCATCCAGACCATCGCCATCACCTCGGTAACGCTGGGGGCTTACGCCCTCGGCTTGCACGTCCACCCCCGCCACCCCGAATTTGCCGAAACGATGGCCTTCGCCACCCTCTCGTTCTCCGAACTGCTGCGGGCTTTCACCGCCCGCTCGGAACGCTACCCCATCATCAAAATCGGCCTCTTCAGCAACACCTTCATGAACCTGGCCTTCCTCACCTCCGCGTTCCTGCTGCTGGTCGTCATCTACGTGCCGGGGCTGAACACCGTGTTTGACGCCGTGCCGCTGGGCTGGAAACAATGGGGGCTGATGCTTCCGCTGCTGGCGCTGCCGGCCATCGCGGCAGAAATCACCAAAGCCCACCTGCGCCGGCGGGAAAGGCCATGAGCGCGCCCGCTGTGCTGGTGTGCCTGCACGGCTTTTTGGGCCGCAGCCGCGATTGGGAAGCCCTCGCCGCGGCGCTCTCAGGCCGCTTCCGCTGCCTGACGCCCGACCTGCCCGGCCACGGGCGCACGCCCCTGCCCCCCAGCCCCCAATCCTACGCCGCGTGGACGGGCTGGCTGACCGCCTGGCTGGACGCCCGCGGGCTGGAAAACGCCGCCCTGGTAGGGTATTCCCTCGGCGGACGGCTGGCGCTGGCCTTTGCCGCCGCCTTCCCGCAGCGGGTGCGCGCCCTGGCGCTGGTTTCGGCGCACCCCGGCCTGACCGACCCCGCAGCCCGCCGCGCCCGCCTGGCCGAAGACCGCGCCCGCGCCGAAGTCATCCGCACCCGCGGGCTGGCGGCGTTTCTGGAAACGTGGTATCGCCTGCCGCTTTTCGGCATTGCCGACGAAGCCCAACGGCAGGCGCTCATTGCCCGCCGCAGCCAGCAGCGCTCCGAAGCCATGGCGCAGGTGATTGCCGAGATGAGCCCCGGCCGCCAGCCGCCCCTGTGGGACGCCCTCGCCCGCCTGCCCATGCCCGTGGCCTATATTGCCGGGGCCGCCGACGCCAAATACGCCGCTCTTGCGGAAACCATCGCCGCCCGCGCGCCGCGGGTGCAGCGTTTCCTCATCCCTCACGCCGCCCACATGGTGCACCTGGATGCCCCTCAGGCGCTCGCCGCGGTGCTGCTGGATTTCCTGTAACAGCTCAGCACGCGATGGCGCCCGGCATTGCCAGCGCCGCGATGCAGGCCTGTCATGCCTGCGTTGCTGTGTAACTGTTCAGCCGCAAGGAAATAGACCACGGATACCCACGGATTTTTGGGACGCCGGATGACGCCAGGCCGCCAAGCAACGGAAGTCAGTGTGGCGCTTTTCCGGTAACTGCCTACCTGCCATGCAACAAAGTGCAAGGCGGATGAGCAAATCACCTCTGCCTGTTTCTCGTTGCCAAAGCCGTGGCTTTTCGCCCTCACCACACCCCCTTCGCGGCGGCTCAGCCCCCTCTCCTCTCCCAGTGGGAGAGGAGAGGGGGCGCGCAGCGGGGGTAAGGTGAGGGCGGGCAAACTGTCACGATGTTTCATGGCGTGGCAGCGTGACTGAAACGGTGCTTGTCAACCTTGTTTTTGGCGTAGGGTAGGCAGTTACCTTTTCCGTGTTTTTACCCAATCTGTGCCAATCTGTGAAATCGGTGGATGTTTTTCTGCGAAATCTGCGTCATCTGTGGTTTCCCCTCTGCGACCCCTCCTCACGCCGGCCGAACAGACCAGTCCACTTGTAAACGCTTCCCCATGACCCCACGCGCCAAAGGCTACCTCGCCGCCCTCGCCGCCGTCGCCCTGTGGGCCACCACCGGCATCCTCATCCGCTACCTGGTCGCCGATGAAGCCATGCCGCCGATGCTGCTGGCCTGGTGGCGGAACCTCCTGATTTCAGCCGCATTAGGGCTTGGGCTGGCCGCTTTCGCCCCCGCCCGGCTGCGCTTCCCCCGCGGGCAAGGGGGCTTCGTGGTGGGCTACGGCCTGGTGCTGGCAGTTTTCAACGCGGTGTGGATTTTCTCGGTGCAGGCTAACGGCGCGGCCGTAGCCACCGTGCTGCTTTACAGTTCGGCAGCCTTCACCGCCCTGTTGGGGCACTGGATGTTTCAGGAAAGCCTGGGGCTTCCCAAAGCCCTGGCGGTGGTTTTCGGCCTCAGCGGCTGCGTGCTGGTTTCGAGGGCTTACACCCCGGCCCAATGGCACCTGCACGCCGCGGGGCTGCTGTGGGGCATGGCTTCCGGCCTGATGTTCGCGGCCTACAGTTTGGGCGGGCGGGAGGCTTCCCGCCGGGGCATTTCCCCCTGGACGGCGCTGTTCTGGGCTTTTGGCGTGGCTTCGGTGCTGCTGGCGGCCTTCAACGCCGTGGTGGAAAGCGCCGTCTGGCTGCCCAGCCTTTCCCCCACAGGCTGGGGAATGCTGGTGGCGCTGGCGCTCTTTCCCACCTTGCTGGGCTTCGCGGCTTACAACGCTGCGCTGGTCTCTCTGGAAGCCAGCGTGGTCAACCTGCTCGCGACGTTAGAGCCGGTGATGACGGCGCTCATGGCCGCGGCGCTGCTGGGCGAACATCTAACAGGCGTCCAGATCGGCGGCAGCGCCCTGATCCTGTTCGGTATGGTGCTCGTCCAACTGGAACGCCCACCCCAGACGCCGCCTACGGCTGCAGCAGCACCTTGAATACGCCCCGGCGGGCAGCGTGGGCGAAGGCTTCCAGGCCGTCTTCCAGCGCGTAGCGGGCTTCAATCAGTGGGCGGGGGTCCAGGCAGCCGCTCGCCAGCAATCGCAGTGCGGGGGCAAAGGGGCCGCAGCGGGAACCCACGACGTGGATTTCATCGACCACCAGCGCCGACATGGGAATACGCGGCGTGCCCGCATAGGTGCTTTTGAGCACCAATGTGCCTCGCGGGTGCACGGCTTCCTTTGCCAGCGCGAAGCCTTCAGGCGAGCCGGTGGCTTCCACCACCACGTCCATGCCCCAGTGCGGCACTTCGTCTTCCCGCAGCGGTTTCACGCCATAAGGCTGTAACAGTGCCCGCTGGCGCTCGTGGCGCACCACCGCAAACACTTCCGCCCCCGTGCGCGCCAACGTCCACGCCGCCAGTTGCCCCAACCGCCCCGCACCGACCACCAGCACCTTGTCGTCAGGGCGAACGTGCACCTGCTGCTGGATTTCCAGCGCCGCGGCCAGCGGCTCGGTAAACACCGCCATCTCGTCCGGGACGTCATCGGGCACGGCGTGCAGGTTGACGACCGGCAAGGTGGTGTATTCGGCAAAGACGCCATTGCGCCCCAAAATACCCAACACGGTGCGGTTCTCGCAGTGGGTGGGGCGCCCGGCCAGGCACTGGGCGCAGTGGCCGCACGAAGCGTTGATTTCGCCGACCACCCGGCGGCCTTCCCACGCAGGGGCATCGGGGGCGCGCACCACTTCGCCCACAAATTCATGCCCCGGCACGCCGGTGAAGGGGTAATAGCCCTTCACCATTTCCAAATCGGTGGCGCAGATGCCCGCCAGCCGCACCCGCAACAGGGCCTCCCCCGGCGGCGGGGCGGGCTGGGGCAGGTCGGTGCGGTAGGTCAGGTTTTGGTTTTCCAGCCACAAGCCGCGCATGGCAAACACCTCCTTGTGCCGGGCCCGGTGCGCCGGGCAGCAGGCGGGGAATGGCTTTGCAAGACCATTGTACCCCACGCGCCGCGGGTTATAATCTTGACACGCCCCCGTTCAGCCCTGGCAGGGAATGTAACTGTTCAGCCTTTGGAAAACAGCCCGCAGACGACGCGGATAATCATGGATGAATGCAGATTTTAGGTCGCCAAGAGAACGCAAAGGGCGCAAAGGAAGCAAAGACGCAAAGTCAATTTCTGTGTTTTCTGTGGTTCTTCTGTGTCTTCTGTGTTTCCAATCGGTGCTCATCCGTGAAATCTGTGGATGTTTTTTCTGCGCAATCTGCGCAATCTGCGGTTTCTTTCTGCTGAGGCTGAACAGATACTGCGCCTTTGCGTTAACCTCTCTGCACCCTTTTTGCGAGGTCTTGTCCCATGCACCTCACCGTCTCTCCCGCCCATCAGCCGCTGCGCGGTGAACTGACCCTGCCAGGCGACAAGTCGCTTTCGCACCGCGCCGCGCTGTTCGCCGCCCTTACCCACGGCGAGAGCCAGATTGCCAACTTTCTGGATGCGGGCGTCACCCGCCCCCTCCTGGAAGCCCTGCGCGCCCTGGGCATCCCCTGGGCACTGGAAGGCACCACCCTGCGCGTGCAGGGACGCGGGCTGGCAGGGCTTCCCCGGCCGGCGGCGACGCCCACGCTGCACTGCGGCCACTCGGCCACCACCATGCGCCTGCTGGCAGGTTTTTTGGCCGCCGCCGGGTTGCCCGCCGTGCTGGACGGTTCCCCCGGCCTGCGCCGCCGCCCGATGCGCCGTGTTACCGACCCGCTGCGGGCCATGGGCGCGCCCATCCGCGATACCGACGGCCACGCCCCGCTGATGCTGGCCGCCCGCCCCGCCCACCGGCGCCTGCGCGGCATCACCTACCGCCTGCCCGTGGCCTCAGCGCAGGTCAAAACAGCCCTCCTGCTGGCCGCCCTGGCCGCCGACACCCCCACCACCCTCACCGAACCCGCCCCCTCGCGCGACCACACCGAGCGCATGTTCGCTGCCCTCGGCCTGCCCCTGGAACGCCCTGCCCCGCTGACCGTGCGCCTCACCCCGCCCCTTCCCCCCCGCATCCCGCCGCTGCGCCTCACCCTCCCGGGCGACATCTCGTCCGCGGCCTTCCTGCTCACGGCGGCGGCCATCACCCCCGGCAGCCGCATCACCCTGCGGCGCGTGCTCCTCAACCCCGGCCGCACCGGCTTCCTGGACGCCCTGCAACAGATGGGGGCAGCCCTTGAAATCACCCCGCGCGGCAAAACCTACGGCGAGCCCTACGGCGACATCACCCTCGCTCACACCCCGCACCTGCACGGCATCACCGTGGCGGGCGACCTGGTGGTGCGCATGGTGGACGAATTCCCGGCCTTTGCCATCGCGGCCGCAGCGGCGCAAGGGGAAACCATCGTGCGCGACGCCGCCGAACTGCGCCACAAGGAAAGCGACCGCATCGCGGCCATCGTCACCCGCCTGCACAGGCTGGGCGCCGCAGCAGAGGCCCTGCCCGACGGCTTCCGCATCCACGGCGGCCAACCATGGCACGGCGGCGTGTTGGACGGCGGCGGCGACCACCGCATCGCCATGGCTTTTGCCGTCGCCGGGCTGGCCGCCCAGGCCCCCATCACCGTGCAGCACGCCGACATCATCGCCCAATCATTCCCTGCCTTCGCCGAAAGCCTGCAAAGGCTGGGTGCGCCCGTTGCCGCACACGGCGGAGAGGCAGCCCCATGACCTGCTACCGCTTAGGGCTGACCGGCTACCCATTGGGGCACAGCCGCTCGCCGGAACTGCACCGCGGCTTCCTGGCGCGCTGCGGCCTGTGCGGGGAGCACAGGCTATACGAAGTCGCACCCGACCGCCCCGAAGCCTTGCGCGCCCTGCTGGAAGCCCTGCGCCGGGGCGAGATCCACGGCCTGAACGTCACCATCCCCCACAAAACCCGCATCCTGCCGTGGCTCGACGCCCTCACCCCGGCAGCCGCGGCCATCGGTGCAGTCAACACCCTGTGGGCCGAAAACGGCCGCCTGTGGGGCGACAACACCGATGCGCCCGGCTTCCTCCACGACCTGCGGGCCCGCTTCGGCGCGTGGGCAGCGCGCCCCCGCCGCGCGCGGGTGCTGGGCGCGGGCGGTGCAGCCCGAGCGGTGGTCTACGCGTTGCTCAACGCCGGGTGGGAAGTCGCTGTGGCCGCCCGCCGCCTTGAGCAGGCGCAGGCCCTCTGCGCGGCCCTGGAAACCGCCGCCGGGCGTTCCCCCGCGCCCCGCTGCCGCCCTCTGCCGTGGGCGCGCCGTGCCGCGGGCGCGCCCCAGGCCGACCTCATCGTCAACGCCACCCCCCTCGGCATGGCCCCCCGCCCCGAAGCCAGCCCCTGGCCCCCCGAAGCCGCCTTCCCGCCGGCGGCGCGGGTGTACGACCTGGTCTACAACCCCGCCGATACCCGGCTGCTGCAACAGGCCCGCGCCGCCGGGCTTCCTGCCGCCAACGGCTGGGGCATGTTGGCCGCCCAGGCCGCCCTGGCCTTCCACCGCTGGACGGGCTGCGCCGTGACGGTTGACAACCGCCCCCAAAAGCCTTAAGATTACGGCGGGAAGTCTTGGGGCAGCCAGGTGGTCGCGGCAGCCGACAAGGCTGCCGAGGAAAGTCCGCACTCCACAGGGCATGGCGCCGGGTAACGCCCGGGAGGGGGCAACCCCTCGGACAGGGCCACAGAAACAAACCGCCAGCGGCCTGCGCTGCAGCGCAGGTGCGGGCAAGGGTGAAAAGGTGGGGTAAGAGCCCACCGGCGCGTCGGGCAACCGGCGCGGCCAGGCAACCCCCGCCAGGAGCAAGGCCAAGCAGGGGCAAAGGCGGCCGCGCGCCGCCGGGGTGTGGCCCGCACCCCTTGAGCCCCGGGTAGGCCGCACCGAGCCAGGGCGGCAACGCCCCGGCCCAGACAGATGACCACCCAGGCAGGTTCCCCTGCCGGACAGAATGCGGCTTACAGGCCGCCCCAGGATTTCCCTCCACGCCCCCACGCGAGGCCCCCCATGACCGGTTCACCTGACGACCTGCTTTTTATGCTCATCGCCCAGGGCGGCCCCCTGGACGGTATGCGCTGGACGGTGGAACATCCCCTCACCATCGGGCGCGACCCGGCCTGCGACATCGTCGTTCCCGACCGGCAGGTTTCACGCCGCCACGCCCGCCTGACCCCCACCCCGCGCGGCCTGCTGCTGGAAGACCTGCGCAGCAAAAACGGCACCCACCGCAACGGGAAACGGGTGGCCGCGCCCGTGCACCTGGAAGACGGCGATGTCGTGCAAATTGCGCTCGCCCAGCGCTTTCTGGTAGCCAGTTCCGACGCCACCCTGCCGCTGGAAGCCGCCGAGGTCGTCCCGCCCACCGCCAACAAAGCCCTGCGGCTTGACCCCGCCACCCATCAGGTCTGGCTGCGGGGGCAGGAAATCTTCCCGCCGCTCTCCGCCGCCCAGTTCCGCCTGCTGACCACCCTCTACCGTCGGGAAGGCGAAGTCGTCTCGCGCGAAGAAATCATCCGCGCCGTGTGGGGAGAAGAAGCCATCGGCATCTCCAACCAGGCGCTGGATGCGCTGGTGCGCCGCCTGAGGGACCGCCTGGCAGCCGTGGACCCCGCCCACGCCTACATCGTCACCGTGCGCGGCCACGGCTTGCGGCTGGATAACCCCGAAAACGCCTGACGCCTCCCAAAGCCATCAAAAAAGCCCCTCCATGGGAGGGGCTTTTTCTCGTAACTCACGTTACGTAGCAGTGATTGACAGACAGCAATTTCACCCTATGAAACCGTTGAACATTCGGCTTTTTCGCCCTCACCACTCCCCCTTCGCGGCGGCTCAGCCCCCTCT
>JALUXH010000264.1 GCA_027019065.1 Anaerolineales bacterium
CAGATGAGCCGAGCGCCCGGCCTGAGCGCAGCCGAAGGCCAGGCGAGGCTCAGCGGGGGATGGGTGAGATCTCACCCCAGGCGGGGCAGATGGCGCCTTCTGGAATGACCAAAATCTTGTTTGAGAATGCATTATGGATACTTCCTCTTCCCTCCCCCGCTGGAAAATCTGGATGTTAGCCGCCCGCCCCAAAACCCTGCCCGCCGCCATGGGCCCGGTGCTGGCCGGGTGGGGGCTGGCCGTGCATGAGGGCGTTTTCCGCTGGGGGCCGGCGCTGGCCGCGCTGGCAGGCGGCGTGTTGCTGCAAATCGGCGCTAACCTGGCCAACGACGTTGCCGATTTCCACCGCGGCGCCGACCACGGCGAGCGCCTCGGCCCCACCCGCGTGACCCAGGCGGGGCTGCTTTCGCCTGCCGAAGTCACGCGCGGGATGTGGGTCACGTTCGCCCTGGCCGCGGCGGTGGGCGTTTACCTCATCGCCGTGGCGGGCTGGCCGGTGGCGCTCATCGGCCTGACGGCCATTCTGGCGGCCATCGGTTACACCGGCGGGCCGTGGCCTTACGGCTATTACGGCCTGGGCGACCTGTTCGTCTTCCTCTACTTCGGGCTGGCGGCGGTGGGGGGCACCTATTTCGTGCAGGCGCGCGCCGTGTCTGCGGCGGTGTGGTGGGCAGCCGTGCCGTTGGGGCTGCTGGCGACCGCCTTGCTGGTGGTCAACAACCTGCGCGACATCCCCACCGACCGGGCGGCAGGCAAACACACGCTGGCTGTGCTGCTGGGGGAAGGCGGGGCGCGCCTGGAATACGATGTGTGCGTGTGGGGGGCTTATCTCATCGTGAGCGCCGCGGTGGCGGCGGGCATTTTCCCCCTGGGGGCGCTGGTCGTCTGGCTTTCGCTGCCGTGGGCATGGCGCACCCGCCGCATCGTGAGAACGGCGCGCGGGCGCGTGCTGAACGCCGCCCTGGCCCGTACCGGCCAACTCATCCTGATTTTCGGGGTGCTGCTGGCTGCGGGGCTGGCGGCGCAAAGGCTGGTGTAGCCCTCACACCTTCCAGACATTCGCACCGCGCCCCAAGGGGCAAAAAATGTCTTCCGACCAGATCATCATTTTTGCTCTCATTCTCCTCGCTTATTTCCTCATCAAGGCATGGGAAAACCCCAAAGCGCCACAAGATAAAAGGCGCACTCGGATGAAGCCCCCCTCCCCGCCGCCAAGATGGCGGCCTCCCTGGAAGCAGCGCCACGTGATCTGGTGCTACCCTATCACTGCCCCCTCGCTGACCGCGGCCCTTTCGCAGAGCGCACGCTTTTACCGGCAAATCGGCCATAAACTGCAGCCCTGGGGGAAGGTCAAATTTCCCGTCCGCCAGGCTATCACCCGTAGCCAAGAGCCGCCTCTGCCGCGCCTGCGGCTCAATTTCAACCGCACCCCGGCATGGACTTCGCTGCGTGGCCGCTATCGCCCTGAAAGCCACGAGGTAGATCTGGAGGTTGCCAACTACCCTCCCGGCTGGGTCGCGCTCTGGGCATTCCCCACCAGGCCGCAAATACTTTTCCCCGTTACGCTGGTGGAACCCGAGGTTTTTCACCTGACTTACCGCCCAGATTCAGCCGAAGAGGTGGGGCATGTGCTCGCGTTGCTGGAGGCGGTTTTCCTGAACTATGGAATGACTCCCCATTACATTCAAGCCATGGGCCGGCGGCTGGAAGCCCTGGCGCAAACGCCGTGGGGGCAGCGCGCAGCACACCGCCCCGTGATAGCGTTCTACCAGACCCTCTCGCGCATCGGCCATCCTGCAATGGATGGCGATGATGACGGCTTTGGCCTCGGTGATATGTGGGAGCCGCTGGTGCCTTACCTGCGCCCTACCATGGTGGCACCGTTTGCTCATCTTGACAACACCCCCCCCTGCCCCCATCGCCCCCGACCTGTTAGCGCGGCTGTATAACCTGCGGGCTTTCAGCGGTTCCCTGATCGCCTTCCCGCCCCTCTACAAGGCCGCGCTGGAAGATTTGGACCGCGCGCTTTCCTGGCACCCTCAGCACGCCGAACACTATTGGATGAACAAGGGCACTTTCTATGCCCGCCTAAACGAACCCGGGGAAGCCCTCGCTGCCTACCGCCGCGCGCTGGAAATTCAACCCCATTTGCACTACGCGACCTATGCACGGGCGGCTCTCTACTACCTGCTCGGTGATACGGCCCGCGGCCGAGAGGAAGCCCTTCAGGTACTCCAAGAGGGGCCGCGGACACTCATCCGCCAGTGGATCTCCGAACTTGACCCCACATTTCCTTACCAGCCCCTGTAACGCGCCGGAGCGTCAGAGCAAGGGGCTCGCGCTTCACAAGGGGGTGTTTCGATGCGAAATCTGTGCAATCTGTGGCGGCTCCCCGCCTGCCGCTTTCAGCCTGCCTTGAAGATCTGCCGGTAAAGGTCTTCCCCGAAACTGGTTTGCAACGGCTCGGCAGGGATCATCTTGAAGGTGCGGCGGCCGTCGGGCAGGCGCTCGGCGCGCAGAAAAAGGGCTTCCCCCTGGCTGGCAGCGTAGTAACTGTGGGCGAAGGTGTAGAAGTGGGTCACGAAAAACACCTTCACCCGGCCTTCCAGCAAAGCATCCACAATCTGACGGGCGATTTCCGAGCCTTCCCGCTCGTTGGTGGCGGCAAAGGATTCGTTGAACAGCACCAGGCTGTGGGCGCGCAGATAGTCGGCGATGGCATCCATACGCCCCAGTTCCTCATCAAATTTGCCGCTTTCCATTTCGGCATCTTCTTCGCGCTTGAAGTGGGTGAACACGCCGCGGGCGAGGTTGGCTTCCAGCGCCTGCGCGGGCACGAACAGCCCGGCCTGCATCATCAACTGCGCCAGCCCCGCGCTGCGCAGGAAGGTGGTTTTGCCGCCCTGGTTGGCGCCGGTGATGATGACCAGGTTTTTGGCATTGGCCTGGATGTCGTTGCCCACCACGGCAGCGTTTTTCGCCAGCGCCAGGCCGAGGTCGTAGAGGCCGGAAGCCGTGAAACGGCGCGTTTCGGCCGGGGCGGGGTCGGGGAAAGCCAGGGGCATCCCCAGCGCGGCGATGCGCTCGGCGAGGTTGAGCGCCCCGACGTAAAACGCCAGTTCGGCCTGCAGCAGTTTCAGGAAGCCGTCGATGTGGTCGGCAGCCTGGGCTACCGCGTTGGCGACCTCATTCAGGCCGCGGTCTTTGATTTCGCCCAGGGCCTTGGAGCCGTAAGTGTCGCGCGGGGGAATGGTAAAGCCGCAGGAAGGCGTGCGGCCGAAAATCTGTTTGAGGATGGGGCGCGGTGTGCGGCGGGGTTTGCGGAGGGTGTAGCGTGTGCCCTCGTTGCCCGGCCCCAGTTCGGCGCTCAGCAGCACCCCCTGGCGGAATTTCAGCGTGCGGAGGTGGGTTTCCACCTCTTCAAAATAGGCTTCGTCCAGTTCGGCCTGCAGCATGGCGAAGAAGCGGCGGAAGCCTTCCGAAGCAAACGCCCCGGCCTGGGCGTCGGCGATGCCCTTCAGCCGCCGCAGCAGCCCCACGAACATGGCCAGCAAATCCACCGCGCTGCTCAAAATGCCCTGGGGTGAGCGGCTGAAAATGCCCAGCCACTGCTCGCGCTTCTTCTCCTGCGCTTCGATGGGGATGCGGTAGATCTCCCGCACGACGTCGGGGTGGGCAAGGCAGTCTTGCAGCACAGCCTGCCGGTAGCGGATGAGGTCGACGTCTTCCAGGGAATCCAGCAGCACACGCCGCGCCGCGGCGTGCAGGAATTTATCGCCCTGGGCCATGGCCTCGTAAACCTGAGGGAGTCCCAAATCCTGCTCCAGGGCTTCGGCCTGCCACGGCAGGGGGGCTTTGGGATCGGCGTCGCGGTTGGGGAAGAGCAGAAAGACATTCATGGGCGCACCCGTGCCACGAGTTGGTCGTGGGTGAGGTGGTGTTTCTCGGCGAGGGCGTGGGCGTAGGCCAGGCCGTCGGCGCGGCGGCGCACGATTTTGTAGGTGCGCTCGGCGGGGTTTTCGGGGTCCACCGTGCTCACCATGCTGACCACCTGCGGCCCCAGCGTCGAGAGTTCGGCCAGAAAGGTGACAAACACCCCCAGGGCGTCCAGGGCGAGGAGTCTTTCCATCACCTGCCGCCCCAGGAAAAGCGCGTCCTGGAAGGTGGTGGAAGCGAACACTTCGTTGAGGATGATGAGGCTCTGGGGCGTGGCCTGCCCGAAGGTTTCCCGCAGGCGGATGAGTTCGTCTTCCAGTTTGCCGCGCAGGTTGGCGACTTCTTCGGCGCGTTCAAAGTGGGTGAAGATGCGGTCGGGCAGCACCAGGCGGGCTTCCCGGCCGGGGACCGGCAGCCCCAGTGCCGCGAGGTAGTGCAACTGCCCCACCGTGCGGGCGAAGGTGGTCTTGCCGCCCTGGTTGGGGCCGGTGACGACGAAGATGCGTTCTTTGCCGTGCAGGGCGAAATCGTTGGTCACGACCGGCCGCCCTTCGCTCACCAGTTTGTGCGCCAGGGCCAGGTCGTAGGTTTCCCGCGCCGCGATGGCCTTGTCGGTGATGATTTCGGGGGTGCAGAAGGGCAGCCCGGCTTCCCGCAGGGGGGCGATGAATTCCAGATAGGCCAGGTAAAACTGCACTTCGCGGTCAAAGGCCGTCACCACGGGGTCGCGGAAATCGGGATGGCGCGTGCGGAAGGCGTCAAGGTGAGCAAACGGTTCAGGGTAGAGTTTGACCACGCAGTCCAGAATCTGGGCTTCGATGTGGTTCATCCCGCTGCGGACGTACACCGGCGTGCGGTAATCTTTCACCGCGCCGCGGCGGAACTTGGCGAAGGTGCGTTCCACTTCGGCGGCGTGGTCGGGCTCGTCTTCGCACCGGCGCACCCGCACGGTATCCCCCAGGATGTGAATGCAGTAGCGGATGGCGTCCAGTTCGGCGCGCACGGCCTGCGCTTCGTCCCGCAGGGCGGTGAACGCCTCGGCGTGGACATAGTCGGCGAGGTAGTCGCGCAGCGCCAGGAAGGCCGCAGCGTGGAGGTCGGCCTCGGCCAGGGCGTCGGCGAGCGCCTGGACGGCCTCGGTGTAGCGCAGCACGGCTTCCAGGAACCAGCCCGCGATGTGGTAGGGGTATTCCAGGTCGTTCAGCATCCGCAGGTAGCGGCCGACCTGGCGCATGCGGGTGGCGAAGGTGTGGACGTGCTCCCGCAGGGCGTCGTTTTCCAGATCCTGCGCCACGGCCTGGCGGTAGCGCACGGCAGCGGCATCGTGCAGGGGGTGGTAGAAAAACGGACGCAGACGATAGGCCTTGCGGCCGGCGAGCAGCGCGTCGACCACCTGATCCAGGTTGAGGTCGCCAAAAAACGGCGGCTCGGCAGCCTGATCTTCGTCAGGCCGGGCAGCGTCCGGCGGGAAGAGCACGCTTGGCGAGGGCATGGCGTTACTCCGCGGGCTTCCGCCCCCAATAGACGGCCACCGCGCCGAACATCAGCCGCTGGTAGCCCACCTCGCGGAAGCCGGCGGCTTCCAGGCGGGCGACCATTTCGGGCGGGGCGAGGAAGTTTT
>JALUXH010000265.1 GCA_027019065.1 Anaerolineales bacterium
TGCGGCCAGTAGGCCATGCTCATTTGGACGATCTCGCCATCTACCTGTTGGGCGAGTTTGGGGATTTTGCTCTTTTTGCCGATTCTGTCCACAATGATGATAGTGGCCATGTACCATTTGGAGCGCCCAAATTCTGCTTCGCGTGCGAACCGCGTGACCTTATCGAGGGAAATTTCGGGATTCCCGCGGCCGATAAAGCCTATGTCAAAGCGAATGCCCTGACCCGCTTTCCATAAGGCTGTGGCATCGCTTTCGCGTTTTTCGCCCTGAGAAGATAGCCAGAACTCTTTTTCAAAGGTTTTGCCTGTGGGCTGCCCTGTGTATTGAAACCCGAGGATTGTGAGTAAAGTGCCAAGCACCAATCGCTCAAAGATTTTTCCATAAAGGGACTTTTCTGACCCGCGAATGGTGAGGGTTTGGGCGCCTATGGCGCCAAAAAGGTAAAGCATGAATTCCCAATTGATGCTGATCGGCCGGCCGTGCAAAACGAAGTTCCCCGACAAATCACCGTAGTGTGCTGCCGTTTGTGCGCCGGCTTCCTTGAATGCCTGTGTGTATTTCCCGTAGTACCCTGCCAGTGAAGCGGTATCATCTCGCAGCACGTTTTGAGAGGCTTTTTCGGTAAGCCCCAGCCACCACAAAGCCACCCACCGTTCGGGTTTAGAGAGGCTGCTCTGTTGTAATGCCTGTGCTGCAATCTGAGGAAGCCGTTGGGTAAAGCCAGGCTGTTGTTGTTCTCCATGGAGCGCCATTTGAAGCAGCGCAGCGTTAAGCATCGCCAGCCGTTTCCGGGTCAGGCTTTCGGTGGAATCGCGCAGGTTTTTGCCTGAGAGGACGTCTAACACCACCTGGCGCGCGGTTTCCAGGCCGAGATTTTTGATGATTTCCACGCCGTTAGCCTGAAGCAAATCGCGCGCTGTTTCATCCAAAAGATCAAGCAGGCCGGGAGACGATGTTCCCATGTTCGGCTTTCTCCGTTTGTATCTATAGCATGAGGTCGCTGACGTCAATGGGGGGGCAATTGATGCACAGGATGTCTTGGGCTTCTTTGCCAAGCCAGTTTTTTGCCCGCCGCCGGATGACTTCAACATATCGGGGCTCTTTTTCTATGAGTACGAAACGGCGGTTGAGCCTGGCGGCGGCCTGCCCTACCGTACCGATACCGGCAAAGGGGTCCAGCACCACGTCATCAATGAAAGAGTAATAGGTAATGACTTTACTTGCCAGTTCCTCGGGGAAGACGGCCGGATGTTCTTTGTCGTGTGCGGGTTTGATATACCACACGTTGGTGCGTTCGTAGCCATCGGGCACTTTGGACTGGGCAACCAGTGCGGGCTTGGGGTGTGAACGGATGTTCCAGTCAATGAGCCGGTCGGTGTGTTTGCGATACACGAGGAGGTATTCGGTTACAGGCACAGGTTTGTATTGTAGGGGAGTCCGGTCGGCAGCGAACCGGCGGCCGCGACCCGTTGCCCAACCTGCTCCTTCGGGTTTGACCCAAATGATATCGTCAATGAAGTCGTAGCCTTCTGAAACGAAAATCTGATGAATGTCAAAGGGCACGGCAATGCGTTTGGAAGACTGGTTGCGGCTGGCGCGCCGAATAAGAATGGGAGAAACATTGATGACAAAGAATCGGCCTTCGTTCAGGGTTCTGTGGCATTCTTTGATAATCCTGCGCATCTTGAGCAGGTATTCTTCATAGCTGATGTAGTCGTCGTATTCCGGACGAGCGTTGAAGTAGGGCGGGGAGGTGAAAATGAGGTCTACCGATTCGGCAGGAAGTTCGGAAAGGATTTCTTCTGAATCGCCCAAAGCGATGGTGTTGCGCAACGTGGAAAGTTTGTAAGTTTTTCGGCGGCGTGTTTTTTGGGGGGCTGGGGGCTGCTGATGCAGTAAGCGCGCGACCACGACTTCCGGGGCGGTGGATTGTTTTTCAATGACCAGCGAGGTGTAGGCATCAATGACGATCTCTCCCACCCTGGTTTGGTCTAAAAGGCTTACCAGTGGCACGCGCCAGACATGGTATCTGTCGTCTATTTCGGGCAATCCGAAGCCGATGACTTTGGCAAGGTTGTTTTTTTCTAACCACACGCCGGCGACTTCGCGCGCGTGGTGCGCGCTGAGCACATTGTATTGCCGTTTTTGGGCTACCGTGTTTTGGCTTTTGCGGGCGGGGGACGATGAGGCCATGGGCTTTCTCCTGATTAGTCGGCTTCTGCTTCCCGCATGGCGTTGAAGGCGGCGATGCCGACTTCCAGAATGTCGCGGCTGGGTTCGCGCGTGGTCAGGCGTTGCAGCCACAGGTTGGGCTGGACGATGACCCATACCAGGCGGTTGCTCATGTGGTCGGCCGTCCAGCGCAGGTATTCGTAGGCGATGCCTGCCAGCACGGGCAGCAGCAGCACGCGGCTGGTCAGCCGCCAGAAGAGCGTTTGCTCGCCCAGCAGGCTGTAAACCAGGATGGAGACCACCACCAGAATCAGCAGGAAAGCCGTGCCGCAGCGGGGGTGTTCCAGCGGGTAGCGGGCGGCGCTTTCGGGTGTGAGGGGCGCCCCGGCTTCATAGGTGTTGATGGTTTTGTGCTCTGCGCCGTGGTACTGGTACAGCCGGCGCACTTCGGCCATGAAACCGATGCCCCAGATATAGCCCACCAGCAGGGCAAGCCGCACCACGCCTTCCAGCAGGTTGCCCCAAAAAGCGTTGAGGCTGCCGAAATGCTGGGCGAGCTGCCCCACGCCCGCGGGCAGCAGCACGAAGAAAGCCACCCCCACCAGCAGCGAAAAACCGAGGGAAAGGTATAGCCCCCAGCCTTCCAGTTGTTCCTCTTCTTCTACCTGCGCGTTGGCGGAAATCGTGAGGGCGCGCGTCCCCAGCACTAATGCGTCCCACAGGCCGAGGATGCCCCGCAGGAAGGGGATTTTCATCACGCGGCTGCGGTAAATGCTGCTCAGCGGCTCGGTATGGATGCGAATCTCGCCGTCGGGCTTGCGCATGGCCATGGCCACGGCGCGGCGGCCGCGCATCATCACGCCTTCAATGAGCGCCTGCCCGCCGTAGTTCGGCATCTTCAGGTGCTTGCCCGCAGTCGGGATTTCGGTTCCCGCCGCGGTATCGGCGGCAAGAAGGGGGAGGAGGAAGAAAGGGCGCATGGCTGCCTGGTCACCGGGCGGCTTGAGGGTAGAGGTAGAAAAAGCGCACCAGGGCTTCCATGCCTTTTTGCCAGGTGGGCAGGTGCAGGTTTTCATTGGGGGCGTGGAGGTTGGCGTCGGGCAGGCCGAAGCCGGTGAGCACCGAATCCAGCCCCAGAATTTGCTGCATTTGCCCCACCACGGGGATGCTGCCGCCTTCCCGGCGGTAGAAAGGCTTGCTGCCCCAGGTGGCCTCCATGGCCCGCGCCAGCGCCTGCACGGCGGGGGTGTGGATGTCGGTCACCGAGGCGGGGCCGCCGGCCATGACGTCCAGTTCCCAGCGGATGGTGGCGGGGGCGTGGGCTTTCAGATAGGCTTTCAACTGTTCGGCCACCTCGTCGGGGTCCTGGTCGGGTACCAGGCGGCAGGAAATTTTCGCCATCGCGTAGGAAGGAATGACGGTTTTGGCGCCTTTTTCAATGAAGCCGCTGTAGAGGCCGTTGATTTCCAGCGTGGGGCGGGCACCGGTGCGTTCCACGGGGGTGTATTCCGGCTCGCCCCAGAGTTTGGGCACGCCGGTTTGCTTCAGATAGAAAGTGGTGGGGTCAAAGGGCAGGTGCGAAAGGGCTTCCCGTTCGTCGGCGCTCAGAGGGCGCACCTTGTCGTAGAAGCCGGGCAGGGTGACGCGGCCGTTTTCATCGTGCATGCCGGCGATGAGCTCGGCCAGAGCCTGGGCCGGGTTGTGCACCACGCCGCCGTAAATGCCGGAATGCAGGTCGTGGTCGGGGCCAAAAACGCGCAGTTCAAAGTAGGCCAGCCCCCGCAGGGCGTAGGTGATGGTGGGCCAGTCGGGGCCTAACATGCCCGAATCGGGGTTGAGGCACACATCGGCGGCCAGCAAATCTTTGTGTTCGGCGATGAACCCTGCAAGGTCGGGGGAGCCGATTTCCTCTTCGCCTTCAATGATGAATTTGATGTTGACCGGCAACCCGCCGTGGGCTGCGGCTTCCACGGCTTTGAGGGAAGCCATCACCTGGCCTTTCATGTCGGTGGCGCCGCGAGCATAGAGCCGGTCGCCCCGCACGGTAGGTTCAAAGGGCGGCGTTTCCCACAAATCCAGCGGTTCGGGCGGCTGGACGTCGTAGTGGCCGTAGATGAGCACGGTGGGGGCCTCGGCCTCGGCCGCCGGCAGGAAGCCGTAGACGACCGGATGCTGCCCGGTGGGGACGACGGCGACGTTTTGAGCCCCCAATGCCCGCAGGCTGTCGGCCACCCAGTTGGCGGCGCGGGCGATGTCTGCGGCATGCTTTTCGGTGGTAGAAACCGAGGGAATGCGCAGGAAGGCTTCCAACTCGGCGAGGAAGCGGTCGTGGTTTTCCTGAAGATATTGCAAAGCCTGGGAAAGGGACATGGGAAACCTCATAAGGTGGAATGAGGGTATTATACCGCTAAAGGGCGGGCGTTCTCTGGGCGCGTTGGGAAGGCTCCGCCCGCTGTTTTCCCTGGCATAGGATATAATTTCCACAACCTACGAGAGCCTTTTCCTGCTGAAGGGAGTTGGCCATGCCGGGCATGAGGGAAGATCCCGAGCGAGAAAACCGCCATTACCGCAATCTGGATGCCGACAAAATTGTGGCCACGGCCACGACGTTGTGCCGCCGCGTTCGGGAGCGTTTTCCGCAGCGCGGCCTCAACCGCGTGTGCGCCGATGTGCAAAAAGCCGCCGAGGAAACCCGCCAGCGCGCTTCCTGGATTGCCCGACCGCATTGGGCCATTCGCTTTGCTATTGCTTTGGTGGTGGGGGTGCTGCTGCTGGTCATGGCGCGGTTGCTGTTGATCATCCACCTGGATGTGCGGCAGATTCAGACGCTGGGGCTGGCCGATTTTTTGCAGACGCTGGAAGCCGCCATCAACGATATTATTTTGATCGGCGCGGCGTTGTTCTTTTTCTTGACCGTGGAAAACCGTCTCAAGCGCCGCCGCGCCCTGCAAGCCCTGCACGAACTGCGCTCGCTGGCGCATGTGATTGACATGCATCAGTTGACCAAAGACCCCCAGCGCGCCTTGCGGCGCGGCAAATCTACGGCTTCTTCACCCCGGGAAGACATGACGCTGTTTGAACTTTCCCGCTATCTGGACTATTGCAGCGAAATGCTTTCGCTGATCGGCAAAATTGCGGCGGTGTACTTGCAGGAATTTGACGACCCCGTGGCGCTGGGCGCAGTGGATGAAATTGAAAGCCTGACCACCGACCTTTCTCGCAAGATCTGGCAGAAAATCATGATTGTGCATGCCCTGCTGGAAAGCGAGCAGGCGGCGGCTTTGCCTTCCGAAGATGCTGCCGAGCACCCGCCCGCCGGAAAGGCACCGCAGGAGGCCTCAGAACAGCCCGCCGCCCCATTTTAGATGCCTGGCCC
>JALUXH010000266.1 GCA_027019065.1 Anaerolineales bacterium
CGATTTGGCGAACGGTAAGCATGAGATCACTCCTTGAATGGGAATAAAGGCTATGCTAATAAGTATACACCTTTCCGTTCCCTGCGTTGCCGTGAAAAAGGGGCGGTCAGGCTAAAAACAAGCGCTCTCCGGCAATTGAAATCGCCGCGAAGGTTGCAAAACCTGCTTTGGCAAGGGGGCAGGCGGTCGCCCGCGGGTAACTTTGCGGGTTCCGCCGCGATCTCAGCCGCTGGGTTCACCAACCTGTGCTAAAATTCACGCCATGAGCACCCAGAAATTTTACACCACGACCGGCGATGATGGCACCACCGGCTTGCTGGGTGAAGGGCGTGTGCCCAAGGAACACCCGCGCATGGAAGCCATCGGCGCCATTGACGAGGCGGGGGCGTGCCTGGGGCTTGCCCGCGCCCACGCCAAAGCCCCCCAGACGGCGGCTTTCCTGGAAGAGGTGCAGCGCCACCTTTACCGCCTGATGGCCGAAGTCGCCGCCACGCCCGAAAACGCGGCGCAGTTCCGCAGCATCGGCAGTGAGCAGGTCGCGTGGCTGGAAGCCCGCATTGCCGAAATCGGCGCCATTGTGCCGCCTCCTAAGGCCTTCATCCTTCCTGGCGATTCGGTGGGCGGCGCGTACCTTGACCTGGCGCGCACGGTGGTGCGCCGCGCCGAGCGGCGGCTTGCCCCGCTCATCCGCAGCGGCGAGGTGGAAAACCGCGAACTCCTGCGCTACCTCAACCGCCTCTCTTCCCTCTGCTACGCGCTGGAACTGCTGGAAAACCACACCGCAGGCGTGACCACCACGAAAGCCAAAGAGGGCTGAGATGACCGGCACCCTCATCAACACGGCCACCATTCTGTTGGGCGGCACGTTGGGGCTGTTCTTCGGGGCGCGCATTCCCCAACGGGCGCGGGAAACCGTGGTTGCCGGGCTGGGACTGTTTACCGCGGCCATCGGCGTGCAGATGTTTTTCAAGACCGAAAACGCCATTATCGTGCTGCTCAGCCTGTTGATCGGCGGCCTGCTGGGCGAATGGTGGCGCATTGAGACCCGCCTGGAACACCTCGGCGCGTGGCTGGAAGCCCGCTTTGCGGGCGACAATGACGGCGCGCGCTTCGTCAAAGGCTTCCTGGCGGCCTCGCTGCTCTTCTGTGTTGGCCCGATGACCATCCTCGGGGCAATTCAGGATGGCCTCACCGGCGATTATCGCCTGCTCGCCATCAAAGCCGTGTTGGACGGCTTCGCTTCGCTGGCCTTTGCTTCCACGTTGGGGGTGGGGGTGCTGTTTTCCATCCTTGTTGTGCTCACCTACCAGGGCAGCATCAGCCTTGCCGCCGCGCAGTTGCAATCGGTGCTCACCCCGGCGATGATGAACGAACTCACCGCCGCGGGCGGCGTGGTGCTGCTGGGGCTTGCCATCAGCAGCCTGCTGGAAATCAAGCCCATCCGCAGCGGCAATCTGCTGCCCGCGCTGGCAATTGCGCCGCTGCTGGTGTGGCTGGTGGATGCCGCACCCCACTGGTGGGCGTGGGCGTTGCAGGTGATTCGGTAACTGTTCAGCCCCAACGAGAAACCGCGGGTGACGCAGCCAGCAAAAACACAAAGGGCACAGAAATGTTACAGAAAACACAGAAATTTAGTAATTACCTACCCAAATCGTAGCGCTGGCAATGCAGGGCGTGTTTTCACACCGCGTTTTCCTTTGGCGCCGCCGCCGCTGCGTTGACCCCACCCCCGTCCCCTCCCCGCATGCGGGGAGGGGAGCCAGGGGAGGGGTATGCCAAAGGCACAGCGCATCAAAACGCATGGAGGGCACCACAGCGTAGGCAGTTACGAAATTTGCTTTGCGCCCTTTGCCCTCTCTGCGCCTTTGCATTCTCTGGCATTCATCCGCAGCCTCTTTTTCCAATGCGGTAAGGAAGTGCCCTTGAACTACAACACGAAAACCGACGCCGAAGTGGATGTTGCCGCGTGGGAAGCCTTCCTGCGCGCCCACCCCGAAGCGCACCTTTTGCAAACCGCCGCCTGGGGCGAACTGAAATCCGGCTTCGGCTGGTATGCCTTTCGCCTCGTGGTGGGCGATGCGGGCGCGCAGGTGCTCTTTCGCCCCTTGCCGGGCGGCTTCACCGTGGCCTACATCCCCAAGGGGCCGGTGGGCGCGCCCGCAGCGTGGGAAGCCCTCTGGCCTGCGGTGGATGCCCTCTGCAAGCGCGAGCGGGCGGTTTTCCTGAAAGTGGAGCCCGACCTGTGGGAAGGCGACCCCGCCGCGGCCCTGCCGCCCCGCTTTCGGGAAAGTCCCCACGCTATCCAGCCCCGCCGCACGCTGGTGGTTTCGCTGGAAGGCAGCGAAGACGACATCCTGGCGCGCATGAAGCAGAAAACCCGCTACAACATCCGCCTGGCAGCGCGCAAGGGCGTTGCCGTGCGCCCGTGGGACGACGTGGCCGCCTTCCACCGCCTGATGACCGAAACCGGCGCGCGGGATGGCTTTGGCGTGCACGCCCCGGCGTATTATCAGCAGGCGTATGACCTTTTCCGCCCCCGCGGCGAAGCCGAACTGCTGGTGGCGGAATACGAAAACGAACCGCTGGCCGCGCTGATGGTTTTTGCCCGCGGGCCGCGGGCATGGTATTTCTACGGCGCTTCCACGGGCAGGCACCGCAACAGAATGCCCACCTATGCCCTGCAATGGGAAGCCATGCGCTGGGCGAAGCGCCGCGGCTGCAGCGAATACGACCTTTGGGGCGTGCCCGACGCCGACGAAGCGACCCTGGAAGCCGAATTTACCCAGCGGCGGGAGGGGCTGTGGGGCGTCTATCGCTTCAAGCGCGGCTTTGGCGGCGTGCTCCGCCGCGCGCCGGTGTGGGATAGGGTGTACCGTCCGGTGCTTTACAGCCTCTATCGGGCGCTTCGGTCGTAAGTCGGGGGGCGCAATTCCCTGCATTGTTGAAGACCGGCTTGTTAGATTGACGAAAGCCTTATGGGATTTTTTGAGGATGTGACCTTCTTGATGGATTCTGCCGACCTCACCACCTGGAACGACACCATCGCTGCCTTCCCCCAGGCGCACATTTTGCAAACGCGCGAGTGGGCGGGCATTAAAGCCCGCTACGGCTGGCAGCCGGAGCCGTTTGTGTGGCGCGGCGAGGGTGGGCGGCTTGTCGCCGCTGCGCTGCTGCTGCGCCGCGGGCTGCCTTCCCCTCTGCCGTGGAGCGTGCTCTACGCGCCCAAGGGGCCGCTGCTGGCTTCGTGGGAAGACGCCGACCTGCGGGCGCGCGTGCTGGATGATTTGCAAACCTATGCCCGCCGCACGGGCGCGATTTTCCTCAAGATTGACCCCGATGTGGTGGTGGGCACCGGCGTGCCGGGGGAAGACGATGCCCGGGAAACCGCCCTCGGCGACGAGGTGCACCAAACGCTGCGCCGCCGAGGCTGGCGCTTTTCCGCGGAACAGGTGCAGTTCCGCAACACCGTGCTGCTGGATTTGACGCCCTCGGAAGACGACCTGCTGGCGGCGATGAAGCAGAAAACCCGCTACAACATCCGCCTCGCGGCCCGCAAAGGGGTAACGGTGCGGGTGGGCACGGACGAAGATTTGCCCCTGCTCTACCGCATGTATGCCGAAACCGCGGCGCGCGATGGCTTCATCATCCGCCCCCAGGCATATTACCTCGCGGTGTGGCAAACCCTGATGGCGGCGGGCATGGCCGAGCCGCTGATTGCCGAGGTGGAAGGCGAGCCTGTGGCGGCCATTGTGGTTTTCCGTTTTGGCGCGCGGGCGTATTATTTCTACGGCATGTCCACGGGCAGGCACCGCAACAAAATGCCCACCTACGCGCTGCAGTGGGAAGCCATCCGGCGCGCCAAAGCCGCCGGTTTCCGTGAATACGACTTTTGGGGCGCGCCCGATGAGTTCACGCCCGCCGACCCCATGTGGGGGGTGTTCCGCTTCAAGCGGGGCTTTGGGGCCGCCGTGGTTCGCACCCTCGGCGCGTGGGATTTCGCCGCCCGGCCGGCGCTCTACCTTTCGTATAGCCAAATATTGCCGCGGGCGCTGGCAGTAACCCGCCGTGCCCGCGCGTGGGCATTGCGCCGCGGCAAGGCATAAGATTTGATTATGGTAATGACCTGCCCAGATCGCGACGACGGCAACCCTGGGCTTGTGTTCCCACCGTGTTTTGCTTTGGCACCGCCGCCGCTGCGTTGACCCCACCCCCGTCCCCTCCCCGCATGCGGGGAGGGGGGCCAGGGAAGGGGTATGACAAAGGCGCAGCACATCAAGACGCATGGAGAACACCACAGCGCAGGCAGTTACTGATTATGTCTTATTTTTTGACAGGCGTTTGCCTTTGTGCTATCCTTGCGCCACTGTATCGCACGACGCAAAAGCCGGTGTAGGAGGGATGATGTTCCAATACGAACGCGTGGCAGACAATGTGTACTATTTTCAGAGCGAGCGTTATGCCCAGGTCACGGCGGGGCTGGTAGTCGGCCCCAAATGGGCTGTGCTGATAGACACCCTGGCATTGCCTGCTGAAACGCTGGCTCTACGCGATTTTGTTGAAGAACACATTCAGTTGCCGGTGCGTTATATTTTCAACACGCATTACCACGCCGACCATAGCTGGGGCAATATTTTCTTCCCGGGGGCCACAATCATCTCTCACGCCCTTTGCCGCCGCCTGATGCTTTCCAAAGGGCAGCCTGCGCTGGAAGAAGCCCGCCGCACTTCGGGGACGTACCGGCAAATCAAACTTGTGTTGCCCCAACTGGCCGTCACCGAGGGAGAGATGAGCCTGAAAGTGGGCAAAAAGATGCTGCGGATGATCCCTTTGCCCGGCCACAGCCCCGATGGCATGGGCGTTTTGGTGGAACCCGACCGCATTCTTTTTGCCGGAGACGCCATCATGCCTGTCCCTTATCTGGTGGATGGCGATTATGAGGCGTTGGTAGAGACCCTGCGGCGGGTGGGCAAAATGCGTCTGGAAAACATCATCCCCGGCCACGGCGACATCATTTTACGGGGTGAAATCAAGGGAACGCTCAAGGAGCATCTGGATTATCTGGCTTGTATCCGGAAAGAAGTGCGGCAGGCGGCCCGCCGCAAATATTCCGGAGACTATCTGGACAAATTGGATATTTCCGCCTGCGGTAAAAGCCGCATTTTATTGGGAGGGTTGGCGCCGGAACTTCATCGGCGCAACCTGCGCGCCCTGTACCGCCAGTTTTACGGCAAAGCCCCCTTGAGTGCGCCCAAAGCCGAAGAAGCGGTTTTCTGAACGGTGCGGTTGCGGTATAATCGTGCCAGTTTGGGCGGGTAGCTCAGCTGGTTAGAGCGCTTCCCTTACAAGGAAGAGGTCGCAGGTTCGAGTCCTGTCCCGCCCACCAAGAGCCTATCCGAAAAATCCACCGTGCCCGCGGCTCTCCTTCTCGGCAAGGACGCCGATCTCCCCTTCCCCCAAGGAGCCTCGCTACGGCTCGGCTCCTTTGCCCCCTTCCCCTCTTACTAAGAGGG
>JALUXH010000267.1 GCA_027019065.1 Anaerolineales bacterium
TGCAGGCTGCGGACGGAAACCAGAGGCTGGCGGTCGGTCATGCTTCCTCCTCGTTGTACAACCAGCACGCGGTGCCGTGGCCGGGGTGGATTTCCTGCCAGGCGGGCACGCGCTGCGCGCAGACGGGCATGGCCTGCGGGCAGCGGGGGTGAAAGCGGCAGCCCGCGGGCGGGGAAAGCAGGCTGGGCGGCGCGCCCGAAAGGGTTTCCAGTTCCAGGCCGTCTTCCAGGCGGATGCTGGGCACGGAGGCCAGCAGCCCTTTGGTGTAGGGGTGCAGGGTGCGGTGAAAAATGTCGTGCACCGGGCCGAGTTCCGCCATGCGCCCGGCATACATCACCGCCACCCGGTCGGCCAGTTCCGCCACCACGCCGATGTTGTGGGTGATGAGGATGAGGGTGAGGTTGAATTCATCGCGCAGTTCACGCAGCAGGTCCAGGAATTGTGCTTCCACGATGACATCCAGGCTGGTGGTCGGCTCGTCGGCGATGATCAGGTCGGCATTGAGGGCCAGACCGATGCCGATCATGATGCGCTGGCGCATGCCGCCGGAGAGTTGGTGGGGGTAATCTTTCAGGCGGTCGGGGGAAATGCCGAGGCGTTCAATCAACTGCGCGGCGCGGTCCCAGGCTTCCTGTTTGGAAACCTGCGGCTCGTGGGTGCGGATGGTCTCCACGATGTGGTCGCCGATGCGCTGGAGGGGGTTGAGCGAGGTCATCGGGTCCTGGAAGACCATAGAAATGTGGCGGCCGCGCAGTTTGCGCATTTCATTTTCGGGCAGTTGCAGCAGGTCGCGCCCCTGGAAAAGCATTCGGCCGGAAGCAATGCGCCCCGGCGGGCGCACCATGCGCAGCAGTGCCATGCCCAGGGTGGATTTGCCGCAGCCGCTTTCGCCCACCAGCCCCAGCACTTCGCCGCGATGGACGGTGAAACTGACATCGTCCACGGCGCGCACCGGCCCCTGGCGGGTTTCGTAGGTTACGGTGAGGTGTTCAACTTGGAGTAAGGGTTCCATGGGAATTAGGAATTAGGAATTAGGAATTAGGTATTAGGTATTAGGGAGATCCGCAATTCGCTATTCGCGACTCGCAATTCGCGTTTCGCTACTCTTCCGTCAGCCTCGGGTTGAGAATTTCGCCCAGCCCTTCGCCCAACAGGCTGAAGCCGAGGGCCACCAGGGTGATCATCATGCCGGGGAAGGTAATCGGCCACCAGTAGCCGCGGGGCAGGTAGGCTTTGCCTTTGTTGAGGTCAAAGCCCCAGTCGGGCGTGGGCGGCTGCAGGCCCAGCCCCAGGAAGGCCAGCCCGGCTTCGGTGAGGATGGCGTCGGCCACGTTCAGGCTGAAGACCACCACCAGGGTGGAAATCACGTTCGGGAAGATGTACATGCCCAACACTTCCCGCTGGCGCGCGCCCAACGCCCGGGCGGCTTCCACATAGAGTTCCTCCTTGATGGAAAGCACCTGCGAGCGCGTCATGCGGAAGTAGGTGGGGATGTAGACCACCGAAATGGCAATGGCGATGTTGACCACCCCCGTGCCCAGCACCGCGGCCACCGCGATGGCGAGGATCAGGCCGGGGAAGGAATAGACGCTGTCCATAATGAGGGAAAGCACGCGGTCGAACCAGCCGCCGAAGAAGCCGGAAAGCAGACCGAGGGGCACACCGATGGCCGCGGAAAACAGCGCCGAGAGGATGGCCACCGCGAGCACCGCCCGTGCGCCCCAAATCAGGCGGCTGAGGATGTCGCGCCCGAGGTTATCGGTGCCCAGCAGGAAATGGGGCCCAAAGGGTTTGCCCACCTGGACGAAATCGGGGTGTTCCTTCAGGGCTTGCACCGCCTCTTTGGCCGAAAGCAGCACCGCGTCGGCTTCCCCGGCGCGCACTTTGGCGAACAGGTCTTTATCCACCTGATAGGGGCGCGCCGTCAGGCCGTATTTTTCTGCCGCGATGGCCGGGGTGGTGTTGTAAAACACGGCCACCTTCAGGCCCGCGTGCAGGGCGGTGATGCCGCTGCCCTTGGGCGCCAGCAGCACCACCTGCCCCCCGCCGGGGCGTTCAAAGGGGCCGCCGACCGTGACGATGGGGTCGTAGGGGCTCAACAAGGGGGCAAAAATCGTGATGGCGATAATCAGCAGCAGCAAAATGCCGCCCGTGACCGTCCAGTACCACTCTGCGCCATACCAGTAAGCGCCGCGCAGCAGGCGGCCCATCACGCTGGTGGGTTCTTCACGGGGTGTTTGCATCTTGGTCATGGCTCAGTACCGAATGCGGGGGTCAATCCAGGCATAGAGGACATCCACCAGCAGGCTGACGCTGGCGACCAGCAGGGCAAAGACCACCACCGCGCCCTGAATGGAGGGGAAGTCGCGGTAGGTGATGCGTTCCACAAGGAAGCGCCCCAGCCCCGGCCACGAGAAGGTGCTTTCGGTGAGCACCGCCCCGGCCAGCAGCAGGGCAAACTGCAGGCCCATCATGGTGATAATGGGGATGAGGGCGTTTTTCAGCGCGTGGCGGTACACCACCGTCCGCTCGGGGATGCCGCGGGCGCGCGCCGCCGTGACGAAATCCATCTTCAGAATTTGCAGCATGTTGGAACGCGTCAGGCGCACGAACACGCCGGAAAGGTAAAGCCCGAGGGTCAGCGCCGGCAGGGCAAGGTGCATCACGCTGTCTTTGAAAGCCGGCCAGTTGCCGGTCAGCAGGCTGTCCACAGTGTAAAGGCCGGTGATGTGCCGGGGCGCCATGGCAAGGCTGCTGACGCGCCCCGCAATCGGGAACCAGCCGAGCCACACCCCAAAGATGAGTTGGAACATCAACCCCAGCCAGAAAACGGGGATGGCATAAATCACAATGGCATACAGGCGCAGGGAGTAATCGGCTGCCGAGCGGCGGTGGTGGGCGGCATACGCCCCCGCGCCGACGCCGACCACCGCGGTCACCAGCATGCCCGCGAGGGCAAGTTCCAGCGTGGCGGGGAAATGCTCCCAAATCTGCTTGGCGACCGACTGGCCGCGCACCGGGCTGAGCGTGGTGCCCAGGTCAAAGTGGAGCAAATCCCACAGGTAATCGCCGTACTGCACATAGAGGGGTTTATCTAACCCGAGGGTGTGGCGAATTTCGTTAATGTATTCCTGCGGCGCGCCCGGGCGGATGGACGATTTCACCGGGTCGCCGGGCATCACCCGCAGGATGAGGAACACCAACGTGACCAGCACGAAAATCATCGGGATGGTCAGCAAGGTGCGCACGAGGAGATAACGACCGAGAGAGCGCATGGGCGGTTGTCGGGGGAAGAGTGTCTCTTCAGCCTCAGCGAGCAGGAGCCGCAGATTTCGCGGGTGGCGCAGAAAAGATCCGCCGATTCCACAGATTGACACCAATCAGGCGGGGGCTTCAGGAAGGCCGGCGCGTGTTCTGATTCCTGGCATCTTTGGCGGCCTGGTCGTCTTGTGCCCTCCGCCTCATCCGCGGCCTGCTTTCCAGGGCTGAGCAGTGAGAGGGGAGAAAGGATCCAAAAGCAAAAACGGGGGAGGGCTTAAGCCTCACCCTCCCCCGCTGCATCTGAAGCGTTATTTGGTCTTCTGGAACAGGAAGTAGTGGTTGGCCATGACCGGATCGAGCACGATGCCGGAGACGTTCTTTTGCGCCACCACCAACAGTTTGCCTTGCGACAGCGGAACGGTGGGGACATCCTGCGCCCAGAGTTGCTGGATGTCGGCAAAAACCTGCTGGCGCTGGGCGCCGCGCAGGTCGGTCGCGGCCTGCTCTTTGGCAAAGAAGGCGTCCATCTTCGGCGAGGCGTAGTTAGAGCCAATGTCATCCGAAGCGTCCGACGCGGCGAAGGGGTAGGTGTAGTCGTCGGGGTCCATGTAGTCGGGGTACCAGCCCAGCAGGAACATGCCCATGGAACCGAACTGGTCGGTGTAGGTCGCCCATTCGGCGGACTGGAGGTTGACCTTGATCATGCCGGTTTCTTCCAGGGCTTCCTTGACCACCGAAGCCATGTCGGATTCGGTGTCGCCGTAGTGGGTGGGGGTCCACCAGAGGTCAATTTTCAGCGGGTTGTCGGCGCTGTAGCCGGCTTCCTGCAGCAGTTGCTTGGCCTTGTTGATGTCGCGCTTGGGGAAGGTGTCTTTGTGGCTCCACATGCCGATCGGCACCATGGTGTAGAGCGGTTCGTGGGTGCCCTGATAGACCTTGTCCACAATCGTCTGGCGATCTACGGCGTAGGCAATGGCCTGGCGCACTTTCGGGTTGTCAAACGGCTTCATCTTGACGTTGAAGACGATGTAGCGGATGTAAGCGCCCGGCCCTTCAATGACCTGCAGTTTGGAATTCTTCTTCAGGTCGGCGTAGTCGGTGGGGTTCAGGCTTTTGAGGGCAATATCAATTTCGCCGTTTTCCACCGCCAGGCGCATGGTGGTCGCGTCGGCGAAGTATTTGATGGTGATGTTGGGGGTCTTGGGCGGGTCGCCGTACCAGTTGGGGTTGGCTACCAGATCCATTTCCTGGTCGCGCACCCATTTGGCGATCTTGTAGGGCCCGATGCCGCCGCAGGTGCTGTCAGAGTCAATTTTATCGGGCGAGTAGCACTTCGGGCTGACCGGCGCGTAGGGGTAAGTCGCCACCAGCAGCGGGAAGTAGTTGACCGCCTTCTTGAGCACGAACTTCACCGTGTAGTCATCCACCACCTCAACATGGTCCACGAAAGAGGTCACCAGCCAGTTAGGGTCGCCCTGAATTTTGACCACGCGGTCAATGGACCATTTCACCGCCTGGGCGTTGAAGGGCGTGCCATCATTAAACTTGAGCCCCTTGCGCAGGTGGAAGGTGTAGGTCTTGCCGTCCTTGCTGACGTCGTAGGAAGTCGCCAGCGCGGGTTCCAGGTCGGTGGTTCCCGGCTTGTAGTGCAGCAGGGTATCCATCGTGTTGTGGAAGATTTCCCACGTGTGGAAGTCGTAGGCATTGGCCGGGTCAAGGTCTGTGACCTTGTCGGTCGTGCCGATGACGATGGTAGAGGCAAACTTGCCCGAAGGCGCGGCGCCGCCGGTGCTGCTGCTTTGTTTGCCGCACGCGCTCAGGGCCAGCGCCAACACCAGCGCCATGGCGAGCAAAACGAACAGGACTTTACGTTTCACGGCTTCTCCTCCTTGAGAGAAAAGGGATGGAAACGAACCAGCATCTTCTGCTCAGGCGTGGGGAGCTGCCATCCCCTGCCTGCCCACGCCGGGCACTACCCAAATTATAGCGCAACCGCGGCACAGGTCAAGCCGCCCCGGTGCGCTTGGGTGCATGCAAAATCTGTAGAAATACCCGCCGGGTTGCGGAAACGCCCTCACCCCTCAAGCCGCCTGGCGGCGGCTTTCTCCCCTCTCCCAC
>JALUXH010000268.1 GCA_027019065.1 Anaerolineales bacterium
CGATGACGGCGCAGCATAGGCAACAACAGAACGCCCCCCGCAATACTCAGCCGCCACGCCGCAATCACCAACGAAGGGGCGTCGCGCTGGGCATAGCGGATGAAAATAGAAGCCGTGGAAACCGCCAAAATGCCAATCGTGAGCACCAGCACAGGGAAAAACCGCTTCTCGCTCACCGCAGCCTCCTTCCAGGCGCGAAGTGCCGCCATTTTATCACGGCCGGCAGATACCCCGGCTGTGCCGTCGCGCGCCATCGCGGCCTGGGCTCACAAGGCTGAACACCCCCAAATTGTAACTGTTCATCCTGCCCGCGATGCGCACCCAGAAGCATAAAAAGAGGTTAACGCAAAGACGCAAAGGAAGGCAAATGGCGCAAAGAGCAATTCTGTGTTTTCTGTGCCAATCTGTACAATCTGTGGATTCCCTGCCAGGGCTGAGCAGTTACCCCAAATTTTTATGACATCAGCCCAAATAATCACGCTCCCCCCGCCTTTTGGGCCTCTTCAGGTGACAAAAAGCATACCCAAATCCTTCAAACTGGATTACAATAAAGCACGCATTCGTCAGTATTGATTCTCTCACATGGAGGTAAGCCATGCCCTACGTGATCACTTCTCTCTGTCTGCGAGACGGCGCCTGCACCGAGGTCTGCCCCGTAGAATGCATCGTGCCCGGCAAGCCCGTGGACGAATGGCCGCTCTACTACATTGACCCCGATACGTGCATTGACTGCGGCGCCTGCATGCCCGAGTGCCCCCTGGAAGCCATCTTCCCCGAAGACGAAGTGCCTGCCGACTACGAAGCCAAAGGCGGCGAGAAAATCAGCATGCCCAAAGGCACCGAAGGCTTCGACGAAGTGTACGACGGCACCGACCACAACGGCGAAGCCGTTCACCTGGAAGGCACCAAGACCCTGGAAGCCGGCGAAGTGGTGGACCTCACCCCGGCCATTGACTGGAACCGTGCTTACTTTGAGGAAGGCCCCGGCTACAGCGCCCTTGAAGACTAAGCGCACTCTAAACTATGCTACAATTTGGGCGGTCGCAAGGCCGCCCGTTTCGTTTTAAAGGCGATTTATGATGGGCGCTTTGCGGCCTGACACCGACCCACCGGAGCACTTTTCCTCATGCCCATTCATCCCCTTCCCCCCGAACTGATTTCGCAAATTGCCGCCGGCGAAGTGGTGGAACGCCCGGCCTCGGTGGTCAAGGAACTGCTGGAAAACAGCCTGGACGCGGGCGCGCAAAGCGTCGCCATTGAAATCGCGCAGGCGGGCAAAGCCCTCATTGAAGTCGCCGACGACGGCCACGGCATCCCCGCCGAAGAACTGCCCCTGGCCGTTGCCCGCCACGCCACCAGCAAACTGCAGACCGCCGAAGACCTGTTCCGCATTCACACCCTGGGCTTTCGCGGCGAGGCGCTGGCTTCCATCGCGTCGGTTTCCCGCTTCACCATCACCTCGCGCCCGGCCGAAGCCGAAACCGGCGCGCGGCTGCGGGTGGAAGGCGGGCGCACCCTCGGCAAGGCCGAACCGGTGGGCGCGCCGGTGGGCACCACCGTGCGGGTGGAAAACCTGTTCTACAACGTCCCGGCGCGGCGCAAATTCCTCAAATCCGACGCCACCGAAAAGCGGCGCATTGATGCCCTTGTGACCCGCTACGCGCTGGCTTACCCCGGCGTGCGCTTCCGCCTGACGCAAGACGGCAAGCCCGCGCTGCAAACCGCGGGCAACAACGACCGCCGCGAGGTGCTGGCTTCCCTTTACGGCCCCGAAATCGCCCGCCGCATGTTGGCGGTGGACGACCAGACACCGCACCTGCACATTCACGGCTTCATCAGCCCCCCCGACATCACCCGCGGCCAGCGCCGCGACATCATTTTCTTCGTCAACGGCCGCCCGGTGCAGGATAGCACCCTCACCGCCGCGCTGCTCAAGGCTTACCATACCCTGCTGATGGTGGGGCGTTACCCCATTGCCGTGCTCTTCGTGGCACTTGCCCCCGAGGATGTGGACGTCAACGTCCACCCCACCAAAGCCGAAGTGCGTTTCCGCAACCCCGATGCGGTTTTCCGCGCCGTGCGCCACGCGGTGCACCGCACCCTGCTGGCTTACACGCCCATCCCCGACCTGGAACTGCCGCCCGCGCCGCCCCCGCGCCCGGCGTGGCTGGGCGGGGAAGCCGCCCCCGAGGCGGGCATCCCCTGGGGTGAGGAAAACGTCGTCGCGCCCCCGCCTGCGGGCTTCCCGCAGGAAGACAGCGCCGCGCAGCCCCAGCCCGGCCCCGGCATTTCGGGAAACACCCCGCCCGAGGCGGCTTCCCAGCCCACCCTGCCTCACGCCCCAACGCACCTGCTGCGCCCCATCGGGCAGATTGCCGCCACTTACATTGTGGCCGAGGGCCCTGATGGGCTGTACCTCATTGACCAGCACGCCGCCCACGAGCGGGTGCTGTACGAGAAGTTCATGGCGCAGGGCACCGCGGAAATTCCGGCGCAGGCGTTGTTAGAGCCGGTGACGGTGCACCTGCCGCCGCAGCAGGCCCGCCTGCTGGAAGAGCAACTGCCGTACCTGCACCGCTGGGGCTTTGAGGTGGAGCCGTTTGGCCCCAACACCTTCCGGGTGCGCGCCGTACCTGCGCTGCTGGCAAAGAGCAGCCCCGCCGACGCCCTGCGCGCCCTGGTGGAAGATTTTGAAGAAGACGAAACGCCCCTGCAAAGCCAAATTGAAGCCCGCATCATCGCCCGTATTTGCAAACGGGTGGCGGTGAAGGGCGGGCAGGTGCTTTCCCCCGCCGAGCAGGAAGCCCTGGTGCGCGACCTGGAAGCCTGCCAAAACCCGCGTTCCTGCCCCCACGGACGCCCGACCATGATTCACATCAGTGTGGGCACCCTGGAAAAACAGTTTGGGCGGCTGGGGGCCAGGTAAAAGCCACCTCCAGCACCCTGCAAAAGGCACATCCGATGACTCTCCGCGCGGCCATTGACGCCCCTGTGCGGGCGTGGTAAGATTGCGCCAATCTGAAATACAACCTCATACGCGGCACTCTTATCCAGAGAGGTGGAGGGACCGGCCCTGTGAAGCCTCGGCAACCTGAGCCCGCGCCGCCCTGCCAGCGGGGACAAGCACGGCAGGCCGCAACGCTCAAGGTGCCAATTCCGGCAGACGGATGTTCTGGAAGATGAGAGGGCAGCCGCGCAGCCCTTTTGGGATGCCCCTTGCCCTTTCTTCCAGGAAAGGGCAATTTTTTTGCCTCTCGCGCCGCGTCATCCATTCAGGAGGCACCATGAGCACAACCTTCATGCAATCCCCTTCCCTGCTGTTTACTTCGGAATCGGTGACCGAAGGCCACCCCGACAAAATGTGCGACCAGATCAGCGACGCCGTGCTGGACGCTTTCCTGGCGCAAGACCCCTATGCCCGCGTGGCCTGCGAAACCGCCACCAAAACCGGCTTTGTCATGCTGTTTGGCGAAATCACCAGCCGCGCCCATGTCAACTTCAACGACCTGGCGCGGGAAGTCATTCGGGAAATCGGCTACACCGGCAGCGAAACCGGCTTTGATGCCGATACCAGCGGCGTGCTGGTCGCCATTGCCAAACAATCCGGCGACATCGCCATGGGCGTCAACAAAGCCCTGGAAGCCAAAACCGGCGAAATGACCGAGGAAGAAATTGAAGCCATCGGCGCAGGCGACCAGGGCATGATGTTCGGCTACGCCTGCAACGAAACCGACGTTTTGATGCCCATGCCGATTTACCTGGCGCACAAACTCACCCGCCGCCTCGCCGAAGCCCGCAAGCAGGGTCTTTTGCCCTGGCTGCGCCCCGACGGCAAAAGCCAGGTTACGGTGGAATACGCCTACGGAAAGCCCAAACGCGTGCATACCGTGCTCGTCAGCACCCAGCACGCCCCCGACATCAGCCGCTCCGACCTGGAAGAAGGCGTCATTGAAGACATCATCAAACCCATCCTCCCGCCCGACCTGGTGGACGGCGAGATCCGCTACCTCGTCAACCCCACCGGCCGGTTCGTGGTCGGCGGCCCCATGGGCGATG
Organism: Anaerolineales bacterium; assembly: GCA_027019065.1. GTDB lineage: Bacteria > Chloroflexota > Anaerolineae > Anaerolineales > DRMV01 > DRMV01. Next base: position 4,057 of record JALUXH010000268.1, read on the forward strand.
CAGGGATGACCGGGCGCAAGATCATCGTAGATACCTACGGCGGCATGGGGCGGCACGGCGGCGGCGCGTTTAGCGGTAAAGACCCGACGAAAGTGGACCGCTCCGGCGCTTACGCCGCCCGCTGGGTAGCCAAAAACATCGTGGCAGCCGGGCTGGCCGACCGCTGCGAAATTCAGGTGGCTTACGCCATCGGCGTCGCCAGGCCGGTTTCGGTGAGCGTGGAAACCTTCGGCACCGGCCGCATTCCCGACGAAAAAATCGCTGCCCTGGTGCAGGAACATTTTGACCTGCGCCCGGGCGCGATTATCCGCGACCTTGACCTGCGCCGCCCCATCTACCGGCAAGTTGCGGCCTACGGCCATTTCGGGCGCGACGACCTTGATCTGCCGTGGGAACGCACCAACCGGGCCGAGCATTTGCGCGCCGCGGCAGGGCTTTAGCGCTTTCCAATTTTTTTCTCCGGCCTCACGTGCCGATTTGGGCCCGGCAGAGAGACATCTGCCGGGCTTTTCTCTTTCACCTTCTGCGCATTGGCTATGCGAAATCCAGCGTTTTCACAAAACGCCCCCTTGCAATGCATTCGCGGGTACAATAAAGCAAAACCACTCCCCAGGAGGAAACCTCATGAGCCTCGCCGGCATTTACGCTGCCGCGGTCACGCCGCTGGATGCGAACGACAAACCCATTTTGGAACACCTCCCCGTGCTGCTGGAATTTCTGGCGCGGCGCGGATGCCACGGCGCGCTCATCCTCGGCACCACAGGGGAAGGCCCCTCTTTTTCCCCCGAAGAGCGCCTCGCCATCATGCAGGCCGCAGCCCGCATCCACAAAAGTCGGCCGGATTTTCGGCTCCTGGCAGGCACAGGCACCCCCAGTTTGAGCGAAACCATCGCCCTCACACGCGCCGCTTTCCACCTGGGCTACACCGGCGTGGTGGTGTTGCCGCCGTATTACTTCCGCACCGCGAGCGATGAAGGGCTGTTCCGCTGGTTCGCCACCGTGCTCCGCCAGGCCGTGCCCGCCGACGGCGCGCTGCTCGGCTACCACATCCCGCGGGTTTCAGGCGTGGGTTTTTCGCCGGATTTGCTCGCCCGCCTGCGCGACGCCTTCCCCAACTTCGTGGGCATCAAAGATTCCACCGGCGACCCCGCTTATGCCGAGGCCTTAGGCAGGCGCTTCGGCCGCGACCTGCTGGTGCTGAACGGCAACGACCGCCTGCTTTCCCACGCGCTTGCTCACCATGCCGGCGGCGCGATCACCGCGCTCGCCAACCTGGCCTCGCCGTTTGCCCGCCGCGTGTGGGATGCCCACCGGCGAGGG
>JALUXH010000269.1 GCA_027019065.1 Anaerolineales bacterium
CCCCGTCACCAAAGAGCCGGTCACGCCCGATTTCCTGGAAGCCCTCTTCCCGCGCGAAGCCATTTTGCAGGAAGTCAGCACCGAGCGTTACATTGAAATCCCCGAGCCGGTGCGCGAGGTTTACCGGCTGTGGCGGCCGACCCCCTTCATCCGCGCCCGCCGGCTGGAAAAAGCCCTCGACACCCCGGCGCACATCTACTTCAAATACGAAGGCGTGTCGCCTTCCGGCAGCCACAAACCCAACACCGCCGTGGCGCAGGCCTTCTACAACAAAGCCGCCGGCGTGCACGCCCTCACCACCGAAACCGGCGCCGGTCAATGGGGTTCGGCGCTGGCGTTCGCCGGCAGCCTGTTCAATATAGGCGTAGAAGTTTACATGGTTAAAGTTTCCTACGGCCAGAAACCCTACCGCCGCATTTTAATGGAAACCTACGGCGCACAGGTCTTCGCCAGCCCCACCGACCGCACCGAAACAGGCCGCCGCCTTCTCGCCGAAGACCCCAACAACCCCGGCTCGCTGGGCATTGCCATTTCCGAAGCGGTGGAAGCCGCGCTCACCTCCAACGGCCGGAAAAAATACAGCCTGGGCTCGGTGCTCAACCACGTCCTCCTGCACCAAACCGTCATCGGCCAGGAAGCCATCAGGCAAATGGAACTCGCCGGCGAGGAACCCGACATCCTCATCGGCTGCATCGGCGGCGGTTCCAACTTCGGCGGTTTCGCCTTCCCCTTCATCAAAGAAAAACTGCAAGGGAAGAAAGATTACCGCGTGATTGCCGTAGAGCCCACCGCCGCGCCCACCCTCACCAAAGGGCTGTACGCCTACGACTACGGCGACACGGGCAAAATCACGCCCATCGTGAAAATGCACACCCTGGGGCACGATTTTGTGCCCGCGCCCATCCACGCGGGCGGGCTGCGCTATCACGGCATGGCGCCGGCGGTGTGTGCGCTATACGAACAGGGCGTCATAGAAGCCGTTGCCGTGCATCAGCGGGCGGTCTTCGCAGCCGCGGTGCTCTTCGCCCGCACCCAGGGCATCGTTCCGGCGCCGGAAACCGCCCACGCCGTGAAAGTTGCCATTGATGAAGCCCTCAAAGCCAAAGAAGCCGGGGAAAAGCGCGTCATCGTCTTCAACTTCTCCGGCCACGGGCACTTCGACCTCAGCGCCTACGAAGCCTACCTGAACGGCGAATTGCAAGACTACAGTTACCCCGAAGAAGAAATTCGCAAATCGCTGCAAAAACTTCCCGCGGTGGCGCGCTAACCCTCACTTTCACGCCCAACGGTCTGACGGGCTTTCGGAAAGCCTGTCAGACCGTCACGACCTCCGCTGTTGTGCTCTCCGCGCGGCTTGATGCACTCTGCCCGTTTGGGCATGCGGCGGAACATCGCCGCTAAAATCATGCCTCCTTCAGCCCGGCCAGCACCTCGGCCAGGGCTTCCAAATCGTGCACCAGTGCGTGCAGGCTGCCGACCACCATCGGGTTCAACTGGGCGCTGGGGTGAGGTTTACGGGTATCGCGCACATACCCCACAATGGGACCGCCTTTCACGGCATAAAAATACCCCATCTCCCACGCCGTCCCGGCATCCACATCGTCGCCGTTGAGCACGGCCACCACCACGGCGGCTTCCTGCAACTGCTGCAGATCTTGCCGGAAGAAAAACGACGAATCGCTGTCACGGTCATACAATCCGGCATCGCGGTGGGGCAAATAGGTTTCATAGCCCTGGGCGCGGCACACGGCATCCACGCGTTCCAGCAGCCACCGCTGCCCTTCGGTAAACAACGGCCCGGCCACGTAAATTTTCGGCATGAACCACCTCCCAGGAAGGAATTTGAAAGTCGCCGCGGGGTCAAAGGCAGCAGCCGCGGCCCTCGGCGGCAGGGAATGCAAAGCCCGGCCGGAACCCGGCAAGCGGCCTCAACGCGGGCGGGGGCGGTGGAAAGCGCGCCAAACCAGGCCGACGAGCAGCCCTGCGGAAGCGCCGGCCATGGTGAGCGCCGGAGCAGCCGCGTACCCCCACCGCGCCAGCACCGCCGCCGTCACCCGGCCGCCCGCGGCCAGCCCGACATACGCCGCCATGCCGCCGCCGAAAGCCAGCAAACCCCAGCGCACCCCCCAACGCGCCATGCCGCGCTGCAGCGCCCCCCGATACGCCCCCCATCCGGCCAGCAGCGCGACCAGCAACGCGGCGAGGTAATCGGCGCCGTCCACACGGCGGTGCCGGGGCGGCGTGAGCACGCCTTCCTGAGGCGAGGGGGAACGCCGCGGCGTCGGCGTGGCCGTGAGCGCGGGCGCCTGGGGCGAAACCGTCGCCCCCTCCGCGGGGCCAGGCACCTCCACCGCCAGCACCTGCGAATGCCGCGCCGGGTCGCTCTGGACGCGAATCTCCCACAGGCCGGGCTCCACCACCTGAAACGAAGCGTGCGCCACACCGTCGGTGGTGGTAACTTCCACGCTTTGCTGCACCTGATCGCCCCCCGGCGTCGTCAAGAGAAAGCGCACCACCGTGCCGTCGGGCACCGGATGCCCGTTATGGTCCACAATCACGCCGGTGCGTACGGGCACCGTTTGGTCGGGCTGCACCCGCAGCGGCCGGTTCGCCGCCGGCGTCGGCGTGGCCGTGGCGGAAGCCCCCTGCAGCGGCGGGAAATCCCAGACCAGAGGAATCACTTGCTGCGGGTCGGGAGAAGTCGCGGTAATCAGGTCATAGCCCACCCCGCCCACCGAAACCGGCAGCGCCCCCTGCGGAGCAATTTCGCGAAAAAGCAGGCGGGCAGCGACTTCCACAAAAGGCGGGGCTTTGCTATACAGGCCGTAATAGGCCGAAAGTTTGGAAATATCGGTCGCATCCAGGTAATACGGTGCGTTGAACGCAAAAACCACCACTTTCTTGTTCCGCAGCAGGGCAGGCTGGGCATCAAGCAGGTGGCGGAAGGCCTGAGCATCGGGGTGCTGTGGGGCCGCATCCAGCAGCCCTACCACCACCCAATCGGCCACGCGGAAACTTTGCCGCACCGAGGGGTGGGCGGCCGGGTCTTTCAGCCAGGCTTCCAGTTGGGCGAAGGTAAGCGGGATGAAATCCTGGGGGCGCACCTGGCGGCCGCTGCCCGGGCCGTACAGGCGCAGCAGCACCTGCTGGAAAGCGCCCGGCGCCAGCGCCTGTTGTGGCGGGCAATCGCTGCACTGGCTGTAAGGGCGGCCTTCCGAAAGAAGCAGGATACGCTCGCCGCGCTGAGGCGGCGTGGGAAGCACGCTTTCCAGGTCGGTAGGGGCAGGGGAAATCAGCGTTGCGGCCTGCTGCGCCACCTTGAAAGCGACATCACCGCCTTTGCCCAACACCGAAAGCCCCGCCGGCTGGGGCAGCGCACTGTTGAGGGTGAAACGGCCAAACAGGCGGCATTTCAAGGTCAACACCCGCAGCGCCGCGGCATCCACCCGCTGGGCAAACGCGGGGTCGGTGCGGTATTTGCGGGAAAAGTATTTCAGGGTGTTGAGCACCGAAGCGGGCTGGTCGGGGTCGTTGGGGTCGTGGAAGCCTTTGCCGAGGTAGAGCAAGTCGTTGCCCGCCAGCAAGGCATCGCGCGCGACCAGGAAAGCGTCAAAACGCTTTTCCGTGGGGTCGTAAAAGCGGCGGATGGCGCGGCTGCCGAGGTCATCGCTCACCGTCAGGCCGCCGCCGGCGCGCCAGGCCGCGAAAGGCTGCAAGGCCATCAGTTGGGCAAACGCCTGGGGGTCCAGGCTCACCGGGCGGGTGGTGGCGCGGATGTTCCCCTGGAAACCCTGGTAGCGGATGTGAGAAACCAGCAGGCCGTCGGCCACCTGGGCCGGGTCGGCCGCGGCAGTGACGGCGAAGAAGGGGGCGAGTTCAATTTGCTTGAGCTGTTCCAGCGATTTGCGGACGGTGGCCACTTCTTCGGCCGGCGAGCGGTCGGAGCCGGTGTAGCCCGGGAAGTGCTTGACCACCACCGCCACGTGGCCGCTGCTGCCCTGGTGAACCCCCTGGATGTAGGCTTTGCCCATCAGGCCCACCCAGTAAGGGTCGCCACCAAAAGTATCAATGCCGAGGTCGCCCGGGCTGCCCGGGTGAGGGGTGGCGGCCACATCCAGGGGGGGGCCGAGGAGCAAATTGATGCCCAACGCGGCCGTTTCACGCCCCAGCACCTCCCCCACGGCGCGCGCCAGGTCGGGCTGCCAGGTTGCGCCAATGGCCAGCGGGCTGGGCAGCGGCGTCATGCCTTCCAAAATCTGGTCAGAGGGGTAGCCGTCGCCGTCTTGGGCGGTCGCCACCAGCAGCGGCACATAGGGAGGGTAGCGGGCTTCGCCGGTTTCGGGGTCAATGGCCTCCTGCTGGGCATTCAGCCAGGCAGCCCGCTGCAGGGCGCGGATTTCGTTTTGCAGCGCCTCGGCAGCGTTTTTCCCGCCGGGGATGTTGTCATCGGCCCGCAAGAGCACCACGCCGCCCACGTGCGCCTGGGCCAGCAGGTGGTAGATGGGGGCATCGGGGGTCTCGGCTTTCCCCTGGAAGGCCACCAGGAAGAGCTGCCCCACCCGTTCTTCGGGCGAAAGGCGCGCCAAAACCCCTCGGGCGCATTGCGAGGCCTCGGGGGCAGGGGCGGCCCGGGCGCGGCCGGACCACGGCCACAGCCAAACGGCCAAAGCCACCAGCAGGGCGGCTTCAGCCCAGCGGCGGGAAGGGCGCATTTCTCCTCCAAAACATCACCGTTCAGCCCCGGCAGGGAAGCCCTCAGAGCTCACCGCCGGCCACCTGGTTGACTGACCCATCTCACCTGGATGGTTCTCGTATTTGATCTCTCCCACGCGGCAGCGTTTTGTCAGTCAATCAGGCCGGGCACAGAAGGCGCGGGCTTGCCCTTTGCGCCTTTTGTGTCAGGCGATGGGCGGTCAGCGGCCTGCGGTTCGCGGTTCGCGGGCCTTCAGGCCGTGCGTTTTGTCCGCGCCCAAAAGGCTTCCCGCACCTCACGCGCCAGGCGCGGGCGGTCGGTGTAGATGCCGTCCACGCCCCAGGCGAAGAGGCGCGCCATGTCGGCGGCATCGTTGACGGTGTAAACGGCCACGGTTTTGCCTTCCCCATGCCAGCGCTGCACGGCTTCGGGCGTCACGGCCGCCAGGGGCGGTTCCACCAGCACGTGGGGCACCCCAGGGCGGAAAAGGCGGTAAAGCCACGGACGGCGGGCATCTACCAGAAAGCCGGCCGGAACTTGCGGCAAACGGCGGGTAAAGCGCAGCAGCGTCAGCGGGTTGAAAGACGACACCCACACCCGTTTTTCCACACCCAAAGCCGTAATCAGGTCGGCGACTTTGACCGGCAGCGCATCCAGCGGAGCAGCGTAATTG
>JALUXH010000270.1 GCA_027019065.1 Anaerolineales bacterium
AGACTCGTCGCCGCACGCCAAAGAAAAACTGCCGCCAGAGGCGTTTTGCCACCACGTAGGTAATTACGTTTTCAGTGGCATTTCTGTGCCTTCTATGGTTTTCTGTTTACGGCATCTGTAATTTCTCTTTGCCAGGGCTGAACCGTTACCAATATCCTTGCTGTTCGCAATCGCTGCTCCCACCCCACCGCTTACTTCTTCCCATGCGCCTGCGCTGGAAACTCACCCTTTCTTATACCCTCGTGACCGCAGGAGCCATCCTGCTGATTGAAATCGGGCTGCTGGCGGCGGCGGCTTTCCTGCTGACCCGCGCCGACGCCCTGCCGCGCCTGCTGACGCCCCTTCTGAGCGATGCAGCCACAGAACTGGCCCCGGCGCTGGAAACCGCGCCGCCCGACCGCGCCGCGCTGGAAAACTGGCTGAAAACGCTGGTGGAGGAAGGCCGCCTGACCCGATCCTCTCAACAAGGGCTGAAAATCAACCTCAACCCCGCCAGCCTGCGGTGGGCTGTGGTGACAGACGCACAAGGGAAGTCCGTGGCCGCTTACCCTCAACCGCCTTGCGGCAGAAGCACACCGCTGGCGGCCTGCCTGCCCGCAGAAGCCCTCGGGCTGACGGTGCGGGCACTGGCCGGTGAGCGGAACAGCAGCGCGCTGAGTTTTGCCAACAACGAGGGGCTGTACCTCGCCGTGCCCATCGCCAACGCTGCCGGTCACACCGTCGGGGCGCTGTTGCTGCGCATCACCTGGCCTGCCTCGCTGCGGCAATGGCCGCGCGAAGTGGTGAACACCCTGCTCCCCAGCGCAGCGATCATCACCCTTTTCGCCGCGCTCATCGGCACGCTATTCGGCTTCCTGACCGCCCGCGGCCTGACCCACCGCCTGACGGCCCTCAGCGAAGCCGCCGACGCCTGGAGCCGCGGCGATTTTTCCGCCCAAGTGCGCGATCCCTCCCCCGACGAACTGGGCGCCCTGGCGCGGCGGCTCAACCGCATGGCCGAGCAACTGGAAAACCTCGTCCACAGCCGCCAAGCGCTGGCCGCTTTGGAAGAACGCAACCGTCTGGCGCGCGACCTGCACGACGCGGTCAAGCAGCAGGTCTTTGCCGCGGGGATGCAACTGGCCGCGGCCCGCCGCCTGCTCCCCCAACAGCCCCAAGAAGCCCAGGCCGCCGTCACCCAGGCCGACGCCCTCATCCGCCAGGCCCAGCAGGAACTCACCGCGCTCATCCGGGAGCTGCGCCCCGCCGCCCTGCAAGACAAAGGACTGGCCGCCGCGCTGCGGGAGCATCTGGAAACCTGGGCGCGCCAGACGGGCATAGCCGCCGATTTTCGGGTGCAGCACGAGCAACGGCTGCCGCTGGAAACCGCCCAGGCGCTGCTGCGGGTGGCGCAGGAAGCCCTCGCCAACGCGGCCAAACACAGCGAAGCGCAGCAAGTGCGGATCCGGCTGGCATGGGGCAACGGAGCAGTACGCCTGACGGTGGAAGACGACGGGCAGGGCTTCGAGCCAGCAGCGGCACGCGGCCGCGGGCTGGGGCTAACCAGCATGGCAGAGCGGGTGGAGCGCCTGGGCGGGCGGCTGGAAATCACCGCCCGGCCCGGCCAGGGCACCCGCGTGGAAGCCGTCGTTCCCGTGAAAAAGCCCTGATGACAGGAGCCGCCCGCCTCCGGAGAGAGCCGCGCGCCTTCCGGTTTCCGGCAGGCGGCCTTCCCCTTTTGAGGTGCTCCGGGCAAAACACAAATTGCAAAGCGCAAATTGGCTATACGAAATGCCGCAAAGGAGATTTTCCAATGGCCGAGCCGATTACCGTGATGGTCGTGGACGACCACAGCGTGGTGCGCCAGGGCGTGCGCGCCTTCCTGGCAACCTGCCCCGACATCGCCGTGGTCGCCGAGGCCGCTTCCGGCGAAGAGGCCGTGCGCCTCGCCGCCCGCCACGCCCCCGATGTCGCCCTGATGGACCTGGTGATGCCCGAGATGGACGGCGTTGAGGCCACCCGCGCCGTCAAGCGCATCAGCCCCCGCACGCAGATCATCGTGCTCACCTCGTATCACGAAGACGAGCATATTTTTCCCGCGATCCGCGCCGGGGCAATCTCCTATTTGCTGAAAGACGTCGCACCGGAAAGTCTGGCCGACGCGATCCGCAAGGCGGCACAGGGAGAAGCCGTGCTGCACCCCCGTGTGGCCGCCCGTTTGATTCAGGAACTGCACGCAGCCCGCGAGCCTTCCGCCTCCCCCACCGCCCCCACGCCTTTCGCCGAACTGACCGAGCGGGAACTGGAAGTACTCCGGCTGGTCGCCCAGGGGATGAGCAACGCCGCCATCGCCGGGCAACTGATCATCAGCGAACGGACGGTCAAGAGCCACGTCAGCAACATCCTGAGCAAACTGCACCTTTCCGACCGCACGCAGGCGGCGGTCTTCGCCTGGCAAAAAGGGCTGATGACCGACCCGCCCTCGGGGGGAAACTGACGCCCGCCCCCAAACGATTGCCCGCGTGTAACTGTTCAGCCTGCCCGCGATGCGCACCCAGAAGCATAAAAAGAGGTTAACGCAAAGACGCAAAGAAGGCAAATGGCGCAAAGAGCAATGCTGTGTTTTCTGGTAACAGCCTACGCTGGGGTGCCCTCCATGCGTTTTGATGCGCCGTGCCTTTGCCATACCCCTCCCCTGGCTCCCCTCCCCGCATGCGGGGAGGGGACGGGGGGGCAACGCAGCGGCAGCGGCGCCAAAGGAAAACGCGGTGTGAAAACACGCCCTGCATTGCCAGCGCTACGATTTGGGTAGGTAATGACGTTTTCCGTGCCAATCTGTGAAATCTGTGGATTCCCTGCCAGGGCTGAGCAGTTACGCCCGCGTCCTGCCCGCGCCAAGAGACGCAGGCGGCTAAACCTTGACGCTCTTCGCGGCAGGCGGTACAATCGCGCCATATCATACGAATAATTTAATTGATATGAGGATTTTGGCGTGACGCATTGGGAACAATTCCCGTTTCTGGAATATCTGAGCCGCCAGGCCGCCCAAAACGGGCACGGGGCGCACCTGCCTCCGCTCAAAGAAGCCGGCAAAGCCCTGGGATGGAGCATCACCCGGGTGCGGGAAGAACTGGCCGTAGCCAAAGCCCTGGGTTTTGTGGAAGCCCGCCCGCGGGTCGGCTTGCGCCGCCTGCCCTACACTTTCACCCCGGCCGTCTCGCTCAGCCTGCATTACGCCCTCCATCTGGACAAAGAAAAATACTTCCAGCAATTTGCCGACCTGCGCAAAAAAGTAGAGGCCGCTTACTTTCACGAGGCAGCCCGCCTGCTCACCGACGAAGACAAAGCCCACCTGCAGGCCCTCATCGCCTCTGCGTGGGAACAGCTTCGCGGCAACCCCATCCATATTCCTCACGCCGAACACCGCGACCTCCACCTCACCATTTACCGCCGCCTGAACAACACCTTCGTACAGGGCATTCTGGAAACCTACTGGGAAGCCTATGAAGCCATCGGCTACAACCGTTACACCGATTACACCTACCTGAGCAAAGTGTGGCAATATCACGAGCGCATCGTGCAGGCCATTTGCAACGGGCGCTATGACGAAGGCTACCGCACCCTGCTGGAACACACCGAATTGCTCTACCACCGCCCCTTTGAAGGGGACGCCCCCACCGTGTAGAAACCCGGCTTTGCCGGCAAAAATAAGGAGAGATGAGGTTATGGCCAAACAAACACAACCAGCCTCCCAAAACGGTGCTGTGGTGAACGACTTTTCCATCACCGTAGGCACCGTCAACGGCACGGGAAGTCAGACCTCCAACCTGACCATTGCCCGCGCCATCTTCAAAATGGGCATTCCCGTGCAGGGGAAAAACATCTTCCCCTCCAACATTCAAGGAATGCCGACGTGGTACACCATTCGCATCAGCAAAGATGGCTGGCTTGCCCGCCGCGAAGAGCACGAAATCGTGGTCGCAATGAACCCCGCCACCATCAAAAGCGACATTGAAGACGTCATGCCCGGCGGCGTGCTGTTTTACGCCGACCACCTGAAACTGCCCATCCAGCGCGACGACATCACCATGTACCCCATGCCGGTCAAGAAACTGGCCCGGCAATCGGGCGCGCCCCCCAAACTGCGCGATTATGTCGCCAACATGGTCTACGTGGGTGTCTTGGCAGAAATTCTCGGCATTGACATGGAAAAAATCCATGCCGCGCTGGACTTCCACTTCAAAGGCAAAGAAGGCCCCATCAACCTGAACTACGGCCTCATTGAAGCCGCCGCCCAATGGGCCAAAGAAAACCTGGAAAAGAAAGACCCCTACCGCCTGGAACCCATGAACGCCACCGACGGCTACATCATGGCCGACGGTAACACCGCGGCCGCTTTGGGCGCCCTTTACGGCGGGGTGCAATTCGCCGCCTGGTACCCCATCACCCCGGCTTCCAGCCTGGTGGAAACCATGAACCAGTACATCCCCAAACTGCGCAAAGACCCCAAGACCGGGAAAAACACCGTGGTCGTGGTGCAGGCCGAAGACGAACTCGCGGCCGTAGGCATGACCATTGGCGCCGGCTGGGCCGGGCTGCGCGCCATGACTTCCACCTCCGGCGCAGGCATCAGCCTGATGGGCGAATTCCTGGGGCTGGCCTATTACGCCGAGGTGCCGATCGTGGTCTGGGATGTGCAGCGCGGCGCGCCCAGCACCGGCCTGCCCACCCGCGTCATGCAGGGCGATATCACCCAGGTGGCCTTCATCAGCCAGGGCGATACCGACGCCATCATGCTCTTCCCCAAAGACGCCAATGAAACCTTTGAATTCGGCTGGAAGGCATTTGATTACGCCGAGCGCCTGCAAACCCCCATCTTCGTGATGAGCGACCTGGACATCGGGCAGAACCAGTGGATGGTCAAACCCTTTGAATACCCTGCCGAGCCGATGGATCGCGGCAAAATCCTGTGGGAAGAAGACCTTGAACAATGGGAAAAGGAAGGCAAAGCCTGGGGACGCTACCTGGACGTGGACGGCGACGGCGTGCCTTACCGCACGGTCATCGGCAACAAGCACCCCAAAGCCGCTTACTTCACCCGCGGCACCGGCCACGATGAATTTGCCCGCTACAGCGAAGACCCCGAAGTGTGGACCCGCGTCCTCAAACGCATCAAGAAAAAGTTCGAAAACGCCCGCGAAATGCTGCCCCAGCCC
>JALUXH010000271.1 GCA_027019065.1 Anaerolineales bacterium
GACGCTCCAAATCACGGCCTTTTTGAGCCAAGTATTTTTGGATGCCGCTCCAGCCCGAAGTGCGGTCCCGCTTGGGATGCAGCACCACTACCGAAGCCTGCAGGCATCGGCTCTTCAACAGGGCCTCCAACACCACCCCGTCTGTCGCGCCTTCCACAATCAACCCAACCCGCATCTCACACCTCACCACAAATTGGGCACACCGCCCAACCAGCCTTCAATCCACAAATCCGACATGGCCCACCCGCGCTCTTCCTTTTTCTGCCATAGTTCCTCATCCACCGAAATACGACGCACCACAACCCTGCCTGCCGTGTCGCGGTCAACCACAAACAACCGCACTCGGTCATCCAACAAGGGCAAGCCATCCAACACCAGTGGGTCGTGGGTTGTCAAAACAAGTTGACGGTCGTTCTTTTCCAGCAACCAATCGGCTACCTGAGAAACCAGGGCACGCTTTAGACGAGGATGCAACCCGTAACCTAAATTATCCACCGCAGCCAAAGCAGGCGCACCGGGGTGCATCACCAATACCATCAAGAAGAGAGCATGAAGTACTCCTTCGCTGGCATCATAGGCTGTCATCAGATTGCGTCCCCGGCGAGAGTATCTGTCGGTAAAAGCCAACACCCGGCGTGTCATAGGAACGCTTGACGGTATGGGCAATTTGCTGGGCGAGACAATTTTCACGTCAGCAACCCAGTCAAACCAATCCCGCAGAGGGCTTACGAGCCGATGACGTGCGTTTTCTTCTCCATCCAGCATTTCCTCCACGGCCTCAGCCAAGCCACCACCTTCCAAACCAACGGGCAATTTTGCCGAAGTATCTGGCGACGTCCCCCGCAACATAGGAGTTTGAGGAGTAAAAATACGGTAGTCGCGCAAGGCATCTCGGAACGCTGCCGCCCCTCTCGGCAGCCCAATGACCGAAGGCACAACCCCAACATCGGCCGGGGTTTCACTTCGGGGGCTACGCGAAGCAAAAGAGGCTTTTCGCTGACCGGTTTTACCAAACCATTCATTGGCAAAGCGCCAAAATTTGCTCGGGCGCTCAATAGGATTATCAAGATCGACCCGGTAATGGAAGCCGTTGCCGGAGGCTTCCAGGTGAATGTATCGCGGCAGCGACCCCGCCTCTCGCAAAGCGGTTTTATATACAGCCGGCTGGCCCAAGCGCACCCCCCTTCTACTCAAAGATTCCTCGTCGACACGTCCACTGACCGCAGCGCTCAGCAAGCCGATAGATTCCAAAATACTCGTTTTACCCGCACCATTAGGGCCAATGAAAACGTTGAGCACCCCTAACTCAACTTCCATCTCTGCAAGAGCCTTAAACCCGCGGATCAACACCTTCTCTATCATAGCTGACTCCTTACCTATAACCCACCGCAATCGCAACGCCGATCATCGCAGCGAGCAGGCTGAGCAGCCAGAAACGCTGTACCACCTGCGTTTCGCTCCAGCCAAGGAGTTCAAAGTGATGATGCAGCGGCGACATCTTAAACAGCCGTCGCCCGCCCGTGAGTTTGAAATAACTCACCTGCAACATCACGCTCAACACTTCGGCCACCGGCACCACGGCAATCAGCGGCAGCAGCAGCCACTGCCCGCTCATCAGCGCCACCACGCCCAAAGCCGCGCCGAGAGAAAGCGAACCGGTATCGCCCATAAAAAGCTGCGCCGGGTGGACATTGAACCACAGAAAGCCAAAAATGCTGCCCACCAACACAAACGCAAAGCGCGCCAGGTAAATCTGCCCTTGCAGCAGCGCAATGCCGCCATAAGCCGCAAATGCCGTGGCCGCGATCAGCCCCGCCAGGCCATCAAGGCCATCGGTGAGGTTAATCGCGTTGCTGGAAGCCACAATGATGAAAGCCGCCACCAAGAGGTAGGGCCATCCCAGCGTCAGCGGGCGCGGAATGCCGGGGATCAGCAATTCCGGCACGTGCAAAACATGCTGCAGGCCATAGGCGGCCGCCAATGCCAGCAACGTTTGCAGGCCGAATTTGGTGCGCGCCCGCAGGCCTTCACCCTTGCGCCCCCGCAGTCCGGCCCAGTCGTCCACCGCACCGAGGGCTGCAAAAGCCAGCAGCACCGCCAGCGGCAGCAGCACCGAGCGCCCCGAATAAGTGGCGCCCAAAATCCAGCCGGCATTCAGCAACAAAACAATGAACGCCACTGGCAAAACGATCATCACGCCGCCCATGGTGGGCGTGCCCAATTTGGAAAAGTGCCGCTGCGGCCCTTCCAGGCGGATAATTTTACCCACCCTGAAGTGCCGCAAAATTTGCAACAGGGGGTCGCCCCAAATCACCGTCAGCACAAAGCTCAGGGCGGCAAGGCTAAGAGCCAGGGTCGTCGGTGCAGGACTGGTGATCATGCTGCAGCCTCCAGCGCGCCCACAATGCGGTCCATCTGGACCCCGCGCGAGCCTTTCACCAGCACCACATCGCCGGGGCGAAGCCTCTGCCGCAAAAGGTCAATGGCTGCTTCGGCGGTTTCGGTTTCCAGCACACGGGAAGGCGGCAAACCGGCCTCCCGAGCCGCTTCGGCAATCCAATGGGCGCGCGGCCCCACCGTGACCAGCAGCGAGGCCACTTCTGCCGCCCGCAGGCCCACCTTGCGGTGGCTTTCCTGTTCATAAGGGCCGAGTTCCAGCATGTCGCCCAGCACCGCCACCCGGCGGCCGGGCAGGTCGGCCAGCAGGTTGAGGGCGGCCAAAGTGGACTGCGGTGAGGCGTTATAGGTATCGTCTAAAAGCAAAGCGCCGCTTTCAGAACGCACGGCCACCAGCCGCAGTTGGGTGTAGCCGGCGCGCAGCCCGGCCACAATATCGCCCCAGGCCAGGCCTTCCGCCAGCCCCACCGCCGCAGCCCGCAGCACAGTGTGCGCCGAATGCCGCCCCAGCAAGGGCACCTTGACGGTCAGGGTTTCCCCGCGGTAATGCAGCCGCAGGCGGATGCCTTCCAGCCCCAGGCCCTCAATGGCGTCGGCCCACAAATCGGCCTGCCGGGAAAGCCCGTAAAAGAACACCCGCGCCTGCGTCTTCCCGGCCATAGCCCGCACGAGAGGGTCGTCGTAGTTGAGCACGGCCACGCCCTCGGGCTCGGGGGGCAGGGCTTCCACCAGCTCTGCTTTGCCGCGGGCGATGGTTTCCTGCGTGCCCGCCCGCTCGGCGTGCACCAGGCCGATGTTCGTCACCACACCGATTTGCGGCCGGGCGATCTCGCACAGCAGGGCAATGTCGCCGGGCACGTAGAAGCCCATCTCCAGCACCGCCCGTTCATAGCCCTCGGTCAGCCGCAGCAGCGTCAACGGCAGGCCGATTTCGTTATTGAAGTTTCCGATGTTTTTCAAGGTGCGGTAACGGCGGCTCAGCACCTGAGCCGTCAGTTCTTTCGTGGTGGATTTACCCACGCTGCCGGTAATGCCCACCACCCGCACGTGGGCCATTTTGCGCCGCCAGAAGCGCGCCACGGCTTGCAGCGCAGCGAGGGTGTCTTCCACCTGCAGGCATGCCGGTGTCCGGAAGCCCTGCCACGCCTGGGCGGGGAAGCCGGCGCGCACGTCCAGCAGCGTGCAGCCTGCCACGGGGCGGGCCACCAGCGCCAGCGTGGCGCCGCGCCCGAAGGCATCGGGCACGAACTCGTGGCCGTCGCGCTGCGCGCCGGGCAGGGCCACGAACATCGCCCCCGGAATGGCCTGGCGGGAATCCACCACCGTTTCGGTGATGATTTCCTGCCCGCCCGGGGGGTGCACACCCGTCAGGGCTTCAACAACGTCGGCTAAAGTGAGCATCCATCGTCCTCAAGGCTGCCGCGCTGGCACGGCGCCGAGTTGCCTGCGCACGCGGTCGGGCGGCACGTGCTCAATGGCTGCCACCCGCTGCACCATGTTGGCAAAGACCGGAGCCGCCACAATAGAAGCCCAAATGCTGGTCTTCGGCCGCTCCAGCCAAACATAAATCACATATTGCGGCTTATCGGCCGGGAACCACCCCACAAAAGAAGCATTGGTGGCGTTGGTCACGTAGCCTGCGCCTTTCACAGAAATTTCGGCCGTACCGGTCTTTCCGGCCACACTGTAGCCTTCAACCAGCGCCGCCGAAGATTCGCCCTTCAGCGATTCGGTCAGCATCTGCCGCATGGTGCGGGAAGCCTGCGCCGAAATGACTTGCGGCGGCGCATCGGGATGGTAAGCGTACGCCCGCCCATGCACCACTTCATATTGCAGCACATGAGGCGTCACCAGGTAGCCGCCGTTGGCAATAGCCGAGGCCGCGGCAATCATTTGCATCGGCGTGACATCAATGGCCTGGCCAAAAGCCTGCGAAGCCCAGTCGGAATGCGACCAGACTTTGGTGCCCGGCGTGCGGTAATAGCCCGGGAGCTCGCCTCCCAGGTCAACCCCGGTGGGGCGGCCAAAGCCAAAGGCTTGCAGGTAATCGTAAAAGGGCATCTTCCCCAGCCGCTTGACGGCCACCCAGGCCAGGCAGGTGTTGAGGGAATGCTGCAAACAGCCCACCATAGACTGGTCGCCCCACGCGCCGCGGTTCCAGTTCCACACCGTGCGGCCGGGCACCTGAAACGTGCCGACATCGTGAAACACCGTTTGGGGCGTTACTTTGCCTGCATCCACCGCCGAGGCCATGGTAACGATTTTAAAGACCGAGCCCGGCTCATAAGAACGCTCCACCGCGAAATCCAGCGCGTCCCATTTCTTGAGGTGTTCCTGAACGGCGCGGTAATCGTTCAAATTGGGGCGCGGATACTGCCCAATGGCCAGCAGTGCGCCGTTATCGGGGTTGGCCACGATAATGGTGGCGCTTTCGGCTTGGGTGTGTTGCACCGCCCGTCGGGCCTCTTCTTCGGCTGCCCGCTGTAAGGGGCGGTCAATCGTCAAATAAAGCGCGACGGGCTGGGGCGAAGGGGGCTGCTCATGGTCCTGCTGCCACGGAGCGTAAGAATAACGCATCCAGGCCACCCCGCCCTTGAGCATCTCGTTGTAATACTGCTCCACGCCGCCATAGCCGTCGCCGGAGCCGGGCGCCACAAAGCCGAGCACGTTGGCTGCCAGGTCGCCCTCGGGGTAGTAACGCACCAAACGCCGCACAAAGGTCAGCGCGCCTTGCACAGGGTGCTGACGGCCGTCCGCGCCTTTGATCTGCCAGGTGCGGGCGCG
>JALUXH010000272.1 GCA_027019065.1 Anaerolineales bacterium
CACCGACGGCACGGCCGATTTTCCCCCCGGCTGGATAGAAAAATACCGCATTCGCGTCGTGCCTTTTCGCATCCACTTCGGCGAAGAGACTTTCGTGCAGAACGTAGACCTGGACGAAGAAGGGTTTTACCGCCTGATTGCCGAACGCGGCATCATCCCCAAAACCTCCCAGGCCTCACCCGAGCAGCTGGAAGCCGTGTACGAAGAGATCGCCCGGCCCGGCGACACCGTCTTCTCCATCCATGTAGGCAGCAAACTTTCGGGCACTTACGAATCGGCCGTCATCGCAGCCCGGCGGCTGGCCGGGAAAATCCGCGTCATTCCCTTTGACAGTGCAGCCGGGGCGGCAGCGCTGGCTTTCATGTGCAGGGAAGCCCGCGAACTGGCCGACCGCGCGGCCGCGCCCGAAGCCATTGTGCGGCGGCTGGAAGCCATTCGCGAAAGCGTACGCGTGGTGCTGACGGTGGACAATCTGGACTACCCCCGAATGAGCGGGCGCGTCAAGGCCATTCAGGCCCT
Organism: Anaerolineales bacterium; assembly: GCA_027019065.1. GTDB lineage: Bacteria > Chloroflexota > Anaerolineae > Anaerolineales > DRMV01 > DRMV01. The sequence goes on from JALUXH010000272.1 coordinate 520, forward strand.
GATGGCCTCGGTGCTGCAGTTGAAGCCCATCATTGAACTGCTGGACGGCGAACTGGTGGCCAAAGACAAGGTGCGTACCCGCAAGCGGGCGCTGGCGCACGTGGTGGCGCGGATGCAAGCCGAAATGGGCGGGCGCCTGGCCGATGTCGCCATCGTCCACGCCCGGGCACCGCGCGAGGCTGCTCAGCTGGCCGAAATGGCCCGCGCGGCGCTGAACGTGCGCGAAATGGTCACCACGGCGCTTTCTACCGCCGTGACCGTGCACCTGGGGCCGCAAACGGCGGGGCTGGTGGCTTACCCTGTGGAGGCCGAACATGCCGCTGTGGGGTGAACGTCTTTCATCTGAAGAGATGGCCGCGCTGGAATCCCGGCTGCGGGCTTCGCTGGTGCCGGTGGAAGCCAACCGCGCCTTCGTGGAAGACGTCCGCAGCCACCTGCAGGCGGCGCGGCCGCTGTACGTGCCCCGGGCCCGCACCTGGCAGCAAGCCTGGCTGCTTTTCGGCGGGCTGAGCGGCACCCTGCTGGCGCTGGCGGGGCTGACGGTTTTCCTCTTCTTCCGCCATCGCCGAAAAGCCGCCTGAAGCGCGCCCAAACGCCCGGGGTGGGAAGGCTTCCCGCCCCGCCCGCATTTAACGCCCGGGCGCGCGGCGCAGCACCGCCCGCGCCACGGTGACGGCGAAAACCCGACGCGCCCCGGCGTTTTTCAGCGCAGAAGCAGCGGCATCCAGCGTGGCGCCGGTGGTCATCACATCGTCCACCAGCAGCAGGATTTTGCCTTCCACAGCCTGCGGCTGCACCACGGCAAAGGCCCCGGCCACATTCCGCCGCCGGGCGGCCGCCCCCAGCCCCACTTGCGAAGCGGTTTCGCGTGTGCGGGCCAACGCGCCTCCCCGGTAGGGCACGCCCAACCCCAACGCCAAAGGGAAAGCCAGCAGAGCCGCCTGGTTGTAGCCCCGCTCACGGCGGCGCATCGGCCCCAACGGCACCGGCACCACGGCTTCCACGGCCCACCCCTCGCTTTGCACCAGCGCCAGCAGTTCCCCCGCCAGCGTTTCCGCAAGCGCCAGGTCGCGGTGGTATTTCAGGCGGTGCACAGCCCGGCGCACGCTGCCCTTCATGAGCGCCCACGAGCGGGCGGCGTCAAAAGCCGGAGGGCGCCGACGGCAGCGCGGGCACAAACCGTCGGCTGCAGGCGCGGGCAGGGGGGTTCCGCAACGCAGGCAGTGCCCGGCGGGCAAGCGCGGCGCCGCTGCACGGCAGGCCTCACAAAAACGCGCCCCGGCGCGTCCACAACCGACGCAGCGGGGCGGGAAAAGCCAGTCCAGCGTAAGCCAAAAGGTATGATAAAGGCGAAAAGGCCAGGGGTTAGAAGCCACCGGTAACGAACATCTGGATGACGATCATGGCCGCCGGGCCCAAAAGCACGATGAACAGCGCAGGCAGCACCAGGAACACCAGCGGGAAGAGCATTTTGACCGGCGCTTTTTGGGCGGCTTCCTGGGCGCGCTGGCGGCGCTTGACGCGCATGTTATCGGCCTGAATTTGCAGCACTTTGCCCAAACTGACCCCCAGTTGCTCGCTTTGGATGATGGCTGCCACGAAACTGGTCATTTCGGGCACACCCACGCGGTCGGCCATATCGCGCAGGGCTTCCCGCCGGGTTTTGCCCAGTTGCACTTCACGCAGCACGCGGCCAAATTCAAAGGCCAGTTCGTTGTCCCATTTTTCCACCACTTTTTGCATGGCCGCGTCAAAGCCAAGCCCGGCCCCCACGCAAATCGTGAGCAGGTCAAGGGCATCGGGCATGGCTTTGATGATGGCCTCTTGCCGCCGGTTGATTTTGCTGCGCAGCCATAGTTCGGGCAAAAAATAGCCCAGAATGCCAAAGACTGCCGTCAGCAGCAACGCTTTGGAACGCAGCCCGGCATTGGGGGCAATTTTCAACAGGAAAAAGACGCCCAGCCCCAGCCCGATGGCAAGGATGAAGCGCAACGCCACATAGGTGGACGCTTCCAGCCCGTTGGGACGCCCGGCCAGTTCCAGGTTTTGCTGGGCCGTCTGGATGGCGCTTTGGGGTGTAAAGCGCAAGGCCAGGTTGCCCAATGCGCGCGCCATCGGCAGGATGACACGCTGGCTGAAAGGCTGTTCCAGTTCAACTTCTTCCAGCGAACGGATTTCCCGGCCGCTGTCCATGTATTCGGCCAGGCGTTCCTGCAGCGGGTCTTCCGACTCGGCTTCACTCTGCCGCAGGCCGATGATGGCTAACAGAATCGCACCCACCACGAGCAGAGCAATCACAAGCCAGACGATAAGCATAACACCCGTCCTTACACTTCAATATCGGCGATTTTGTTCATGACCACGTAGCCAACGGCAATTAAAATCAGCCCGGTGCCGATGATGCAATAGCCCAACGGCTTCACTGCCGGATTATCGGGCTTGACCAGTTGCCCCATGTATGAGGGGTTCATCCTGTAGATGATGAAGAACAGGGCAATGGGCAAAATGGCCAGCGCCGTCCCCGAAAAACGCACCTGAGAGGTCAGCACGCGAATTTCGCCTTTCAGGCGCACGCGGTCGCGAATGGTGGAGGAAATGGTTTCCAGAATATCGGCGAGGTTGCCGCCCACTTCGCGCTGGATGTTGATGGCCGTCACCACCAGGTCCAGGTCGTCGCTGGGGATGCGGCGCAGCAGGTTATCCAGGGCGTCTTCCAGGGGGATGCCGATTTGCACTTCGCGCACCACACGGCGGAACTCGGTAGAGATCGGGTCGGGCATTTCGCGGCTTACGGCTTCCAGAGCCTGCAAAGTGGAATACCCCGCCCGGAGGCCGTTGACCATGAGGTTGAGCATATCGGGCAACTGGGCATTGAAGCGGCGCAAACGCTGCCCCTGCCGCATTTTGACAAACATTCCCAGGGCAAAGTAGCCCAGCACCAGCCCGGCCAGGGTAAACACCAGCGTGCCGCTGCCGATGCCATATCCCAATGCCGTACCGACGACCGTCAACCCGAAACGCAGCCAGATGTATTCCATCGGTTTGAGGCGCAGGTTGGCGCGCGCCAGGTCGCGGGAAACCTTTTCCCACCAGCCGGTGCGTGCCAGTTGCTGGTCCACGGCGCCCTGGCGTTCGCGCTGGGCTTCCCGCGCGGCCTCAATATCTTGCAGGGCTTCTTCACCGAGGTAGCGGTCAATGCGCTCTTCCACCAAAGAGCGGCTGGAGCGGTAAGTCAGCACCACACCCAGCAGCAGCAGCACCAGCGCCAAACCGCCGCCCACGATGAGAATCAACATCGGGTTGAGGTTGGTCATGCTTCTCTCCTCGGCAGCCTCAGGCGCGCCGCCTGGCCCCAATGCCGAAAATGGAAGCCGGGAGGTGGATGCCGGCGGCCTCTATTTTATCCATGAATTTGGGGCGCAAGCCGGTAGGCGTCAGCCGGCCATAGACTTTGCCGTCGCGGAAGCCCCCGTGTTGGAAGACAAAGAGGTCGGTCATGCTGATGACATCGCCTTCCATGCCGGAAACTTCGGCAATGGCCACCACTTTGCGGCTGCCATCGCGCATCCGCGACTGATGCACCACCAGGTCAATGGCCGAAGAAATTTGCTCACGAATGGCGCGGACCGGCAATTCCATGCCGGCCATGAGGGTCATGGTTTCCAGGCGGGCCAGGGTATCGCGCGGGCTGTTGGAGTGCACCGTGGTCATGGAGCCTTCGTGGCCGGTGTTCATGGCCTGGAGCATGTCCAGGGCTTCAGCGCCGCGCACCTCGCCCACGATGATCCGGTCGGGGCGCATACGCAGTGTGTTGATGACCAATTGCCGGATGGTCACTTCGCCGCGGCCTTCAATGTTGGGCGGGCGCGATTCCAGCGTGACCACGTGTTCCTGCCGCAGTTGCAGTTCGGCCGCGTTTTCCACCGTGATAATGCGTTCGTCGTGCGGGATGTACCCCGAAAGGATGTTCAGCAGGGTGGTTTTACCGGAGCCCGTACCGCCCGAAATCACGATGTTCAGTCTGGCTTTGACGCAGGCTTCCAGAAACTGCACCGCTTCGGGCGTGATGGAGCCGAATTTGACCAGGTCTTGCACGGTGAGGGGCGTTTTGAAGAACTTGCGGATGGTCACGACAGGCCCCACCAGGGAAATGGGAGGGATCACGATGTTGACGCGCGAGCCATCGGGCAGGCGGGCGTCAACATAGGGGCTGGATTCATCCACCCGCCGCCCCAGGGGGGCAACAATACGCTCAATGATGCGCATCACATGGTCGTCATCCTCAAAAGCCACCGGCACCCGCTGGAGTTTGCCGGCACGCTCCACATAAATGTTTTTGGGGCCGTTGACCATGATTTCGGTGATGGTGTCATCTTCCAACAGCGGCTGCAAAGGGCCAAAGCCGAGGATTTCAGCCGCGATGGCTTCAAAAAGGCGGTGCCGTTCAGGGCGCGAAAGCACGATGTTCTCTTCTTGCAAAATCTGCTCAAAGAGATCGCGGATGGTGCGGCGCACCTCTGCCGCCTGGCTGATATCCATCGCGGGGTCAAGTTCGGCCAGCAGGCGCTGTTGCACCCGCGTTTTGAGGTCGGCAAGGGTGCTTTGTTCGGCCTTTGGCCGCGGCGCCGCCGTCCGCCGAGACTGCAGGCTGCTGCGCT
>JALUXH010000273.1 GCA_027019065.1 Anaerolineales bacterium
ATCCACATGGAAACCGGCCGCGATTTCTGGCTGCACGAACTGCAGCAACTGCCCATTGCCCACGGCGTGTGCGAAACCGAAGTGATGGACGCCGAAGACCCGCTCTTCATCCTCTATACTTCGGGCACAACCGGCAAGCCCAAAGGCGTGCTACACACCCACGGCGGCTACCAGGTAGGCATTGCCACCACCCTCAAGTGGGCTTTTGACATCAAAGACGAAGACCGCTGGTGGTGCGCCGCCGACCCCGGCTGGATTACCGGCCATTCTTACATCGTTTACGGCCCCCTCATTCTCGGAGCCACCGGCTTCATGTACGAAGGCGCCCCCGACTTCCCCTACCCCGACCGCTGGTGGCGCATGATTGAACATTACGGCATTAGCATTCTCTACACCGCCCCAACGGCTATTCGCGGGCTGATGCGCTATGGCGACGCCTGGCCTGCCCGCCACGACCTTTCCAGCCTGCGGTTGCTGGGCACCGTGGGGGAACCCATCAACCCCGAGGCCTGGCGCTGGTACTATCGCGTCATCGGCGGGGAACGCTGCCCCATCATCGACACCTGGTGGCAAACCGAAACGGGCAATTTTATGATTACCCCCCTGCCGGTAACTCCCCTCAAGCCCGGCTCGGCAACTTTCCCCTTCCCCGGCATCGTGGCCGATGTGGTGCACGACGACGGCACGCCTTGCGCCCCAGGCGAAGACGGCTACCTCATCATCAAACACCCCTGGCCGGCCATGGCGCGCACCATTTACGGCGACCCCGACCGCTACGTGCGGCAATATTGGAGCAAGTTCAGTAAGCAAAAGTGGTACCTCACCGGCGACTCGGCCCGCAAAGATGAAGACGGCTATTTCTGGATCATCGGCCGGATGGACGACGTCATCAAAGTCGCGGGCTACCGCCTGGGCACGGCGGAAATTGAAAGCGCGCTGGTCAGCCACCCGGCCGTTGCCGAAGCCGCGGTGATCGGCGTGCCCGATCCTATCAAAGGGAATGTCATTTACGCCTACGTCATCCTGCAGGCCGGTCAGGAAGCCCGCCCCGAACTGGAAGACGAACTGAAAAAACATGTCCGGCATGAACTGGGGCCGATTGCCGTGCCCGCAAAAATAGAAGTTGTAGACAAGCTGCCCAAAACCCGCAGCGGCAAAATCATGCGCCGCGTGTTGCGCGCCCGGGCCATGGGGGAAGACGAAGGCGATCTTTCCACCCTGGCCGACTAAGCGCGTCAGCACAACCCCGACCTTCCCGGCCCGAAGGGTTCCCCTTCGGGCCGATTTTATGGAAGCGCGGCCCCCCTCCTGCAAAGAGAAAATAACGGCCTACGCGGTGGTGTCTTCCAGGCCTCTTAATGCGCTTTCTCCTTGCCATCCCCCCCCTGGCTCCCCTCCTCGCAAGCGGGGAGGGGACGAAGGGACCATCAACGCAACACCGGGCGGTGATAATGGCTAGAGGAAACTTTCATCACAAACAGCCTGCACCGTGACGACGAGCGAGAGGCGCCTCACACCATCAGTGCCATAGCCTGCCCTGATGCAACGGTCGGCGGCCATCCAGCAGGATGAAGGGGGCGGCTTTGGCAGGAATGCCCAACGCCTGCAGCTGGGCCAGCGTACGGAAGGTGGTTTCGCGGCGCGCGTGCAGCAAGGCGGCGGCGCGTTGGGGGCCGATGCCGGGCACCCGCAAAAGCATTTCACGAGGCGCAGTGTTGATTTCAACAGGGCGGGCGCGCAGGTGTTGCTCGGCCCACCACAGTTTAGGGTCATCGGCAGGGAGCGCCTGACCGCCCGGCGGCAGCAATTCCTCGGTGGTGAAACCGTAATCGCGCAGCAGGAAAAAAGCCCGGTAAAGGCGCTGCCCCCGCCGGCGGTGTTCCGGCGGCAGGTTTTCCAGCGGCGTCGCGGGAATGGGGCGGAAAGTGGAATAGTAAACCCTCTGCAGGCCGTATTCGTTCAGCAGGCGGGCAGTCCAGGCCAAAAGGTCGCGGTCGCTTTCCCCGGCTGCACCGACCACGAACTGAGTGACCAGCGAAGGCCAGCGGGAACGGCCGTACGGCTGCGGCGGCAAGCGCCGCAGGTTCGCGGCCCGCGCCAGGGTTTGCAGCAGTTCCCCCCAAAAGCGTTTTTGGGGCGCCAGGCGGTGAAGAAAGCGCGCTCCGGGGGCTTCCAGATTCACCGAAACCCGGTCGGCCAGCCGGAGGGCTTCCAGAATCTGCTCACGTTCGGCGCCCGGCATGAGTTTCAGATGCAGATAGCCCTGGTAGCCCTGGCGGCGCAGGATGGCGGCGGTTTCCAGCAGGCGGTCCTGAGTGCTCACGCTGCCGCCGGCGATGCCGCTGCTCAGCAACACCCCCTCAATAACGCCCCGGCGGGTGAGAAGCCCAATTTGGCTGGCCAGTTCTGCCGGACGGAAAGTCTGGCGGCGGCTATCACGCCCGGCCCGAAAAGGGCAATAAGCACAATTGCGCTCGCACGCCGAAGTGAGCAGCGCCTTGAGAATCGGCATCCGACGCCCTTTGGCAGTAGCCCATGAAATCGGAAGGGTGCGCGCACAGAGCGGCGGGGCTGCTTCCCCCGCGTCGCGGTCCAGGTCGGCCTCTCCGGCCAGCATCTGCAGTTTTTCCCACGTTTCCATGCCCTAATGATAGAACAAATGTCCTTGTTTTGCAAGGGGGGCGGTTTGTCGCACCCTGCTGTTTAAGCGCAACAGTGATAAAATACCCCCCATGAATGCTCATTCCTCCCCCATTTTCTCCATCATTGCCCCTGTGTACAACGAGCGGGAAAGCCTGACGGAACTCTACCGCCGCGTCAAAGCCGTGATGGACGGCCTCGGCGAACCGTGGGAACTCGTGCTCGTGGACGACGGTTCCACCGATGGCTCTACCGACCTCATGCGCCAACTGCGCGAGCAGGACCCCGAGCACGTCCGCCCGGTGATTTTTGCCCGCAACTTCGGCCACCAGATTGCCGTTACCGCCGGCATGGACTATGCCCGCGGGCAGGCGGTGGTACTGATGGACGCCGACCTGCAAGACCCGCCAGAGGTCATCCCCGACCTGGTGGCGAAGTGGCGCGAGGGTTATCAGGTGGTTTATGCCGTGCGCGCCGCCCGTGAAGGCGAAACGTGGTTCAAGAAAACCACCGCGGCGCTGTTCTACCGCCTGATTTACCGCATCACCGACGTCAAAATTCCCCTTGATACCGGCGACTTCCGCCTGATGGACCGCAAGGTGGTGGACGTGCTGAAGCACATGCCGGAGCACCACCGCTTCATCCGCGGCATGGTCTCGTGGGTGGGGTTCCGGCAGACAGGCGTGCCCTACAAGCGTGCGCCGCGCTTCGCCGGGGAAACCAAATACCCCCTGAGGAAGATGCTCAAGTTTGCCCTGGACGCCATCACGGGCTTTTCGTACTTTCCCCTGCAGCTGGCAACCTATGTGGGCTTCGTCTCGGCGGGTATGGCGATTGTTGCCATTCCGGTGGTGGTGGCGCTGCGGCTGACCGGCTCGCAGGCGTTCTACGGGCAGGCTTCCACCCTGATTGCAGTGCTCTTTTTGGGCGGCGTGCAGTTGATTTCCCTGGGCATTTTGGGCGAATACATCGGGCGGCTGTACGATGAAGCCAAAGGCAGGCCGCTCTATGTGGTTGCCGAAGCGCCCGAAGACCCAATGCAGGAAGCCCCAAAAAGGAGGTGATTCCATGAACCCCTGGGAAAAATGGATTACGTCCAACCCCGAGATTATGATGGGGAAGCCTGTCATTGCGGGCACCAGAATTACCGTGGAACTCATTCTGGAGCGGCTGGGCGCGGGCGAAACGGTAGATGATTTGTTGGCGGCCTATCCCCAGCTCAATCGGGAAGCCATCCAGGCGGCGTTGGCATTCGCCGCGGAGGTGCTTCGCTCAGAGGCGACTTATCCTGCTGAGGTATCGGCGTGAAGGTTTTGGCCGACGAGAACGTGGACTGGCCCATTGTGGAGCAATTGCGCAAGAACGGGCACACGGTGCTGTATGTAGCCGAAGCAGCATCGGGTGCCACGGATGAAGCAGTCTTCAAATTGGCAAACCAGGAGCAGGCTATTCTTCTCACGGCAGACAAAGGTTTTGGCGAAATGGTGTTTCGCCAGCACAAAGTCCTGCGAGGCGCTATTCTGATTCGTCTCAGTGGGGTACCACCGCGCGAGAAGGCCCGAATTGTTGTAGCGGCGCTGACCCAACATGGGGCACAAATGATACATGCCTTCACCGTGATTACCCCCAAATCCATTCGCATTCGTCCCTGGCGCCATGTTTAAACCGGCTTTGCCCATATGGCTTATGTTCCGACATCGCCTCAATCGGCGGTGATAAAAACACCCAAATACAGGAGCACACCATGACCTACCCCGATTTAGACCTTTCCATCCACCCTGAAGGGCTGGAACATGCCGTGGCCCGCGCTCGCGAGCGGGATATCATCATCCCGACCTTTGAGCAGATGAAAGACCCCGGCAAAATTCCCGCCGCGATTCGCGAAGAACTGCACCACATCGGCCTGTGGGATCTGCACCCCCGCAACCTTTTCCGCATCACCTGGCACAACGAGCCCAAGCCCTTTGGCGGCGATTTTGGCGCCGTCAACATTCTGGAATTCCCCGAAAGCCTGACAGGCACCCCGGCGCGCATCGTGGCGCTGGTGGGCAAATGGTTCCCCACGGGCGCGCACAAGGTGGGTGCTTCCTTCGGCTGCCTGGTGCCGCGGCTGGTCACCGGTCAGTTCGACCCCACAGTCCATCAGGCCGTGTGGCCTTCCACCGGAAACTATTGCCGCGGCGGTGCGTATGATTCCAACCTGCTGGCGTGCGAATCCATTGCCATTTTGCCCGAAGGCATGAGCAAGGAACGCTTTGACTGGCTTGCCAGCGTGGCGGGCGAGGTCATCAAGACCCCCGGCAGCGAGAGCAATGTCAAGGAAATCTTTGACAAAGTGTGGGAACTGCGCCGCACGCGCGACAACATTTTCGTCTTCAACCAGTTTGAGGAATTCGGCAACTACCTGTGGCATTACGACGTCACCGGCCACGCGATGGAAGAAGTGTTGGCGCACATCATGGGCCCGCAGGATGAATACCGCGGCGTGGCGCTGACCACCGGCTCGGCAGGCAC
>JALUXH010000274.1 GCA_027019065.1 Anaerolineales bacterium
TCTGCGTTTCATCCAACATCGCCACTTCAGGGCGGGGTTTGTATACGGGCAAATGCTCACCCCAAATCAGGTACATTTCATGGTCCAGATACACATGCTGGCGGCCGGTCAGGGTGCGCCAGGGCACCAACCGCTCCACGTTGAGGGTGTAGGGGCTGTAAGCGCGCCCTTTGTTGACCAGCCCGGACCAGGTCGGTGCGGTCAAAATGCGCCGCGGCTGCGCCACAATCTCTGCGAAGGTGTAGCGCACTTCACGAACACCTTCGGCCAGATCGGTCAGCCGGACACCGGTTTTCTTTTCCTCGGCTGCAAAACCGCGATAAGCCAATTCACCATTGGAAGCCGGGTCCAGCGCGAGAATGGCCTCGGCCACTTCGCGCCCCTCTTCCAGCGAAGGGAAAGCCTTGCCGTCGGGCGTTTTGTGCATCTGGCGTTCTCGCAGCGCTTCATACACATCTTCAGCAGGGATGCGCAAGCCGTGGGCAGCAATGCCGTTTTTGGCCACACCTTCACCCAGGCTCACCATTTGCTCGTAAAGGCGCGTGTAATCGCGCTGCACGACCCGGAATTTGGGCATGGTTTTGCCCGGCACGGCTTCCACTTCGCCCTTCCACCAATCGGCCACCGCGGGCTGGGAAAGTTCATCGGGCTTGTCGTGCTGCAAAGGCAGCATCACGATGTCTTCCACCGGCTGGGGCAGGTGCTTGTGCGCCAGTTCACTGACTTTGCGGGCCACGGCTTTGTAGATATCCCAGTCGCTGCGCGCTTCCCATGCCGGAGGCACCACCATCTGCATGGGGTTAATGAAAGAATGCATATCGGTGGTGTTCAGGTCATCCTTTTCATACCAGGTTGCCGCCGGCAACACAATGTCGGAATACAGTGCCGACGTATCCATCCGGAAATTCAGATCCACAATGAGATCCATCTTGCCCCGAGGCGCTTCGGGGCGGTAGGTGACTTCGTGAACATACGGCTCGGCCACCTCTTCCGCGATGGTGTTGGTATGGGTGCCCAAGTAATGCTTCAGGAAATACTCATGCCCTTTGGCGCTGGAGCCAATGGCATTGCCGCGCCAGATAAACCACACCCGCGGCCAGTTTTCCGGCGCATCGGGGTCGTCAACGGCAAATTTCACCTCGCCGGTTTTCAGCCGCTCCACCACATATTGCACCACCTCGGCTTCGGAAGCCGCGCCTTGCTCGCGGGCCTGCCGCACCAGCGCCAGCGGGTTGCTGCCAAACTGGGGGTAAAAAGGCAGCCAGCCCCGGCGGACGGCACGCGCCTGATGGTCAATCGTGTGGTCGGTAACTTCTTCGGCCAGCTTGTCATAAGCGCTGAAACCGCGCTCATAACGCCATTGGTCGGCGTGCACATAATGAAATGAAGGCGTGTTCTGATGGCGCGGCGGCATGCCCCAATCCAGGGCAAAAGCCACCGTAGCCCACGAGGCGATGTTGACCACCTTTTCCTGGCCGACATAATGCGCCAGGCCGCCTCCATTGACCCCCACACTGCCGGTCAGCAGCAACCCCATGATGGCGCCGCGATAGAGCAGGTTGTTGTGATACCAATGGTTCACCCCCGCGCCAATGATGACCATGTTCCGGCCGCGGGTTTTCTCGCCGTTTTCCGCCCACTCGCGGGCAAAGCGGATCAGCGTCTGTCGGTGGATGCCGGTGTGCTTTTCCTGCCACGCGGGCGTGTAAGGCATATCATCGTCGTAACTTTGGGGGTAATCACCGGGCAGCCCGCGCCCCACACCAAACTGCGCCATCACCAGGTCAAAAACGGTTGCAACCTGCACTTCTCCTTCGCGGGTCATCAGTTTCCGCACCGGCACGCCGCGCCGCAGCGTCCGGTCGGCGGCAAAATCGTCAAACGCCACCTGCGCCACAGCATCGTGATGGTCAAGGAAAGTCAGCACGGGCGCAATCTCTTCGCCCGTTTGCCCGTCTTTGAGTTCCAGGTTCCATTTCCCTTTTTCTTTTTCCGCCCAGCGGAACCCCAACGTGCCCTGCGGCATTCGGGGGCTGTCGCTGCGTTCATCCCATACCAGCAATTTCCACGCGCCGTGCTCCGCATCCGCATACGAAGCCAGGCGGTCGGCACGCAAAAACTTGCCCGGCCTGCCATCCGCACCGATTTCTACAAGGAAGGGCATATCGGTGTAACGCTTGAGGTAGTTCTGGAAATAAGGCACCTGACGGTCCGCATAAAATTCCTTCAGGATGACATGATTGACCGCCATCCAGTAAGCCGTATCCTGCCCGGGATGCACAGGAATCCAGTAATCGGCGTATTTGGCAACCTGGGAAAAGTCAGGCGCAAAAACGGTCAGTTTGGCCCCGGCATGCCGCACCTCGGCGAGGAAATGGGTATCGGGGGTGCGCGTCATGTTGATATTGGAGCCCATCACGGCGATGAAGCGGGCGTTGTACCAGTCGGCCGATTCATGAACATCGGTCTGCTCGCCCCAGGTTTCCGGGCTGGCAGGGGGCAAATCGCAGTACCAGTCGTAAAAGCTCAACACCACCCCGCCCAGCAAAGTCAGGAAACGGCTTCCCGCCGCGTAACTGACCTGCGACATCGCCGGGATGGGCGAGAAACCGGCCACGCGATCCGGCCCATAACGCTTGATGGTATGGATGACGGAAGCCGCGATGATCTCCAGGGCTTCATTCCAATCGGTGCGGCGGAAACCGCCCTTGCCGCGGGCGCGCTGGTAGCGGGCGCGCTTGTCCGGGTCGCCCACAATGGCTTCCCAGGCCTCCACCGGGTCGTTGAAGCGGGCGCGCGCTTCCCGCCACAGGTCCAGCAAAGCCCCCCGAAGGTAAGGGTATTTCACCCGCAAGGGGCTGTAAAGATACCAGGAAAAGCTGATTCCCCTCTGGCAGCCGCGCGGCTCATACGGCGGCAGGCCGTGCTCCAGTTGAGGGTAATCGGTGGCTTGCAGTTCCCAGGTGACAATGCCATCTTTGACGAAAACCTCCCACGAGCAGCTTCCCGTGCAGTTCACGCCGTGGGTGGTGCGCACCCGCTTATCATGTTGAAAGCGGTTGCGGTAAAACTCCTCCCACTTACGCTCTGCAGGGGCGGTCTTTTCCTCAATCCATTTCATGCTTGCCTCCTCAATCGGTCTGAAAGGCTCTCGCGTTGCCGCGGCCAGCCGAGCAGTAAAATGCCAAACAGCAAAACGGTACCGGCAAGCCCCCACCCGAGGAAGCGGGACGTTTGCGCTTTGCCGGAGCCGCCGGGGGCAGCGTTGGCCTGCTCCAGGAAAGCCTGCAAATCCTGCTGTTCTTCCGGCGAGAGGGGATGGCCGGCATAGACTTCACGCATCACAGGGAAGGGCAGGGCCTTCAATGCGCCGGCAAGCGCCTGCCCAGGGTAGCGCGCCGCCACATGGGTGAGGTCGGGGCCCATGGTGCCCCCCCCGATGCCCGCAATGTGATGGCAGGCCATACAGGCCACCCCGCCTTTTGCAAACGGCGTTTGCCCGGTAAACAGCCTTTGCCCCACGGCAGGGTTACCGGCGAGAGGCGCGGGGGAAGGCGCGGGCGTCGCCGTGGGCTGCGCCGGCGAAGCCCCTCCGGAAGGCGTGGCTCCGGCCGGTGTGGCCGCCGGCGGGGTGGGCGAGGCGGCAGGCGCCGTGGTTTCCAGATAGGCCAGAACGGCCTCAATCTCTTCATCTGAAAGGCCCAACGCCGGCATCCGCACATGATACCGATCCAGCAGCGCCTGAGCGTCAGCATCACCGGCGGCAAACAGCGCATTGGGATCGCGAATAAATTTTTCCAGCCAATCACGATTGCGCCGCGTGGTAACGCCTTGCAAATCGGGGCCGATTAAGTCACCTCCGCCAATCGTGTGGCAGCCGGCGCACTTTTCTTGAAAAATCTTCTTGCCTTCTTCCGCCGACTGCTGCGGCGGCTTGGCCAGCGCCACAGAAACGGAGGCCAACAGCAGGGTCGCAAGACCCGCCCAAAACAACCATTGCCATAATCTGCGCATAGCACGACCTCATTCGGTGATTTCGGGGAACGGCGAACGGTCCGAAAGCGTCTGCAGAGCCTGGAACAGCGCATCGGCGCTGGCAGGCACCTCTTGCACCCAGTAAAGGCGCAGCGTGTGTTGGGCCATCTTGGCCTGAATCACGGGAATGTGCGGTGAGCGTTCCAGCAATGCGTTGAAGGACACGGCATGCTGCGGTGTGGCCTTTTCCCCCGCCAGCACGATGATATCCACCGGCGTCTGTTCCAGCAACGCCGGCGCGCTTTCCAGCGCCACCGGGCCTGCGATCTCCAGCGCGTCGTTTTCAGCCAGCAGATTATGGATGCCTTCACACAACAACGGCTGCACGCACACGATCAACACGCGCATCCTTTCTGCAAAAGCCGCCATGGCGTCCTTCCCACAAGCAGTTTCAGCCCAACCACAGGAACGCAGCATAGAGAGTGTACCCGTTGGCGCGAGAAAAACAAATCCCTCAAAGAGGGATGCAGAGAACGAAAAAAGAGGGGTTTTCTGCCGTTCGCGAAGCAAAAGCATTAGTTCTCGCGGCCAACAGCCCGGCGCAGGTAAGAAATGCGCCGTTCACCCCCTCTAAAGGTAAAGAAGCATTTCCGATTTCCCCCCTCAAGGAGTTGTCATGGTTAAGGTCGTGATTTTTATACTTTCCACAATGGAAACCCACCAGGACGCGGGCCGGGTGGTCAACGCTTTACAAGCCGCTGCGGAATTCAAGGAAGCCGGCGACGACGTGGAAATCATTTTTGACGGCGGAGGCACCGTCTCGGCAGTTGCCCTTGCCAACCCCGAACACCGGCTCCACGGGCTTTACACAGCCGTGGAAGACAAAGTGGCCGGTCTTTGCGACCACTGTGCGCGGGCTTTTCAAGTAAGCGACAAAGCCCAGGCGCTGGGGCTGTCGTTCCTGGCGGAATTCCAGCAACACCCCAGCCTGCGGAAGCGCGTGGCGCAAGGCTACCAGGTGCTCACCTTCTGACTGCGAACGCGGCGGAGAAACCGGCGCTCCGCCAGGCAACGCCCCCCCCCCCCCTCG
>JALUXH010000275.1 GCA_027019065.1 Anaerolineales bacterium
TGGTACACTTGTTGCCGGAACTGTGTTAGGTTGTGTGGCTTGTTCATACCCACATCTTGACACAGTTCCACCTATTTTGTCAAAAGTCCAATTGTGATATAATCTCCTTCTCTTGCCAGGCCGTGACGAAGAGCGAGCGGCGCGCGGCTTGCCCCCAGCAGAACAGGAATCTTTTTGCTGGGCGGGTGGCCTTTGTCGTCCTTTTGTGGCAACACTGCACTTGACGCGGTTCCGACAACAAAGACACCGATTGAGGGGGATTCCACCAGGCTTTTATGGCGGCAGAATGCGGCGCTTCTTCACGGTCTGAAGCCGAAACGCGGTATTTACGCACCTTTCCCAGGGAGGGCTCTTATGAAAGTCGTGCAGCCTTCTTCGTTTTCTTCTCCACCTTCCCCACCACCTCCCGACAAAAAAGAAGACGATGCCTTCACTACCGCCGCCGCGTGGGGATGCGCCATTTTGTTTGTCGCTTCTTTTTTCGTGGCCGGGGCTTTGCCTTTTTTGGCCCTGCTTCATGTGCTCCCAAAAAGCGAGCAGGCCTTCGGAGGAACGCCTTCCTTTCTTGTCCTTTCGGTAGGCGTGGCCTTTCTGGCTGCCGGTGTCTACATGGCGCGGTCCCTCCTCCGCCGTCTTTTTCCCCGCTCTTTCTCCGGATGGTCCTATCGCGGTTTTCGGGTGCTTGCAGACATCATCGTCGCCGCGCTGGCCGTCCCCTTTCACTGGTACGTGTTTTTCGGCAAACCAACGGCAGGTTCCACGGGGCTGATATTGCCCGGCGGCATTGTCCTGTTTGCCAACCTGAAGTGGCCCCTTGAGCCTATCCTGGACAAATTTATCGTCGCCATCCTCGCCATCCTTCTGGACATGATCCTGCTTTCAGAGATCTTCGGCCTGGGCTGGATCCGGTGGGAAGCCGGCGGGAAAAAAGGCGACGATTTTTAACGCGAATCACGCTGTTACTGCGAATCTCAACCGCGCCCACCTTGAGCAAAAACGCGCGCCGAAAACACGCCCACCTGGGAAGTCCTCCGTGACCATAGGGGCAGCACCACCAACCCCACGGCACGGAAGAAGCAAACCAGGAGATGCTCAAAGCGGAAGATGACGAACAAATCCGCAAGGCCTATTTAGATGAAGGGCGGAGCATCCGGCACATCAGCCGGGAACTGCACCACTGCCGCCGCCGGCGGATGCAGCGGGAAAACGCCCAGACCTGACCGCCTCGCTCGTCCCGCGATGGGGACGCCTGCGCGCCCTCAAGGGGAAAAGCATCCCTTGACCATGCTCAGCCCCGGCGGGGCGGCGTCGGCGGTTCGGCTGGCGGCGTTGGCTGGAAAAGTACTGGGGTGGGCGCGTTTTCGGTTGATAAAAACATACCAGAGTGTGCTTGTGTTGCCTGTTTGCTCGCTCTCCCAGAATGCCAGGGAGTGGAGGCAAAGATGAACTTGTCTATAGTTTATGGGCAGGTGCCAGTATTCAAAAAGGTGGCTGCCGGATCGTTCCAGGGATACCCAGATGCAATGTAATAATCTGGACTTGCGCTGACTCGATATAAGTTGTAACCTGCTCCAGAGCCTTCAGATGCGCAGTAATTGCTAATTGGTGTGTTTGTATCCCAGCCATTTTTCCACTGGGTCGTGCCAAAATCTTGCGGCCCCCCTCCCCCGGCCACACTGCCAAGCGTATTGGACACATTGCTGAAGACATTGCCAACCGACGGGCCTAAGACGGCCAGCACCCCAATGCTGACGACAGCGACCAGTACCATGATCAGGGCGTATTCCACCAGACCCTGGCCTTTTTCGGCCCGTTTATGTTTCTGATTCATGTTACTCCTCCTTTTACAAATCTGCCGCGCCGTGCCGCGGTTCCGAATTTCCCCCATATTACACTAAACACCCACGTTACGCATCCGCGCGGTGTTGATTTTGTGTTGAGATTTGTTGAAGGTGGGATGTAAACAAATGGGCGCCATCAGGCGCCAGTCACCTGGATTCCCCCCGGTTGGCGAAGGCTACAGCCTGGGCGCGGGTTTTCAACCCCAGGCGGCGCAAAATATGGTGGATGTGCGTGCGCACGGTGGCCTCGGAAATATGGAGCAGGGCGGCGATCTCGGCATCCGTGCTGCCCTGCCCCAGCAGTTCCAAAACTTCCCGCTGGCGCGGGGTGAGCATATCGGATGGCGCGCGGTCTTCCGTTCGCTGCAGGCGCTGAAAGAGTTTATTTTGGATATCCCCTGGGAGATAAGTCTCCCCCGCCGCCACGCGGCGCACCGTTTCCAGCAGCGCAGCGCGCGATGCGGCTTTTGGGAAAAATCCCCGCGCCCCGGCCTGGATGGCCGCCAGGATGTTCTCTTGATCGTCCATGCTGGTGGAAACCACGATCCTCGCCTCGGGATCATGTTTCAGGATCGCCCGAATGGCGCTCAGCCCGTCCATTACCGGCAGCAGCAAATCCATCAGGACGACATCCGGGCTGTGGGACAGGAACAACGCTACCCCCTGCGCCCCATCCCCGGCTTCGGCGATGACTTTGAAATCCGGCTCCTCTTCCAGCGCGGCCTTCAGGGCTTCGCGCATCATGGGGTGATCATCTACAATCAAAACGCTAATCGCTTTCATCTTTCACTTTCTTCCACGGTACAGATACCATCACCCGCGTGCCCTTCCCTGGCCGGGATTCGACACGCATCTCGCCCCCGATGGCTTGCGCTCGCTCGCGCATGGTGCGCATTCCCATCCCGCCCGCGGTGGTCTGTTTGGGGTCAAAGCCCATGCCGTCGTCCTGGATTTCCATTTTCAGCATGGCATCATCACAGTGGATGACGATGCGCACATCTTTAGCCTGAGCGTGCTTGAGGGCGTTGTTTAACGCCTCGCTGGCAATCCAGAAAAGTTGCCGCTGCCACCTTTGCGGCAGGTCGGGGGGCAGCGCATCCGCCTGGAACGCCACCCGTATCCCCGCGCGGCTTTCCACCATCGCCAGGCGCTCCTGCAAATCGGCGATCAGATCGCGGTTCAGCGGTTCGGCCTCGGTTTGCAAATTGTACGACATCAGGCGCAATTCCTGGTGTGCCTGCCGGGCGCTTTCTTGCAGGCGCTCGATCATTTTCTGAGCGCGTGCTGTGTCGCCCTTGCGGATAATGGAGGCCAGCGTTTCGGAGAACAGCACCAGGCTGTGTAGCGACTGGCTGACCGAATCGTGCAAATCGCGTCCCACGCGTCGGCGCTCTTCATCCCGGGCCAGATCGCGCGCCTGGGCCACAATTTGCGTTTGGGCTTCTTCTAACTGCTGATTCAGCGCTTTGGCCTCGGCCAGGCGTTGTTCCAGGCCAATTTCCGCCCGTACACGCCGGGTGATGTCCCTTGAAACAATTATGCTGCCATAGGATTGGCCGCGGGCGTCTTTGAGCAGCGTCGTCCGGGAGTCAAACACGGCGTTTTCACCCCCGTGGGTGCTGCGAGATTTTCCCTCGCGCTGTACGGTTTCGATCAGCGCGATGACCTCCGGCCAGCGAGCCATCACCTGTGCGACGTGTTTGCCGATGCTGGCTTGGGAAACTGAGAATGTCTGCTCGGCGGCCCGGTTGAAATCTACCAGACGGTTTTGGGCATCGAAGATCAACAGGCTCTCCTGCATCTGGTCAAGCAGCATGTGGTGCGCCACCGGGCTGATATCCAGAAAGCGCGGCCCATACAAAGCCGCCAACGCGAACAACCCGGAAAGCGAGAAGGTGATTGAGGTCCAATCGATGCCGCGGAAAGCGGAAGTAGTGTAAACTTTTTTCTGTAAAAACGATGGGACCGGTGGTATCCTTGAAGGCCCAAAACCCAACACAAGGAGGTACCACCATGTCCCATCAATCCTATTTTACCCTACCCGAGTCATTCCTGGAGATCTGATTCAACGAGGTTTGGATGCACTCCCTGAGCTTGTTCAAACCTTGCTCAACGCCGTCATGCTCGCCGAACGTCAGGAATACCTTCAAGCCGCACCTTACCAACGTACTCCAGACCGCCGGGATGACGCCAACGGCTTCAAGCCCAAAACCCTCAAAACCCGCCTGGGGGCCCGTTGAACTCCGGATTCCCCAAGGTGCGCAAGGGCCCCTTTTATCCCTCCGTGCTCACCAAAGGCCAGCGCAGTGAACGAGCCATGATGCTGGCGCTCGCAGAGATGTATGTCGTCGGTGTAGCCACCCGCAAAGTGGCTGCCCTCACCGTTTTAGGGGTTTCCGTGGCCCTGGGCGAGCAGGAAGTACACTGGCGCACTTTCCTGCAGAGCCTGGTGCAACGGGGCTTGCGAGGTGTGGAACGCATCATCAGCGATGACCATGCCGGTTTACGAGCCAAACGGCAGGCTATCTGTGGCGGTATTCCCTGGCAGCGTTGTCAATTTCGCCCGCAACAAAATGCCCAGGCTTACGTGCCCCGGAAGGCTATGCCGGCGAAAGTGGCCGAACGCGTTCTGGAAATCTTCAACGCTTCCAGCCAAGGAACGGCTGAACAACTGCTCAAGGCATTCGTGGAGGATTATGCCGAGAAGGCACCACAATGAGCGAAGTGGGCCGAGGTCAATCTGCCGGAAGGATTCACCGTTCTTGCGTTCCCGAAGAACCACCAACGGCGGCGGCTGCGCACCAGCAATGTGGTCGAGCGGCTGCATCGGGAAATCCGGCGGCGGACGCGAGTGGTAGGCATTTTCTCCAGCGAGGCTTCGTGCCTGCGGTTGGTGCGCGCCGTGCTGATGGAGCAAAGCGAAGCCTGGGAAACCGGGCGGGCCTACCTGCGGTTCGAGGAAAAAACTGCTCGCCCTTCGCCGTAACAGCCTGTCATCCTGGCCTTCAGGACGCCATCGTCCGTGTCTTTTTACAGAAAAAACTTGACACTATCCGTCCACCGCACACAAGGTTAGGGAGTGAACCTCCTCTGGTAGTGGTCAAGTAGTAAGTGATGCGAGGGCGTGGCGTCGTTCAAGGTTGTACTCTGTGATAAACCACTTGAGCACGATGTGATGATAAACCTCGGACTTGGAAAAAGAAAGCGTTTTCCGAAC
>JALUXH010000276.1 GCA_027019065.1 Anaerolineales bacterium
GCCCCTTGCGGCGGGGCATCTGGCGCGCCAGCCTGGGAGGGCGCTCATGAGCATCCAGCCGTTGACCTGGGCGGCGCTGGCTTCTGCGGCGCTCATTTTTGGCCTGCGGGTGGTGGATGTTTCCATTGCCACCGTACGGATGCTCGCGATCATCCGCGGGCAGCGTTGGTTTGCCTGGGTGCTGGGCTTTTTCCAGGCATTGGTGTTTGTGGTGGCCATCCGGCAGATCTTTGCCAATCTGAACAATGTCTGGAACATGTTGGGGTATGCGGCCGGTTTTGCCACGGGCACGGTGGTGGGCATGTGGCTGGAAGAGCGGCTGGCGATGGGCTACAGCCATATGCGGGTCATCAGCCCGGGGCGCGGCGCGGTGCTGGCCGAGCGCCTGCGCGCAGCCGGTTTCGCCGTCACCGAAGTGGCCGGGCGGGGGCGCGATGGCACGGTCAACGTCCTCAACCTGACCGTGCCCCGCAAGCGGGCGCCTGAAGTGCGGCGTTTGGTGACCGAGTTTGACCCGAAAGCCTTTATCACCGTGGAAGACGTCCGCCCGCTGCGGCGCGGGTATTTTCGGGCGTAATCCGGCCCCCGTGAACGCAGAGGATGGAAAGCAAGGGATGATGCAACCGCGCTCGTGGAAACCCGGGGCTTTCTTTCCCAATCCAGCGCCGCGGCTGCGGCCGCTGCTGTTGGGTTTTTTGCTTTTGGTGAGCGCGCTGGTGCGGCTGGCGGCAGTTTGGCGCCTGCCTCTTCCCCTGGGCGATGGCGGTTTGTTTTACGCCCTGGGGCGCGCGGTGCTTGAGCATCATTTGATGCTCCCGGCCAGGGTGGTGTACAACGGCACGGCGCTGCCTTTTGCCTATCCGCCGCTGGGGATTTACTCGGCGGCGTTGCTTGCCTGGCTGCTGCGCGTTCCCCTGCTGGATGTGATGCACTTTTTGCCCGCTGTGGTCAGCGCCCTGGCCGTTTTGCCGGTGTATGGCCTGGCCGGTGAGATCGTGGGCGAGGAAGGGGGGGCGGCGTGGCTGGCGGCGCTGTTTTTTGCCCTGTACTGGTCGGGGTACAATTGGGTGATTATGGGCGGCGGGGTAACGCGCGCCTGGGGCTATTTGTGGGCGCTGGCTGCGCTGTGGGCGTATTTCCGCCACCGCCGGACGCCGCGAATGTTGTGGGCGGGCCTGGCAGGGCTGTTTGGCGGCCTCACGGCGCTTTCTCACCCGGGCACGGCCTTCTGGTGTGCCGTGATGCTCACCGCGGCTATTCTGGCCGAGCGGCAATGGCCGTGGCGTCGGCGGCTGGAAACGCTGGCCCTGGTGGGCGGTGTTGGGGCGGTGGTGGCCTCGCCGTGGCTTGGGCTGGTGGCCGCGCGCGGTGAGCTGGCAGCGCTGTGGCAGGCGATCCATACCGGCCATGCTCAATGGTACGCCAACGCCGGGCTGACGTTCCCCTGGGGGCTGAAAATGCTGTTCCCTTCCGGCGGCGATTTGTGGGTGGATGGCTTTTCGCTGCTGGGCTTGTGGAACTTTCGTTATCCCCAACGCAAAGGGCTGGCGGCGGCTGTGGTGTTGACCTTTGTGGCGGCCCCGCGCGCACCGGCACGGTACGCCTCGGTTTGGCTGGCGCTGCTGGCATGGATGGGTTTCGTGCTTGTGGCTCAAGCCCTCTGGCAGCAGCGTAAAGCACTGGTCACGCTGCTGGCCGTGGTGGGGTTGTTGATGGGGCTGGGTGATGCGTTGGCTGCCTCGGCACTGGCCGCGGCCTCTCTCTCGGCGGAAGATTTGAGCGGCATGACCTGGCTGAACGAACACGCCCCCGCTGCATCGGTGCTGGTGCTGCCGGTTCAACGGTGGTGGGGCAATAACAACGCGGCCGAGTGGCTTCCCGCGCTCACGCGAGCCCATGCCGCCTGCCTGGTGCAGGGCTCGGAGTGGACGGGCACGTTTGCGCAGCGGGTGGCAGCGGCCAATGCGCTGGAAAACGCCATGCGCGCCGGCGCGCCGACCCTGTGGCGCTGGATCCGCCACGCGCCGTGCCCCGTGGAGATTGTGTGGCTTCCCCGGGCCCCTGACCGCCCGCTGCTGGCCGCTTCGTTACGGGCCGACCCGCATTTTCATCTGCTTTACCAGGATGAGAGCAATTTTTTCTTCCGGGTTGAGCCTCACACCCCCTGATTTCGTGGGCGGTTTGCCTCTGCGCTGGTATACTGGGGCTTGCCCGGGCCTGCGCCTGCAGGCCGAGAGATGTGCCTGATGTCCACCCTTTACCTTGTCGCCACCCCTATCGGCAACCTGGAAGACATCACCCTGCGCGCCCTCCGGGTGCTGCGCGAAGTGCCGCTTATCGCGGCCGAAGACACCCGCCGCACCCAAAAACTACTGAGCCATTACGACATTCACACCCCGCTCATCAGTTACCATGAGCACAACAAGCGCCGGCGAGAAGCCCGCCTGCTGGAAGCCCTGGCCGCGGGCGATGTTGCCCTGGTTTCCGACGCCGGGATGCCCCTTATCAACGACCCAGGGGCTGAACTGGTGCGCGCCGCCATCGCCGCAGGGCATCGGGTGGTGCCCGTCCCCGGCCCCAGCGCACCGCTGACGGCGCTGGTGGCTTCCGGCCTGCCCGCCGAGGCCTTCCTCTACCTCGGCTACCTGCCGCGCAAGGCCAAAGCCCGCCGCGCTCTGCTGGAAAGCGTCGCCGGGTTGCCCTACACCCTCATTTTTCTGGAAACGCCGCACCGCCTGCAGGCCGCCCTGGCCGATTTGGCCGCCGTGCTGGGCGCAGCGCGCCCGCTGGCCGCGGCCCGCGAGTTGACCAAGCAGCACGAAGAAATTTTGCGCGGCACCATCGGCGACCTCGCAGCCCATTTTGCGGAACACGAACCGCGCGGCGAGTTTACCCTGGTGGTCGGCGGCGCAGCGCAGGAAAAACGCCGCTGGGATGTGGCCGAAGTGGACGCCGCTGTGGCTGCCGGCCTCCGCGCGGGCGAAAGCCCCTCGGCTCTGGCGCGCCGCCTGGCCGCCCTCGGCGGCTGGAAACGCAGCGAAGTGTATGCGCGCATCCTGCAGCGCCAGGACGACCTCCCCCCAACGCACGGAACCACCTGACGCCGAAACACCCTCAAGGACTTCCCCATGCCTTCCCCCACCTACGACTTCGTGGTCATCGGCAGCGGCTTCGGCGGCAGCGTTTCGGCGCTGCGCCTGGCCGAAAAGGGCTATTCGGTGCTCGTGTTAGAGCGCGGCAGGCGCTTTCGCGACCGGGATTTCGCCGCCACCAACTGGCAGTTCTGGAAGTACCTCTGGGCGCCGCCGCTGCGCAGTTTCGGCATTCTGGAAATCAGCCTGCTGAACGGGCTGATGGTGCTGCACGGCGCGGGCGTGGGCGGCGGCAGCCTGGGCTACGGCAATGTGCTGGAAGTGCCGCCCGACGATATGTTTGCCAACCCCGCCTGGCGCGACCTGGCCGACTGGAAAACCCTCCTCGCCCCCCACTATCAGACCGCCCGCCGGATGCTGGGCGTTGCCCGCAATCCCCGCCTCACCCCCGCCGACCACGCGCTCCAGGCCGTGGTGGCCGGTCTTGGTCAGGGCGACGCCTTCCGCCCCACTGAAGTGGGCGTGTTTTTCGGCCCGGAAGGCGAAGAAGTGCCCGACCCCTTTTTCGGCGGCGAAGGGCCGCCCCGCCGCGGCTGCCGGTTTTGCGGCGCGTGCATGGTCGGCTGCCGCCACAATGCCAAGAACACCCTGGTCAAGAACTACCTCTACCTGGCCGAAAAGCGCGGCGTGCGCGTCCTGGCCGAGCGGGAAGTTACCGACCTGCGCGCCCTGCCGCCCGACCAGCCCGATGAAGCCCGCTACGAAGTCCGCTTTCGGCGCAGCACGGCGCTGCTGCCGCGGGAAGGCGAAAGGGTGCGCGCCCGCCGTGTCGTGGTGGCCGCGGGGGTGCTGGGCACGCTGAAACTGCTCTTCCGCGCCCGCGAGGTCAGCGGCGGCCTGCCGCGGCTTTCCCCGCGGCTGGGCGAAAACGTGCGCACCAACAGCGAGGAACTGGTCGGCGCGGTGGCGCGCACCCGCAAGGTGGACTTTTCTCAGGGCATCGCCATTACCAGCATCGCCCGCACCGATGCGGAAACCCGCATTGAACCGGTGCGCTACCCGCGCGGCTCTTCCCTCATGCGGCTGATTGCCGCCCCCACCCTGCCCGACCCGCACACCCCGCGCGGCAAACGCTGGCTTGGGGCGGCGGCGGCGCTCTTCCGCACGCCCGGCCATGTCGCCCGCACCTACATCCTGCCCGGCTGGGCCGACCGCACCACCATCTTGCTGGTAATGCAAACCGCCGACAACCGCCTCAGCCTGCGTTACGGGCGGCACCCCCTTTACGCCTTCCGCCGCGGGCTGGTGGTGCAGCACGACCCGCAGCGTCCCATTCCGGTGGGCGTGCCCGGCGGCCACGAAGCCGCCCGCCGCTTTGCTGCCCGCACCGGCGGCATGGTGGCCGGTTCGGCCGCCGAAAGCCTGCTCGGCCTGCCCATCACCGCTCACATTCTGGGCGGCGTGCCCTTCGGCCGCGACGCCCAGGAAGGCGTGGTCGGGCTGGACGGCCAGGTGCACAACTACCCCGGCCTCTATGTGGTGGACGGCAGCATCGTGCCTGCCAACCCCGGCGTCAACCCCAGCCTGACCATTACTGCCCTGGCCGAATATGTGCTGAGCCAGATTCCCCCAAAATAACCCCCTTCCCTTACTGCCCGACTCCCCGACTATCCGACTATCTGACCACCTGACCACCTGACTATCTGACTATCTGACTATCCGGAGGCTCCCCCATGTCCCTGTTTCACCCTCTGCTCACCCCGCCGCTGAAAGCCATCCTGAATCATCTGAGCAAGCGCCGCCTGCCGCCCATCGCCGGCGACCAGCGCATCCAGGGCTTGATTTCCGATGTTGAAGTGGTGCGCGACCGCTGGGGGGTGCCGCACATTTACGCTTCCAATGCCTGGGATTTGTTCTTCGCCCAGGGCTACATTCACGCCCAGGACCGTCTCTTCC
>JALUXH010000277.1 GCA_027019065.1 Anaerolineales bacterium
TCGATACCTGCCCGATTGAAAGCGTCGTAAATGGCCTGCACGGCAGCATCTTTGGCTTCCCACAGGCTGGTGGCTGCGGGGTCAACCCAGAAGTAAATGCTCATGTCAATAGAGGCATCGTTGAAAGTGTGGAAAACGGCCAGCGGGGCGGGGTCGTTTTTCAGCCCGGGAATGCTTTGCAGGGCTTCCTGCGCCACTGCTTTGGCGTGTGCCAGGTTGGTGTTGTAGGCTACGCCGACCTGCACTTCTACCCGCCGCTGGTCGGCGCGGCTGAAGTTGACGATGGCCGAGGTGTACACATCGGCGTTGGGCAGATACACCACCCGACCGTCAAAAGTGCGCAGGCGGGTGGCCCGCAGGCTGATTTCCTCCACCGTGCCGGCGAAATCGTTGACCTGGACGGCTTCCCCCAGGTCAAAGGGCTGTTGCAAGAGCAGCAAGATACCGGCCATCAGGTTTTTGCTGACATCCTGCAGGGCAAAGCCCACCGTAAAACCGAGAATGCCGATGCCGGTGAGGAAAGCGGTAATGTTGAAGCCCACCTGCTGCAGCGCCATGGTGGCAGCCAGCCCGATGGTGCCCCAGCGGACTGTTTGGGAAAACAGCGCGACCAGGGACTGCGGTGTGTCGCGGCGTTTCAGCCAGCGCTGCACGATTTTCCCCAGCCATGCTGCGGCCCACACGCCCACTGCCAGCATGACCATGGCGGCGATGAGGCCGGGCAGGAACTTCAGCGCAACCAGCATCAATTCTTCCCAACTCAAGCCCATAGACTGCCTCCGGGAGTAGAATAGGTGGGGAAAGTATAACACTGCCGAGGTGGCTTTGGCCGTGCCGACTTTTGCTGTTTCCGTACTTTTGCCGGTTTACAACGCCGCCGCCACGCTGGACGAGGCGCTGCACAGCCTTGCCGCGCAGACCTTCCGTGATTATGAAGTTGTTGCCGTGGACGACGGCTCGGATGATGGCTCGTTGGCCCTGCTGGAAGCCTGGGCGCGTCGGGAACCCCGCCTGCGGGTGCTGCGGCAGCCCCACCGCGGCGTCGCGGCGGCGCTCGCCCTCGGCCTGGAAGCCTGCCGCGCCCCGCTGGTCGCACGCATGGATGCCGACGACCGCGCCCACCCCGAGCGCCTTGCCCGCCAGGCGGCTTTTCTGGAAGCCCATCCCGAGGTGGCTGTGCTGGGCACGCGGGCGCGTTTGCACCCCAACGGCCTGCGCGCCGGGGGGATGCAAGCCTACCTGGACTGGCAAAACCGCCTGCTCACCGACGCCGACATCCGCCGCGAAATTTTCGTTGAAAGCCCTTTGGTGCACCCTTCGGTGATGTTCCGGCGGTCGGCGGTGAGGGCCGTTGGCGGCTATCAAGAAGCCCCCTGGCTGGAAGATTACGACCTCTGGCTGCGGCTTTACCTGGCCGGGGCGCGCTTTGCCAAACTGCCCGCCGTGCTGCTGGACTGGCGCGACCATCCGCAGCGTGTGACCCGCAGCGATGGCCGCGCCTCGCTGGAAAACCTGCTGCGCCTGAAAGCCCACTACCTGGCGCGCGGCCCACTGCGCGGGCGCGACGCGGTGATTGTGTGGGGCGCGGGCATGGCAGGCCGCCGCCTGAGCAAACATTTGCTGCGGGAAGGCGTGCCGCTGACGGCTTTTGTGGATATTGACCCGCGTAAAATCGGCCGCACCCGCCGCGGCAGGCCGGTTTACGCCGCCGATGCGCTCCCAGGCCTGTGGGCGCGCTCCCGCAACCCCGCCGTCGTGGTCGCCGTGGGGGCGCGCCACGCCAGGGAACTTATCCGCCCCCGCCTGACGGCCTGGGGTCTGACAGAAGGGCGGGACTGGTGGTTCGCGGCGTGAAAGCCGGGCATCTTGATGCTTGTGGAGGAAACGCAACATGCAAGTGGATAAGTTCAAAGCGCCGCTCGCCATCGCCCTTTCGGCAGTGGCCTCGTTTGGCATCATCGCTCTTGGGCATGTGATTACGGATAAGCCCCTTGTCTTCCTTGATTACCGTTTGGGGAAAGCAGGACTTGACTACGTGGATTTTTATTGGGCTTCAGCCCACCTTGTCGTCAAAGGCACGCCTTATGTCTCGCCGCGCTATGTTACCACGCCCATTCCGGCGCTCCTGAATATTCCTCTGGCTTTGCTGGGGTTGAAAGCAGCCAGTGTCCTCCTTCTGGCACTTATCCCCCTTTCGGTCTTCGCGGGCTACTTGCTCATAGCCAAAGCCTGGGGCTTAGCCCGTGAGGAAGAAGTGCCCCTTGCCGGTTTCCTCCTTGTGCTGGTGAGTTACCCTTTTTATTTTCTTCTGGAACGCGAAAATATTGATGGGTGGGTTTTTCTGTTTTTGGCGGGCGGCGTTTGGGCTTCTCTAACAAACAAAAGAGCATGGCTGTCGGGGCTGCTGTTTTCATTGGCCATTGTTTTTAAAATTTACCCTGCTCTTGTGATTTTGCCTCTTATTTTGTACCGCCGGAAAAAGGTGTTGTTGTGGCTGTTTTTGTGGCTTGCTCTCTGGGGTATCGTTTCGCTGCCCTGGCTCACAGAGATGCTTGCTGCTGTTTCGCAACGCACCCACCTTCTCAGGTTGGATGAGAATGGAAGCCTGGCTGCCCTGGCGCTCGTGGTTTGGGGGGCAGCCTCTGAACTTGGCCTCCACTTGTCTTCGGCGTCCATTGCCAGACTGTCCACGCTGACAGCGTATGTTTTGTACGGCGTGCTTCTTTTCCCTGTGCTCTACGCCGATTTCAAGCAAGGCGCTGCGGCCTTCCCCGATGGCAGTGAGATTGTGGCTTATTTCCCTTTTATGGTGGCCGTGCCTTCTACCGTGTATCACTATTCTTACATTGTGCTGCTGGCCCTGGTGCCGCTCCTCACGCATTGGCAACGAAAACGCCTTGAGCAACGGTTTGCGCGCCCCTTTTTTCTGATTGCCGTGGGGGTATCTTTGAGCCAGTGGCAAGCCATTGCATTGGCGCGCCTGACTCAAAACCCCCTTTCTCACGCCCTGCCTGCTTTGGGATTGCTCCTCATCATGTTGGGTATAGGGTGGTATAAAATGCTTATGCTCTTGCCCCTTTCCGGAGGTGCTTCATGAACGCCCTTCCCCGTTTCCCTCTTGCTGCCCTGCCCACGCCGGTGATGCCGCTGCCGCGGCTGAGCGCGGCGCTGGGTTTCCGTTTGCTGGTGAAGCGCGACGACCTCACCGGCCTGGCTTTTGGCGGCAACAAGACCCGCAAACTGGAACTGTTGCTTGCCGATGCCCTCGCCCAGGGCGCGGATATGGTGCTGACCACCGGCGCGGCGCAGTCCAACCATTGCCGCCAGACCGCCGCCGCGGCTGCCCGGGCCGGGCTGGCCTGTCGGCTGGTGCTGATGAAGCCGCCCAAACCTTCCGGCAACCTGCTGCTGGACGGCCTGTTGGGGGCCGAGGTGCGCTGGACGACCCGCGAGCGCCGCGATGCCGACCTGGCGCACGCGGCCGAAGAAGCCGCCGCCGACGGCCGCAAGCCTTACCTTATCCCTTATGGTGGCTCCAACGCTTTGGGCGCGGCAGCCTATGCTTACGCGCTGGAAGAACTGCTCGCACAGGAGGTCGTGCCCGACACCATCGTCTTTGCCACCTCTTCCGGCGGCACGCAGGCGGGGCTGGTGGCCGGGGCGCGCCTGCTGGGCTTTCGGGGGCGCATTCTCGGCGTCAGTGTGGACGAACCTGCCGGGGTGCTCAAGCCGCGCGTTGCGGCGCTGGCTTCCCAGACCACCGCCTTGCTCGGCGAGCCTGCCGATTTTCGCCCCGAGGACATTCTGGTGGAAGATGCCTACGCCGCTCCGGGCTATGGCGTGCTGACCGGTGCCGAGGAAACCGCCATCTTGCGCTTTGCCCGCGCCGAGGGGCTGCTGATTGACCCGGTGTACACCGGCCGCGCTGCAGCAGGCTTGCTGGACCTGGCTGCTCAGGGCGCTTTCCGCAAAGGCGAAACCGTGCTCTTCTGGCATACCGGCGGCACCCCCGGGCTGTTTGCCGAGGGCTACGCCACGCGCCTTGCCGAAGCGGCGGGGCTGATATAATGAGAGTGTTCGGTGAACAGTGCTCGGTGAACAGTGCCTGGTGAACAGTGTTCGGTGAACAGTGCCTGGTGAACAGTGCGCCGTCGGGCGCATTCCCCCCCAATTCTGTTTTTGAGGAGATGACCTATGGAACTGCGTAACGTGCCTGGCCCCAAGGCCAAAGCCATTTTAGCGCGCGACCGGAAAGTCATTACCCCTGCTGCAGCGCGTGTGGCCGAGTTCGTCATGTCGCACGGCAAAGGCGCGGAAGTGTGGGATGTGGACGGCAACCGCTATGTGGATTTAATCGCCGGCATTGCCGTCAATTCCACAGGCCACAGCCACCCCAAAGTGGTCAAGGCCATTCAGGAACAGGCCGAGAAATTCCTCCATATCTCCGCCGACTATTACCACGAACTCTGGACGCGGGTCGGCGAGCGCCTGAACGATATCGCGCCGTTTGAAGAGCCGGCGATGGTCTTCCTGGCCAACTCGGGCGCCGAAAGTGTGGAAGCCGCGCTCAAAGTGGCGAAAAACTATACCCAACGCAAGTTTTTCATTGCCTTCCTGAGTGCTTTTCACGGGCGCACGATGGGCGCGCTGGCTTTTACCGCCAGCAAGGCCCGCTATCGCGCCAACTATTACCCCTGGATGCCCGGCGTGATTCATGTCCCTTACCCCGATGCCTACCGCCCGGTGCTGGTTTCCAAACCCGGCGAAGATTACGGCGAAACCGTGGTGCGTTACATAGAAGAGCAAATTCTGGATAAAGTCGTCCCCCCCGACGAGGTTGCGGGCATCATTGTGGAACCCATCCAGGGGGAAGGCGGCTATGTCGTCCCGCCCGATGGCTTTTTCCCCGCCCTGCGGAAGTTGTGCGACAAATACGGCATCCTGCTCATTGACGACGAAGTGCAGGCAGGCATGGGGCGCACCGGCAAGTGGTGGGCCATTCAGCACTGGGATGTGGAGCCGGATATCGTCTGCACGGC